>JBQCDV010000047.1:0-3062 GCA_051960855.1 Actinomycetales bacterium
AAGCGGCGCAGCGGCGAGCCGGGTGCGAGCAGGTGCTGCTGGCCGACGAGCTCGTCGAGGGTGCGCGGCCGCATCCGGACGGCGAGCGGTGCGGCGGTATGCGAGGCGTCGCCGAGGCTGCCGCTCGAGCCGAGGGGCGCCGGCACGGCGTCGGTCTCGAAGAGGGCGTCGCTGTCGGTCACGGAAGGCAGCGTAAGTGGCGGCAGTGCACAAACTGCCGGCTCAGCGGGGAGGGGGGCGCGAGCTCGGCGGGGCGGGGGCGGCGGCAGAGGTCCGGCGGCCACCCGAGCACCGACCCTGAGGTGACCCGGGTCTCCCCCTGGTTGCGGCGAAAGTTGGTCGTCCCGTGGCTGCTCGCGGCCCACACTGGTGCCCATGCTTTCCAGGCTTGGGCGCACCCTCTACCGCCGGCGCCGGTGGGTCGTGCTGACGTGGCTCGTGGCGGCCGTCGCGATGCTCGCGGTCGGGAGCTCGGTGTTCAGCCGGCTCGGGATCGACTACCGCGGCAGCGCGATGGAGTCGTTCGCCGGCTTCGACAAGCTGGCGGACTCGGCGCCCTACAGCACGTCGATCACCGCCGCGGTGGACGGTCTCAGCTCCACGGCGCCGGCAGCACAGGCGGCGGTCGCGACCGCCACCCGCCAGCTCCAGCAGGTCGACCACCTCGCCAGCGTCGTCACGCCGGCGACACCTGGCCCAGCCGGCGCCCGGCAGGTGGCCGCCGACGGCCGCGCGTTCCTCATCACGGTCAACGCGACGCCCGGCCTCGACACGCAGCAGCGCCGCGCCTTCAGCGCCGCAGTCACTCCGGCCTTGCGGGGGCTCGAAACCACGCTCGAGAAGCCCAGCTCCGACGTTCGGGTCGTGCTGGGCGGCGGGAACCTCGGCAACCTTGAGGAAGGCCGGCTCGTCCAGCAGGACACCGAGCGCGGCGAGCTGATCGCGCTGCCGATCACGCTGGTCGTGATGATCCTGCTGTTCGCCGGCTTCCTCGCGGCGAGCATCCCTATCCTCGCCGCCCTGGCGAGCGTCGCCGGCGGCCTGTTCGCCCTGCTCGGCTTCAGCCACGTGCTGCAGCTCGACCCCTCGGTCGCCTCTGTCACGACCGTCATGGGCCTCGGCCTGTCGATCGACTATGCCCTGCTGCTGGTCAGCCGCTTCCGGGAGGAACGCGCCCGCGGCTTCGACGCCGAGGAGTCGCTCGCCCGGATGATGGCGACCGCCGGGCGCACCATCCTCTTCTCGGCGCTGACCGTGGCGGTGTCGCTGTCGGGTCTGTTCTTCTTCGACGTCATCGTCTACAAGGGCCTGGCCGCGGCGGGCCTGTCGGTCGTCGTCTTCGCTCTGCTGGCCGCGCTCACGCTGGTCCCCGCGCTCATCGCCGTCTTCGCCAAGCGGATCAAACCCACCCGCGCCTCGGGTGCGGACGACGGCTTCTTCGCCCGTCTGGCCCGAACGACGCAGCGACGGCCGATCCCCGTCGTCGTCGCGGTCGCGCTGGTGTTGCTCATAGCGGGCACACCGTTCCTCGGCGCGCACTATCGGCTGGGTGGCGTCGAGCTGCTGCCCACGGACTCCGAGGCCCGGCAGTTCTCCGACCTGATCGACGCCCGATTCCCGCAGTCGGCCGCCGACCCGCTGCTCGTCGTCGCCCACGTGCCGGCCAGCCAGCTCGCGGCCTACACCACCGAGGTCACCCAGCGACCCGACGTCGCCCCGCACCTCCGCGCGGTCCTCCCCCCGCAGGATCGTCTCCACGGCTGGTCCAGCCTCGCGGTCATCGCCAAGGGCGACCCGCAGGGTGAGGACGCGCAGGCCCTCGTGCACGCGCTGCGTGAGCACCGGCCCGACTTCCGCACCTGGGTCACCGGCAACGGCGCCGTTCTGGTCGATCTCAGCTCTCAGGTCGCCGCCGGCGTGTGGAAGGCCGCGCTGTGGGTCGGGCTCGCGACCTTCGTGCTGCTGTTCCTCATGACCGGTTCAGTGCTCGTGCCGCTGAAGGCCCTCGTCATGAACACGCTCTCCCTCGGTGCCACCTTCGGCGCGCTGATCTGGATCTTCCAGGAGGGGCACCTGTCGGGGCTCCTCGGCTTCACACCGGTCGGCGGCCTCGAGACGTGGCTGCCGGTGATGGTGTTCGCCTTCGCCTTCGGCCTGTCGATGGACTACGAGGTGTTCCTGCTCTCGCGCATCAAGGAGCTCTACGACTCCGGGCTGCCCAACGACCGCGCCGTCGAACTCGGTCTGCAGCGCACCGGCCGCATCATCACGAGTGCCGCGCTGCTGGTGGTCATCGTCTTCGCCGGTTTCGCGGCCGGGCGCACCATGACCATCAAGGAAATCGCCGTCGCGCTGGCGATCGCGGTCGCCGTCGATGCGACCCTCGTGCGGTGCCTTCTCGTCCCGGCGACGATGACCCTGCTCGGCGACCTCAACTGGTGGGCACCGGGACCGCTCCGACGGCTCCACGCCCGCATCGGCCTGCGCGAGCACACGGATCTGCCGGCCCCGCGCGCCCCCGAAGCCGCCGCTCCCCCCACCCGATCAACCGTTGCCTGACGCCCACCCCGACATGACCACCCCCGTCCCGAACGCCGCGGCCACGGCCGGCGTCGTCCCCCTGCCTCTCTCCGAGCTGGCTGAGGTCGGCGACCCCTTCCTGCGCTGGCAGATCGACCTGTCGCTGCCGACGGCGGCGTTCCGCTGCGGTGCTGCGGTCGGCTGGCTCACGCCGTTCGAACGCCCACCGCTGCGGACCTGGCTCGACATCATCGGCCCGGTCGAGGACGCGGCTGCCCTGATCGCGGCGGTGTACCCCGACCGCGAGGCGCACGTGCTGCGCGGCATGACGGTGCCGACGGGGTCGCACCTGCTGGTGCCGGGGCTGCGGCTGGACCCGCCCCACGACTGGGAGTGGATGTGGACTGACGCCGCACCGCCGGTCCAGCCGGGCGAGGAGCAGGTCGCGTGGCTACCCGCGCTCGACGACGGCGAGGCGGAGTCGCTGACGGCGTTCCTCAATGAGCACAGCCCCCGGCACTCGGCGAAGCCCGGCGACGCCG
>JBQCDV010000048.1:0-17642 GCA_051960855.1 Actinomycetales bacterium
CTGGTCTCGCGTGTGCACTGGTGGCTGCTGGAAAGCCGTCAGCGTTCACGCGAGCGGCGCAAGCTGAGTGTGGGCGGGCTGCTCGGGCGCGCGGCTGCCAGGTCCGGTGCGGCGGGCGTTACCCCAGCTGTGGACGCGAGGGTGCCTCCTGGCCTTCGTCGCGGCGCTCGCCGTGGGGCGCTGAATCCACCTGCGGCCGTCGCGGCTCCGGGCGCAGGGCCGGGCCGCGGCTTCCGCCCCGTTCACTGGTCTCGCGGGTGCACTGGTGGCTGCTGGACAGCCGTCAGCGTTCACGCGAGCGGTGGAAGAAGCGGTGACGACGTGGTGACGAGAGCGGGTGAGGTCCGAGCTTCTCGGCCATCCCCATCGCGGCACTGGCCCTCTTACCGGTCTCGCGTGTGCACTGGTGGCTGCTGGGCAGCCGTCAGCGTTCACGCGAGCGGCGCGACCTGGGTGTGGCGGCTGCCCCCGGCGCGGCTGCAGCTGCGGTGCGGCGGGCGTTACCCCAGCTGTGGACGCGAGGGTGCCTCCTGGCCTTCGTCGCCGCGCTCGCCGTGGGGCGCTGAATCCACGCGCGGCCGTCGTGGCCCCGGGCGCAGGGCCGGGCCGCGGCTTCCGCCCCGTTCGCTGGTCTCGTGTGTGCACTGGTGGTTGCTGGACAGCCGTCAGCGTTCGCGCGAGCGGTGGAAGAAGGGGTGAAGAGGCCGCGGCGGGAGCGGGTGGCTGGGCGGTGACGAGGCGGCGATGACGGCATCGGCACCGAGCGCCGCGACGACGGGTGCGCGGCGAGGCACACTGGCGCGGTGCCCGAGCTGCCGGAAGTCGAAGCCGTTGCGACGTACCTGCGCGCCCATGCCGTCGGCTCCGTGGTTGCGCGCATCGATGTCGCCGCCATCAACGTGCTGAAGACGTTCGACCCGCCGGTTACCTCACTCGCCGGCTTGACGATCACCGAGGTCACGCGGCACGGGAAGTTCCTCGACCTCGACGTCGACGGGCTGCATCTGGTGATTCACCTCGCACGGGCCGGTTGGCTGCAATGGCGGGACAACCTGCCGCCAGCGCCCCCCAAGCCTGGCAAGGGTCCGCTCGCGCTGCGCGTGCACCTGGACCGCTCGCTGCTCGCGGAGTCGCCAGAGGCAGTTCCCGAGAGTCACTCCGGCTTCGACCTCACCGAAGCCGGCACCCAGAAGCGCCTCGCCGTCTACGTCGTTCGCGCTCCGCAGGACGTTCCCGGAATCGCGCGGCTTGGGCCCGACCCGCTGTCACCGGGCTTCGACGTGGCGCGTTTCGCCGCTCTCCTCAACGGCAACCGCAGTCAAATCAAAGGTGTCCTGCGCGACCAGTCGGTCATCGCCGGTGTCGGTAATGCCTATTCCGACGAAATCCTGCACGTCGCGCAGATGTCGCCGTTCAAAACCGCGGCCAGTCTCACCGAAGCCGAGACACAGCGCCTCTACGAAGCCCTGCAGTCCACCCTCCGCGACGCCATCGCCCGCTCCAACGGTCTCGACGTCGCACGGCTCAAAGGCGAGAAGCGAGCCGGGATGCGGGTCCACGGCCGGACGGGCGAGGCCTGCCCGGTGTGCGGCGACACCGTCCGCGAGGTCAGCTTCGCCGACAATTCACTGCAGTACTGCCCGACCTGTCAGACGGGCGGAAAGCCCCTCGCCGACCGTCGCCTTTCGCGTCTGCTGAAGTAGCGGAACGCCCTAGACGGTGCGCACCTACAGCGCGTTGTAGAAGACGGCGCACTCCCGGCACAGCGGCTCCGAGCCGTCGTGTGCGCACTTGGCTGCCAGTGAGACGGTGCGCACGGCGTCGACGGGAGCAGTTGGCGGCAGGGCGACGGTGGTCGCGCCCGCGGCCGAGGCCGGTCCGACAGGGGCGGCGACATGCACTCGGCGCTGCCGTGGCAGCTGGAGGTGGACGTGGAAGTGCTGCGCGATGCTCATGGCAACCCTCCGCTGCTGCGGCCGACCTGCTGGTCCCTCAGAGTGACACCGAGCATGGTCCTGGGCCACAGAAGTCACGGAATCGTCATCGAGTTGCTCCGACCGGCATCTCCGTCGCCCGGCGGGTCGGGTCGAGGAAGAATCTGACGCAGCGCTCTCGCAGCCTCACGGGGATCACGCGGCCGACAGAATCCGGCATGCAGCCGCGCAAGCTCGCGGGCTGCCGGTCCATCCGCCCACCTGCAACGCTCGCGCCACCTGCATCGCGACCGCGCACGGATCGTCCAGATGCATCCACCGATATCGCAGCGTGCGGAATCCGTCGATCGACAGCTCGTTATCGCGCCACTGGTCGAGGTGACGCCGTGACTCCGGGTGGTAGAGCCGCCCGTCGAGCTCAACGGCGAGGCGGAATTGGCGGTACTTCGCGTCCCGGTAGCGAACGCCGTCGCGGGTCAGCTCGCGCACGTTGCGCTCGCTGCGCGGGAGGCCGTGGGCGCGTTCGACGTCGCGGTAGTAGCGCCACTCCAGGCTCGAGCGCACCCCGTCGGCCACGTCCTCGAGCAGCTGGCGGAGGAGCTGACGCTGAGGCTGGTAGCGCCGGCGTTCGAGGGTGGCGAGGAGGCGTGCGGGAGTCGTCAGGCCCTGCTGGCAGGCGCGCGTCAGCAGCCCAGCTACGTCGTTCAGGCTGGTGGTCGGCGTGATCGCGTCGAGGACCAGGACCTCGATGCGCAGTCGGGCGGGGGTGGCCGCGGGATCCACGAGGTCGGCGAGGCCGCGGCGACGGCGGATGGAGATCCATTCTGGGCCGACCGGAGCGCGTTGGTCGGCCGGGATGTCGACGCGGATCTGGGCCGGGCTGGCGGCGCGGAGACCGACGAGCCATTCGGCGGCTGGGCCGGCTATCGCGCCGCGACCGCCGGTGAGGAGATGGGCCGCCCAGACGCGGCCGCGGCCCTCGAGCGGCTCGGGTGAGGGGACGATGAGGCCGCTGCGGTGCTGCTGCCAGTCGCCGCGCTCGGTGGCCGAGCGCAGTTGTCCGCGCGTCAGGCCGAGGTCCTGGGCCTGGTCCCAGCGCACGACCCCGCCCTGCTGCCTCGCGAGTGCCAGGAGGCGCTGCTTGGCTTCGCGGCGGTTCGCGGTGACGGCGCTCACGGGGGCGGGCGGCATTCGTCGAGCCTGCCCGATGTGGCGGTCGCGGCGTCAGCGTTGTCCACAGGGGGCGGGGTCTCCGTTCTCGCGTGGACGCTGGTGGTCGTGCGGCAGCCGTCGGTGCACACGGGAGAGGTGGAAGGGCCCGAGCGCGGCGGCGAGAGCGGGAGCGCGGAGCGCCGAGCGCGATAGCGGGAGCTACGAGCCCCAGAAGGCGTCGAGCGCGGCGTCGTCGGAGTAGTGCCCCCGGACTTCGTGGATAAGACCGTCCCGCACGCGCATCAGCTGGCATCCGGTGACGTCAAGCGAACGGCCTTCGCGCTGGGCAGTCGCGCGCTGCACCGCGACCACGAAGACATCGCCGACCGTCAGATCGAGCAGCTCTGCGCGGAAGGTGCCACCGGACAGACCCGCGAGCCGCGCGAGGAGCTGGTCGCGGATGGCGTCCCAGCCGATGTAGGTCCCGGATAGGACGTTGTGACCAGGCATCCGCCAGCTGGCGTCCGGTTCCAGGCAGCCTGCGGCTGTATCGACATCACGAGCCGCAACCGCAGCGTAGAAGCGGCGCACCACCGTGCCGTCCACGGCCATCTCGGTCTCCGTCCGGTTGTCGCTGGCACAGTGTGCGCCTCCGAGCAGGTCGAGATGCGCGACACGCCGCGAATGGGCCGCTGACTCACGAGCGGTCGCTCGGTCATGGCTCGCACCGAGCTCAGGGAGCGACGACGTCCACGGACGCAGCGTCCCGCAGGCGGCGGTCGGTGGTGACCAGCGGACATCCCAGCTCCACGGCGAGCTGGACGTACAGGGCATCGACCAGTCTGAGCTGGTGCCGGCGGGCCCAGCTGCCGAGGAGAAGGCCGCCCACGCCGTGGCGCTGGACCGGAGCAGAGACCAGGTCGCGCAGCCTGGACTCGACCTCGTCGGTCGCAAGGTCCCCAGCGCGGTGGAGCCGTCCAAGCGCCGAGAGGACCTCCGCGTCGAGGTGCGCTGGTGCATGCAGGGCGTGGCCGGCAAGACGGCGTCCGACCAGCTCCCCGTAGTCGTTGCCCAGCAGCAGATCCACCATGGCGGAGGCATCGACGACCACTTCAGCCATGACGCGTGGCGCCCTCGTCCCGCTCGGTGTCCAGCGCCTCCAGCGCGCGCTCGTGAGGCACGCGAACTGTGAGGGCGGGCCTGGTCAGAGTTGCGAGCCAGGCGTCGGTGGAGCTTGCGGCGAGCGTCCGCCGAATCGCCTCCTGCGTAACTGCTGAGATGTTCAGCCCGGCCCTCCTCGCCTCGTCGGCCAGTTCGTCGGGCAGATACACGTTGAGCCGAGCCACGCCACACAATGTACACACATCACCGGTCCGGGCAATGGCGTTCGCGGCTCGCGTGGACGCTGGTGGTCGTCGAGCAGCCGTAGGTGTACACGCGAGGGGCGTTGACGGTGCGCGTTGGCGGGCGCAGTGGGCGGTGGCGGTGCCGAGGCGCGAACGTCGTTGTCGGTCGGGTGCGGCGGGTCCGGGGTGGGCGTTCGTGCGGCTCGCGTGGACGGTGGTGGTTGTGGAGCAGCCGTAGGTGCACACGCGAGGGGGAGTTCGCGGGCGGCGGTGGGAGAGGTGGGGCGGGGCGCGGCGGCGGTGGGAGGGCCGGCGGTGGGAGAGGTGGCGCGGAGGTCGGAGGGCCGCGGCGGGCGGAGTGGGGGGCGGGGCGGCTAGGGGGTGAGGCTGAACGTCGCCCAGACGACCTTGCCGTCAGGCGTGGGACGCGTGCCCCAGCGAGAGGCGAGGAGGGCGACGAGCTGGAGGCCGCGGCCGTGCTCGTCCTCCGGGTCCGGTCGGAGCCGGCGCGGGAGGAAGGTGGCGCCGTCGTGGACTTCGAGCACCAGGTGGACGGGGGAGCGGCGCAGTCGGACCTCGACGGGGCCGCGACCGTGGATCACGGCGTTGGTGACGAGCTCGCTGACGAGCAGGACGACCTCGTCGCGTAGGGAGTCGCCGACCGCCCATGACACCAGCAGCTCGGAGACGAAATCGCGGGCGATCGCGACTTCGGAGGTGGAGGCCTCGAAGGTCCGGCTGACCGCGAGCACGCGTGACTCGTTCTCGGGGACACGAGCGACCAGAACGGCGACGTCGTCGTCGGGGCCGTCGGGCAGCAGCTCGCGCACGAGGTAGTCGGGCAGGTCGGGGACCGGCAGGGTCTGGTGCAGCAGGCTGGCGGCCAGCATCTCGACGCCGCGGTCGATGTCGCGGTCGCGGCGTTCCACGAGGCCGTCGGTGTAGAGGACCAGGGTGGCTTCGCCGGGCAGGACGACACGTTCCTCGACGAGGGTCAGGGGACCCGAGCCCAGCGGAGGCCCCGAGGCGCCGAGGGTGTCGATGCCGTCGGAGGAGACGACCAGCGGCGGCAGGTGACCGGCGTTGGCATACGACAGCGAGCGGTCGGCTGGGTCGTAGACGGCGTAGACACAGGTCACGATCTGGTCCTCACCCAGGTCCCGGACCACACCATCCAAAAACTCCAGGACATCGGCAGGCGGCAGGTCGAGCCGCGCGTAGGCCCGCACCGCGGCACGCAGCTGTCCCATGACGGCGGCCGCGCGGACACCACGACCCATGACGTCGCCGAGGACCAGCGCCGTTCGGCCCGCTCCTAGCTCGATGACGTCGTACCAGTCGCCGCCGACCTGGGTGCCTGCGACGCCCGCGCGGTAGAAGGTCGACACCTCGAGCAGCTCGGGAGCGAAGGCGATCTCCGGCAGCAGGTGGCGCTGCAGCTCGTCGGCGACGCGGTGCTCGCGGGTGGCGGCTTCGGCGGTGGCGGCGGCTTCGGCGAGGGCGACCTGGGCGGCGCGCTGCTCGGTGACGTCCTGCTGGCTGCCGAGCATCCGCACGACCGCACCGCTGGCGTCGCGCTCGACCTCGCCGCGGGAGCGGTAGAGCCGGTAGCCGCCGTCGGCCGCGCGCAGCCGCACCTCGACGTCATACGGGACGCCGGACTCGATGGTCTGCCGCAGGGCTTCGTCCACGCGGTCGCGGTCGTCGGGGTGGATCAGCTCGTCCATCACGGCGCGGATGCCCAGCGTCGCCAGCTCGTCGGCGGTGACGCCGACCTGCCGCAGGAACTCCGGCGACCCGAGCACGGTGTTCGCCGGGATGTTGATCTCCCACGAGCCGACGCCGGCCAGCCGCTGCGCCTGGTCCAGCAGCACGCGGCTGTGCTCGACCGCGGCGCCAGTGCGACGGATCCTGTCGAGCTCGAGGTTGGCCCGCACCCGCGCGCGCAGCTCGCGCGCCGAGAACGGCTTGGGCAGGTAGTCGTCGGCGCCGGCTTCGAGGCCTTCCACGACTGCTTCGTCGCCGGCACGCGCCGACAGCATCACGACCGGGATGTGCTGGGTGGCCGGGTCGCCGTGCAGCTCCCGCAGCAGCCCGAAGCCGTCCAGCCGCGGCATCATCACGTCGGTCAGCACCAGGTCGGGCCGCTGCGCCCGTGCGACCTCCAGACCGTCCTGCCCGTCGACCGCGGACAGCACCTCGTAGTCGTCGGCCAGCAGCCGCCGCACGTAGTCGCGCATGTCGTCGTTGTCGTCCACCACGAGGACTCGTGGCCGCGCACCCCGGCGGCCCCCGAGCTCGGTGTGGTCGAGCGGGTCATCCCCGAGCCGCCAGCGTTCGGCCTCGGCGAGGAAGCCACGCGCGTGGCGTTCGACAACCTCGGCGAACGACGCAGCGACGGTGGGGGTGGGTCCCTCGGCGGTCCCGGCGCGGCTGGCGCGGGCAGGAAGACCGGCGGCCCCGTCGGCGACCTGGTCGGCCGGCAGGTGCTCGCGGCCGACCGGGATCGTGACGCTGAAGGTGCTGCCCTCACCCGGAGTGCTCTGGACTCCGGCGGTGCCGCCGTGCATGGCGGCGAGCTCGGCGACGAGGGCGAGACCGATGCCGGAGCCCTCGATGGACCGGGACTGCGCGCCCTGCACGCGGCTGAAGCGCTGGAAGAGCGTGGCCTGTGCGGCGGAGTCGATGCCGACCCCGGTGTCGCTGACCGACAGCCGGACGCTGCGGCCGCCCTTGCCGCTGGGGTGCTCGACGACGTCCTCGAGGCGGATGGTGACGCCGCCGCTGAAGGTGAACTTCAGCGCGTTGGACAGCAGGTTGAGCACGATCTTGGCCCACATCTCGCGGTCCACCCAGACCGTCGAGACCCCGTCGGAGGCTTCGACGGTGAGCGAGAGCCCGGCCTTGTCGAAGGCGGGCCGGAACATCGAGGCCAGGTCAGCGGTGTAGCCGGCAAGGTCGGTCGACTCGAAGCGGGCCTCCGCGCGACCCGACTGCAGCCGGCTGAAGTCGAGCAGCGTATTGACGAGCTTCAGCAGCCGCTCGGCGTTGCGGGTGATGAGCTCGACCCGCTCCCGCTGCGCGCCCGGCAGCGGCTCGACGGTGTCCGAGAGCGCGTCGTGGGCCGGGCCGAGCAGCAGCGTCAGCGGGGTCCGGAACTCGTGGGAGACATTGGTGAAGAAGGCCGTCTTGGCCGCGTCGAGCTCCTCGAGGGCCTGCGCGCGGGCTCGCTCGACCTCGTAGGCGCGGGCCGAGGCGAGACCCGACGACACCTGCGCGGCGACGAGCTCGACGAAGCCGGCGTATTCGGTATCGAAAGCTCGGTGCGGGTTGAGCCCGCAGGAGAGGAAGCCGACCGGCTCGTCGACGCCCTGCTGCGTCAACGGCACCAGGTAGACCTGCGCGGGCGGCGTGTCCCACGCCCCGGTCGGCAGCTCCGACCAGCGGGGCGTCACTTCCAGCAGCAGGGACTCGCCGGCCCGCAGCTTCGCCAGCTCGGGGAAGACCGTCTCGTCGACGGGGTCGACGAGGATGCGGTGGGAGCGGTCGATCCCGGTGCACGAGGCCAGGCGCGCCACCCCCGACTCGTCGTAGAGGTAGGTCAGCGTGAAGGGCAGCGACCGCTGGTCGGCCCCGAGGACCGCACCGACCGCGGCGTGCAGCTGGTCCTCGGTGCGCACCCCGGCCAGCGCCGTTCCGAGATCACGCAGGAGCCCCATGCGACGGGCGGCGATGACCCGCTCGGTCTCCTCGGCGACGACGCAGAGCAGGCCGGCGATGTCGCCTTCGTCGTCGCGCAGCGGGCTGTAGGAGAAGGTGTGGTAGGTCTCCTCGGGGTAGCCGGAGCGCTCGAGGAAGAGCATGAGGGCTTCGTCCCAGGTGGCGTCGCCATGGTCGATGACCTGCGAGATGCGGGGGGCGATGTCGGGCCAGATCTCGGCCCAGACCTCGCTGGTGGGGCGACCGAGCGCCCAGGGGTACTTGCGGCCGAGGGTGTCGCGGCGGTAGGCGTCGTTGCACAGGAAGGTCAGCTCCGGGCCCCAGCACATCCACATGGCGAAGCGGCTGGCGAGCATGATCGACACCGCGCTGCGCAGGCTCTGCGGCCAGGTGTCCTGCGGGCCGAGCGGCGTGGCGGCCCAGTCGACGGCGGCGAGGTCCCGGGCGACGCGGTCGGGGTCGTTGCGGTCGGAGTCGTCGCCGTCGGGGTCGTCGGCGGGGGAGCGGCCGGAGGCGTGGAGCACGTCGTCGGTCAACCCGCCTCCCTCCCCTTACGCACGATCTACAGAACGCTAGTGGAGCAGGAGGCGTTACGACAGTCGGACGTCGTGGTTGCTGTGGGTGACGGACAGGCGAGGGAGCCACGTGACCTCTCCGGGCTGTGGCAGCCGACCCTCCTCGTTGGCGGCCTGCAGGGCGGCAGCAACTGCGCTCACCCAGTCCTGCGGCTCAGGGATGGTCTTGGTGCTCAGCATGACGAGGCCGGTGTGGGCGCGGCCCTCGGCCGCCCACCGCTGACTCAGCCGGATGAAGTCGCGGACGTTCTTTGTCACCAGGGCGCGTCCCTCGAGCGTGGCGAGCTCGAGCAGAGCCTCGTCGGGATAGCCCAGGAGATCGCGCCGCTCCACCAGCGCGGCGGCGTCGATGCCGTTGGCCCTGAGCTGCTGAGCGACCTTCGCCGGGATCATCTCGTCCAGCAAGAGGGCGGTCACGGCCCCAGCAGGGCGGTCGTTCTGGCGCTGGCCTGCTCTGCTTCGTCCTCCAGCCTCTCGGCATCTGCCATCAGATCATCGATCTCGTCCGGGTAGGCCGCCCAGTAGTCCAAGGCTGCGAGCACCAATCGGCGCGGAACGCCGCTGGTGTCCTCCACGTGCTGCACGAGCTCGGCACGAGTGAGGTCCGGCTTCCACCGACGCCAGGACTTCACGGCGCGCATGACCTCCCAGACGTCCGGGCCTCCGATGAGAGTGGCGCGACGCCCAGCTGGGCCGTCGCGGAAGATGACCGCCGGGTGCTCGTCCATGCGTAGCCCCTCGTCGACGAGCCGCGCGGCCGCTGATGAGCGGGTCCAGCCAGCATGCCGACGGACGTATGACGCCAACCGCTCGTTGACGGCAGGGTCGAAGCGAACCGAGGATGGAGACGTCACATCTACACTGTAGGCGGCTGTAGGTTGCGCCTCACCGTTCGACGGTCGCACTCTCGGCTTATCGACGCCGCTACTGCAGCCGGAGCGAGATCAGCACGCGCCGAGCGATGGCGGCCTGGCCGTCGTCATCGGGGTGGAAGCCGTCGGTGTGGTAGCCGCCGAAGGCGGGCTGACCGACCGGCAGCCGGTTGGGCTCGTAGCCGAAGAGGTCGGCCAGGGGGACAAAGACCCCCTGGTGCCGTGCACACTGCTCGCTGATGAGCGCGTCGAAGTGTGCCTGCCTAACGCTCGGGGCCGCCCACACGCCGAGACACGCGAGCGCTGTCGTCGGGCTGACCGCGCGCACGGTGTCGAGCAGGTGGGCGTAGTTGGCGTAGAAGGTGCCGTAGCCGACGCCGTCGCGCATGTCGTTGGTGCCGAGCCCGACGGTCGTGAGCTGGCTGACGGTGCTCAGGTTCGAGATCGAGGCGGCGGATGCCCGAACGCCGCTGGACGTGGTGGCCGCTGAGCTGGAGGTGCGGCGTGGGTGACCGTGGGGAGCGCGACGACCGCGACCCTCAGAGTGCCGAGACCTGAGCGACAGGGGTGACGCGGACCAGCTTTCGATGGGAGGCTGCGCCGAGTCGAGCGAGGAGGTCGTGATGTCGGACCAGAGCATTCCGTCGGTGGACCCGAGCCAGGTGCCGGAGGACGGCTACCTGCTCGATGTCCGTGAGGACGACGAGTGGCAGGCCGGGCATGCGCCGCAGGCTCATCACGTGCCGCTGCAGCAGCTGCCGCTCGCGCTCGGAGAGCTGCCCGCCGACGGCCCGCTCTACGTCGTCTGCCGTGCGGGCGGCCGGTCCGCTCAGGCCGTGATGTGGCTCACCCACCAAGGGCGGGACGCGGTCAACGTCGAGGGCGGCATGCAGCGGTGGTCGAGCCTCGGCAAGCCGATGCAGAGCGAGTGCGACACGCCACCCCAGGTGATCTGACCACTCGTCCGGCCCGCGCTCATATCGCGTTGTAAACGGACATATCGACCTTCTCAAGGTCCGGCGGTACGGGACCGATGGACTTTGCGGCGGCTACTTCGCGTGGCTGGTAGCGACACTGATCGTCTGGCCTGTAGGGTCGCCGCCGGTAGAGGCAGAGGTTCCTGGATCCGCTGTCACCAACGGCCTGCGCCCCCGAGGCGCTCGCTGCACAACTGAAGAAGGCTGCTGAGCTGCCGTGGCGAGGCCGGTTGGGATCACATGATCGCTTCTGTCCTTTTTTGAAAGCCCTTGTGTGGACTTTCATCCCGTGTAGTGTCAGCGCCGCGACTGCGATCCACAGGGGGCCGCAGTCGTTGAGGGGGACTCAGGATCCAGGTCCGAGTGCCCACCGGGGACTTTCCCCATCTCTGCGAATCCTCTGGAGGAGGACAAGTGAGCAAGGCAACCAAGAGGTTGCGCCGGGCTGGGACTGGTGGGCTGACTGCTGCTGTAGCACTCGGCACCCTGATCGCCAGCACCGGTGTCGCGAACGCGACGTCCAACTATGACCTGACCCGCGTGTTCGGCCAGGACCGCTACGAGACCTCCGTTGCGGCGGTCAAGCTGGCGTTCAGCTCGTCGGACAACGTCATTCTTGCCAGCGGCGACGACGCTCACACCGTCGACGCCCTCGGCGCGAACTACCTTGCCGGCGTCCTGGGTGCGCCGGTGCTGCTGACGGACATCGACTCGACGCCCGACGAGGTCGTCAACGAGATCACCGCCCTCGGCGCCAAGAATGTCTGGATCGTCGGCGGCAAGGCCGCCGTCAGCGAGGCCCAGCAGGCCGCGCTCGACGCCAAGTTCGACACGGTCAAGCGTGTCGCCGGCTTCAACCGCTACGAGACCGACAAGGCCGTCATCGACGCCGGTGACGACGTCAAGGTCGGCACCGTCGATGGCAAGAAGGTCGCCTTCGTCGCCAGCGGCACCAGCTTCGCTGACGCCCTGAGCGCCGCTGCGATCTCGTGGAAGGCGAACCTTCCCGTCGCCATCACCGGTCGTGGCTCGCTCGACGCCAACGCGAAGGCCGCTCTGGCCGAGGCTGGCATCCAGAAGGTCTACGTCCTCGGTGGCCAGGCCGTCATCTCCGATGACGTCGTCAACGAGCTCACCGCTCTCGGCTACGCCCCCGAGCGTGTCTACGGCCAGAACCGTTCGGACACCTCGGTCGCGCTCGCCAAGTGGGCGATGGACAAGGGCATCATCAGCAAGACGGTCCTGCACGTCGCCAGCGGTCAGCAGAGCCTCAACGGGGCCGACGCCCTGTCGGCCGGCGCTGTCGCCGGCAAGTTTGGCCAGGGGCTCGTCGTCACCAACTCGCGTCTCGACGTGGGCGCCGTTGACGACTTCGTCAAGGCGCACGCCAACGAGCTCACGGGTGGCGTGGTCTTCGGTGGCCCCACCGCCATCGCCGACAGCGTGGTCGCCCAGATCGAGGCGGCCGGCAAGCAGACGAGCTCTAACCAGGCGTTCTCGGTGGCTCCGAGCACGTCGGCTACGCTTGCGGCGAGCTCGGCCTACCAGGACGACTCCAGCACCTCCGCAAATGAGGCGTCCGGCGCTCGTAGCTTCACGGTTTCCGGTCTCGACGACACCAAGAGCTACACCGTGGCGCTCTTTCCGGCGTCGTATGTCTCCGTCGACGCGGGTGGCCTTGTCACGTTCCGCGACACCGAGGGCACGACGACGACCTCGGACGACAATGGTGTTGCCGACTACGCAGCGCCTACCAGCGCTCGCATCACGTCGGTCAACAACCAGACCGTTGCCACCCCCAACGTGAAGGGTATCGAGACGGCGACTCCCGTTGGTGGCAAGCTTCTCTTCACGATCAATGCGATCGCGGCTGACGACGTGGTCCCGGTTGTGTTCACTAACGTTCGCGGTGGCACCAGCACCAACGCCGCGACCGGAGAGCCTGGTCTTGACCTCAACGCCGACAACTCCCCGAGTGAGCCCTTCGCACTCGGTGGCGAGACGTCATGGACTGCTGCTGCCGCTTCAGATAGCGACACGACGAGCGCGGCGGCCATCACCGCAGTGGACAAGGGCGCAAACACCTTTACCACGACGACCGTGGCCGGCCCCGCGAAGACCTTCACGTACGACGACAACGACACGTTGTCGGTGAATGGCAAGCGCGTGCTGCTGTCCGACTTCGAGAAGGCGCTCACGCGCGGCGACGCGGTGACGGTGTCGACGTACTACACCACGCCTGGTCTGCCGTCGGAGATCAAGCTCACGGACGATGCACCGGACGCCCCGGCTGTCACCACCGACCTCGGTACGGGCACCCACACGAACCGCGTCACGGTTCACGTGAACCCGGCTACCCCGACCGGTGTTAGCGAGAGCGACTACACCTACGTAATTCAGCGGGCTCCGTACTCCGCCGGGAACGCAGTCGACAGCGACTACTCGACCATCGCAACCATCACCGCTGCACAGGACGCGGACACCTCCACGAGTGATGTCATCGACTACGTCGACGACAACCTCAAGGCAGGCACCTACACGTACCGTGCCGCCGTGGTGCTCGATGGCGAGCAGAGCGATTTCTCCACGGGGGCAGTTACGTCCCAGGAGACCGCTGTTGCGCCGAACACGGACACGGTTGCCCCAACGTCGGTGGACGCGCGAGTGACCAGCGCCATTCTGCCGGGTGACGCGGCCGCAAGCGGCAACGTCTGGAAGGTCGTCTTCTCTGAGGACATCCAGGCGCCGGCTGACGGTAGCAAGATCCGCGTCAAGGACGCCGATGGCACTATCGTTGATGTCGTCTGTGGGACAGGCACCGCGACTTGCACGGTGAACGCAGCGCCTGAGACGGTCGGCTCCACGGAGTACGCCGCGAACCGTGTCCTCACGGTTACCCTCGCAGCCACGCCGGCTGTGGCGGGCGGCAACGACGGTACGGTTACTGGCGCTCAGTACCCGCTCACCGTCATCGGTCAGCTGGGTGTCACCGACACGGCTGGAAACCCCTGGAATGTCACCAGCAGCGTTGACAACGTCATCGACGCTGAGTAACACCGGGCCTACCATGCGCTGACTAGACGAGGGGCTCTTGACTTCCAGTCTCGTGGAAGTTGAGAGCCCCTTGTCGCTATGTGAGGCTCGGCCCAATGTGGGCTGGAGCGCGTCCCGCGCCGGTATTCTGCGAACCCGTTACTGCCGGTCCAGAGGCGATGTTTGGAGGCGGAGCCTGAACGCGAGGCGCGTCTCTCTGGACTGGGCGCGTGGCTGCATGATGGTGGCCACGCTGCTCACGGTCGCGTTGGCCTACCCCCGGCCGCGGCAACTCGATCACGCCGCCTGGCTAGGCGTGAACCTCCTCGACATCATCTTCCCAGTCTTCGTGCTGCTCTCCGGCGTGGGCTTGGCCTTCGCAAACCGCAACGGGATGCGCTGGGGCAGCACCATCCGCCGCAGCGTCACGCTGCTAGTGGCGGGGCTTCTCTACAACGCCGTCGCGGGCGCATCCCTCGACGTCGCGACCTGGCGCGTCACCGGGCCCCTCGCGTCCTACGCGGCGTTGGTCTTCGTGGTCGGCGTCGCGCACCGCTGGCTTCACACCGTCCGGGCCTGGCTGATCGTCACGGTGATCCTGGCCGTGGCGGAGACCGCACTGATGGGCAGCTTCAGCGCCCACTGTGCGACAGGCGTCCTTACACCCGACTGCAACATGTCCGGGATCATCGACCCCCACCTGCTCGGGGCCTCGCACCTGTATCACGAGGGCCGGTTCGGCTATGACCCCGAAGGACCGGTCTCCTTCCTCGGGCTGCTGCTGACGGCCTCGGTCGGCCTCACGGCAGGGCACATCGCGCTCAAGCACCGCGGCAGCGTGACCTCACCGCTGCGCATCCTCGGCTTGCTGATCGGGTCGCTCGTCGCCGGCCTCATCGCCTCCGACTTCGTCGAGCCCTTCAAGCGCCAGTGGACGCCGTCCTTCGCCCTGCTCACCGCAGCGGTCGGACTGGCCTTCCTGATCGTCGGCATCTGCGTCTTCGACCTGCCCGACTCCGACCGCTACCAGGCCGTCGCCCAGCGCTTCGCCTGGCCCGTCGTCGCGCTTGGACGCAACAGCCTGCTGATGTACTTCGGCAGCCACGCGCTCGTCGACGTCCTCGGCAAGATCGGCTCCCCGAGCCTGACCGAGCGGCTCTCAAGGCACCTCGACATCCCGTTCCTGCCCCGTCACGACATCGGCTTCATGCTCGCCCACGCCGCCTTCTGGTGGGGCATCGCCCTCGTCATGCACCACTACGGCATCTACGTGACCGCGTCGGGCATCAACCGCGACCGGCGTCCGCGCAGAGCGGCCGCTACCCCTGCTCCCGAGGAGCGCGTCCCCGTCGAAACCCGGTAGCGGCACAGCGGCCGCGGCTACCGCGAGGCGTCTGGGACTGTCCCCACCCCGCCGTAGCCCTTCGCCCGCAGGATCCCGAGCATCACGTCCTCGGCACCCTCGGCGGCTGCGAACTGCTCGACCGCGTTAAAGCCCTCCTCGCCGGGCTCGAAGATGTGGCCGTCGGCGTGACGGGCCTGCTGCTTCAGCGTCTTTTGCAGGTGCAGGTGCGTGTAGGTCGTGGCGTCGTGCGGCAGCCGCTGGTAGGCGGCCTCGAGGTCGACCTGGGCGTAGTTGAACGCTCTTCTCCCACCCCAGTCATCGCTCTGCGGGAAGTAGACCGTCCAGCTGGGCGACCCGGACGACGTTCGGGTCCAGATCGTGCCGCCGGGGGAGCGGTAGGGCGGGGACGTGAAGCGCTGGGTGGTCAGCGCCGACCAGACGGCATCGAAGTTGTGCCACGTCTCCCACGGCACCGCCTTGCCGCGCATGCCGTACATCAGCTGCGTCTTGATCATGCCCTCGGTGATGGCGGCCATGTAGTCCGGGTGGACGATGCCGTGGTTGATGACCGTGCCGTCGGCCTCGAGGTTGCTGCCGGTGACGCGGGTGCCGTAGCGGCCCACGTCGCGCGGGCTGGCATAGGCGGTGAGCAGGTAGTCCTTGCCGCGCTGCTCCCACCGCTTGGCGTTAACGTGCGACGGCATGAGCTGGGCGGCGAGCAGCAGGACGGGGGCGTTCCAGCCGTTCTCCTCCGCCTTGGAGTCGCCCGGCGTGACGATGCTGCCGTCGGCGCGGCGGTAGTAGGGCGGGGCGATGGTGAGCAGCCGGTTGGCCTCGGCGGTGACGAGCTTGAGGATGCGGTCCTTGGTGAACGACGGCACCGCATCCCACTCGAGCCACGCGGCGTAGCCCGTGTAGTAGGCCCACTGCGCCGACTGCCAGCTCAGCCCCCAGCCCTTCGACCCCCACGTCGATTTGTGGTGCACGGCCAGACCCGACAGCCAGCGGCTCATTCGGCGCTTGGCCTCGGTCGCGGTGACGCCCATCTTCGTGGTGTTCCACAGCCCGGCCCGCAGCATGATCGCCGTCGCGTAGGCGGCGCTGGCGGTCTGGCGCTCGTTGAGTGTGGTGTCGAGATAGGTGATGTGGCGCGCCTCCTGCGGCGCGAAGACCTGACGCCACCAGGTGGTGTGGATCCAGCGCAGCGAGTTCGACGTCATCAGACGGGTCTCGGCGGCGAAGGGGTCGCTCACGCCGCCGGCCCTGGCGTTCGGCCACCTCAACTGGGTGATGGACGTGGCGCCGGTGGCGCTGGTCGTCGCGGTGAGCGCGGACGCGGCGACGGCCGCGACGGCGACGGCGGTGGACAGGCGGCGACGACGCGACCGGAACAACGAATCCCCCTTGAGTTGGCCGCCTCACCCTAGGTCGACACAGCCGACGGCGCGGGGAGTTTGGAGCAGTTGAGAGACTTGTCCCTTGTGCGGGGGAGACGACGGCTGGGCATGGCACCGACGGTGCCTGTCGTCGTCGCCGCTGCTGTCGTCGCCGTCCTCGCGCCCACGCTCGGTGGCCGCCCACTCGACCGGGACGAAGCGGCCGTCCTCTACTCCGCCCACCTCTCCTGGCACGACCTGCTCGCCGAAGCCCGCGTCCAGGATGGCGTCTTCCTCGTCTACGACTCCCTCGCGCATCTCGTGCTCGGTCTCGGCGCCGGACTCGTGACGCTGCGCGCGCTGTCGCTGATCGGCGTCGCGCTCGCGGCGGCGTTCACGGGTCTGGCGGTGGCACGGCTGCTCGCCGACCGCCGGAACTGGCTCCGGTTGGGCCTCACCCTGGTGGCGACGCTGCTCGTCGCGCTGCAGCCGCTGCTGCTCATCGAGTACCGCAATGCCCGGCCCTACGGCCTCGCGGTGGGTGGTGCGGCCGTCGCGCTCTACCTGCTGGTCCGCTACATCGCCGAACGCCGCCGCTTCCTGTTGCTCGCGTGCGCGTCCGTGGCCGCCCTCGTCGCGCTGCTGCATCTGTTTGCCGCCCTGCCCGTGCTCGTGGGAGCGGTCGTCGCTCTCGCCTGGCCTCCTCGGGATGGCGTCGGGCGGCGGAGGGACCGGCCCGGGC
The DNA here is from genome assembly GCA_051960855.1 of Actinomycetales bacterium. Taxonomy (GTDB): domain Bacteria; phylum Actinomycetota; class Actinomycetes; order JAJZTN01; family JAJZTN01; genus JBQCDV01. Next base: position 17,073 of record JBQCDV010000048.1, read on the forward strand.
TGGTCGCCGCCGCGGTCGTCGCCGGTCTCGGTGTCGTCCCGATGGCGCTGCTCGCCCTGACCCAGCAAGGGCAGCTGTCATGGATCCCGCCGCTGACTCCCTTGACCGCTGCTCGGCTTGTGGCCGCTCCGGTCGCGGTGTCACCGGAGTTCGGCTTCGTGCAGGCCGTCGTGCTCGGTCTGCTGGCGCTCGCGGCTCTCGCGGTGCCCGGTCGGCGCCGGCTCCTCGTGGTCGTCCTGCTGCTGTGGTGGCTGGTCCCTCCGCTGCTGCTCGCCTTCGTGTCCCTGCACACGCCGGTCCAGCTCGCGCGGTATGTCATCGCGGCGGTGCCTGGTGCGTGCGCTCTCGCCGCCGTGTCCCTCGGGCGGCTGGTGTCCTGGCTGCCGCGTGCCGCGTCGTCGGCTGTCGCGGTCGCCGCGCTGGTCCTGGTGGCGCTGCAGCTGAACGGCGCGGTCCTCGAGCTCGAGCAGCCGTCGACGAGCGACCGCTTCGGCCAGGCCGCGGCGTTCGTCGAGGCGCACGCCAGGGACAGCGACGTTCTGGCCGCTGCTAACCACGTGACCGAAGCCG
>JBQCDV010000049.1:0-5188 GCA_051960855.1 Actinomycetales bacterium
GCCTTGCAGCGTCGCGGCCGTGCCATTGCGCACCGTGCCCCGCACCACGAGCGTGTCGCCGGGCTGGGGCGCCGACGGTGAGATCTCGTCGAGACTGATGTCGACGCCGGCCTCGGTGCCCACGGCAGTCGCAGCGCCCACCGCAGTCGAAGGACGAGCTGTCGCAGCGCCCACGGCGGCCCGTGCGGGTGCGGACGACACCGGAGCGAGGCCGGCGGCGGTGACGGCCACCGAGAGCGCGAGGAGGCAGCACCGGCCCCACCGCGTCCACGCGGACGGGTGGGAGGTGGAGGGGCGCGTCACGCCGTGTCTGCCAGGAGGTCGGTCACCGTGGTGACCAGGCGCCTCTCGTTAGGGAAGGCCAGTCGTTCGTCGAGCTCCCCGACGGGCACCCAGGCGACCGCCACGGCCTCGCCGTCGGGGTCGCCGTCGACGCTGAGGCTGCCGCCGACCGCGAGCAGCAGGAAATGGTGTACCACCTTGTGGACGCGGCGGTCCCCCACGATGAACCAGTAGTCGATCGTGCCGAGGGGCGCCACGATCCGGGCGATGAGCCCGGTCTCCTCGTGGACCTCGCGGATGGCTGCTTCCTCCGCTGTCTCGCGTCCCTCGAGGTGACCCTTCGGCAGGCACCACTCCAGACGGCCGCGACGGGAGAGCCGGCCGATGACCGCGACGCGGGGGCAGGGCCCGGCGGAGTCGATGACGACGCCGCCCGCACTGGTCTCCTCGACCCGTCGCAGCGCCCGCAGCGGTCGCCGCAGCGGCGGCGAAGGCTTGGGGCACTCCATCCTGCGATGGTAACTGCCGATCTCCGGCACCCCGGGGTACCGCGGGAGCCGCTTAGGCTAGTTCCCCGTGTCCGACGCGTCCTCGATGTCCGCCGCCCGCGGCCCCTCGCTGACTGCTGCCCAGCGTCAGGCGGTGGCCACGCTGGTGGAGCTCGCACCGGTGCTGGGGGAGGTCGCCGCACGGTTCCGCGCGGCCGGTCACACCCTCGCGCTCGTCGGCGGCAGTGTGCGCGACGCCCTGCTGGGTCGGCTCGGACACGACCTCGACCTGACCACGGACGCCAGGCCCGAGCAGATCAGCGCGCTGGTGAAGCCCTGGGCCGACGCCGTGTGGGACGTGGGCGCCGCGTTCGGCACGATCGGCGCCCGCAAGGCTGGGTTGGACCTGGAGATCACCACCTTCCGTGACGAGGTCTACGACAGGTCGTCACGCAAGCCGCAGGTGAGCTTCGGCGACACGCTGGAGGGGGACCTGCAGCGGCGGGACTTCACGGTCAACGCGATGGCGGTGCTGCTGCCCGAGCTGCGGTTCGTCGACCCCTTCGGCGGCCTCGAGGACCTCGGGCGCCGGCTGTTGCGCACGCCCGGCACCCCGGAGGCGTCGTTCTCGGATGACCCGCTGCGCATGCTGCGCGCGGCGCGGTTCTCGGCCCAGCTCGACTTCGACGTCGCGCCCGAGGTGGTGGCGGCAATGACGGAGATGGCCGGCCGGCTGGAGATCATCAGCCGCGAACGAGTCCGCGACGAGCTGTCGAAGCTGCTGCTCAGCGAGCACCCGCGCCGCGGGCTCACGCTGCTCGTGGACACCGGGCTGGCTGCGCAGGTGCTGCCGGAGCTGCCGTTGCTGCAGCTCGAGATCGACGAGCACCACCGGCACAAGGACGTCTACCAGCACACGCTCACCGTGCTGGAGCGGGCGATGGCACTCGAGGAGGACGGGCCGGACCTGGTGCTCCGCCTGGCCGCGCTGCTGCACGACATTGGGAAACCGCGCACGCGGCGCTTCGAGCCTGGCGGCGGCGTCTCCTTCCACCACCATGAGGTGGTCGGCGCCAAGATGACCCGCAAGCGGCTGCGGGAGCTGCGCTACCCCAACGACGTCGTCGACGACGTGTCCCGCCTCGTCGAGCTGCACCTGCGCTTCCACGGGTACGGCACCGGCGAGTGGACCGACTCCGCGGTGCGCCGCTACGTCCGCGACGCCGGGCCGCTGCTGTCTCGGCTGCACAAGCTGACCCGCTCGGACTGCACGACGCGCAACCAGCGGCGCGCCGCGGCGTTGTCGGCCGCCTACGACAGTCTCGAACGCCGCATCGACCGGCTGGCCCAGGAGGAAGAGCTCGCCGCCATCCGGCCCGACCTCGACGGCGGCCAGATCATGGAACTGCTGGGTGTACGGCCCGGGCCGGTGGTGGGACGCGCCTACCGCTACCTGCTGGACCTGCGTCTCGACCGGGGCCCCCTGCCGTATGACGAAGCGGTGGCGGAGCTGCGGGCATGGTGGGGTCAGCAGCCGGAGGCGCAGCCCGAGTAGGCGCCACTCCGCGGTCGCCACTCCGCGTCGCCACTCCGCGGTCGCCACTCCGCCCCGCCGCCGCCGGCAGGCAGGGGTCAGGAGCTGTTGGTGCTTGGAAGGGGGTCTGTTGGAGCTCAGACACGCCCTGGCGTGTCGCAGCTCCAACAGCTGGTCAGGTGAGCGTGTCTGAACTCCAACAGCTCACGGGGGACCTCCCTCCAGGCGGGACTCACAGTGGAGCTGATGGAGCTGGTGGGGCTGTTGGTGCTGCAGGCCGAGCTGTTGGTGCTGCCGGGGAGGGCCGTTGCTGTTTCTGCGGCATCTAAACCGCAGAAACAGCAACAGCTCACCCGCGGAGCCCGCAGAAACAGCAACAGCTCGTCAGCGGAGGCCGCAGAAACAGCAACAGCTCCTCAGCGCAGGCCGCAGAGACACCAACAGCTGGTCGCCGGAGGCGGCAGAGACACCAACAGCTGGTCGCCGGAGGCGGCAGAGACACCAGCAGCCTCAATCGCGGAGCCCGCAGGCATCCCGACAGCTCGTGGAGCCTCGACGGAGGTGGGGCGCTGGCCCTGAGGGTGCCCGGGAAGTCAGGCGGAGATGGACTCGTCCTGCTCCGCTCCGAGTCGCAGGACTGTGGCGTCGACGTCGGGCTCGTCCAGCCGGTGGCAGGCGAGCGCATGGAGAGCGGCGGCCAGGGCGAACACCGCGGCGATGAGCAGCCACGCCCCCTCCCGCGTCCGTCCCTCCGGCCACACCTGCGCCCACGCGACAGCCGCAGCGACGAAGGAGGCGTTGTAGAGGACGTCGTAGAGGCTGAAGACGCGGCCCCGGTACTCGTCGTCGACCTCGTGCTGCACGAGCGTGTCGGTGGCGATCTTGACGCCCTGTAGTGCGAAGCCCAGCACGCCGGCCACGGTGACGAGGGCGGCGACACTGTCGACGACCGCGACCGCCGCCACTCCGAGCGCCGCCAAGCCCAGGCACGCGCTCAACCACCGGCTGGCTCCGACGCGCGGTGCCACGGCAGGAGCCAGGACAGCCGCCACCAGGAAGCCGGCTCCGGAGGCCCCGAGCACCAGAGCGAGATCAGCCATGGCGGTCGTGGACGAGGCCGGCGAGCCGGCGCGGATGGTGGCGATCGCCGCGAGCAGGCCGGCGCCGTAGCCCGCGCGGCTCGTGGCCATCGCCAGCAGGGCCAGGCCCGCGCGGCGGCGTTCGCGCAGGTGGGCTCCCGCCGCACGCAACCCCGGCAGCACGTCCCGCAGCCGGGCGGGCTCGACGGCCCGCGCCGCGCCTGACGAGGACAGGTCGACCGGCCCGGTCAGGTGCTCCGGGCCGAGGCTGTCGCGGCGCAGTCGCAGGGCACTCGCGCCAGCGACCACGTAGCCGACGACGGCGACCGCGAGAGCTGGTGGGTCACTCGCGGTCAGGCCGCGGATGGCGCCGCCGACCACGAGGCCGACGAGGAAGGCGCACGAGCCGACGGTCGGGGTGACGGAGTTGGCGGAGACGAGCATCGCCTGCGACGCCGCTCGCGTGGGGCCGGTCGGGACGACGTGCGGCAGGCCCGCAGACAGCGCCGACAGCAGGAAGCGGTTGACGCCCAGCGCCACGAGGACGGTGACCTCGACGGCGGCGAGCGGTGCCTGCGACGCGACCAGGGTGACCACGACCGCGACCACGGCCGCCCGCACCAGGTTGGCGAAGAGCAGCACCTGCCGCCGCCGCCAGCGGTCGAGCAGCACGCCGGTAAACGGCCCGACCAGGGAGTACGGCAACAGCAGAACGGCGAAGGCGGCGGCGATCTCTCGCGTCGTCGACTGCCGCTCGGGGGCGAAGAAGAACAGCCCGGCAAGGGCCGCCTGCAGGACACCGTCGGTGAACTGCGAGAGCAGCCGCACGGTCAGCAGCCGGCGGTACCCCCGGCTTCGCAGCAGCGCCGCCAGCGCACGGGCCATGGCCGCAGGGTAAAGCGAAGACGCCGCTGGGCGACAGGGCACGTGCCCCATCGCCCAGCGGCGTCGTTCAGGCGGGAGGTCGGCGGGTCAGCCGGTCAGGTGGCTGCACGCCCCCGCGTCGGTCAGTGCGTCAGCGCTCGACGGTGCCCTCGATGAAGTCCTCGACGCTCTGGCGAGCGAGGTCGTCGGCGCGCTGCACCGGCGGCGACTTCATGAAGTAGCTCGCCGCCGACAGGATCGGGCCGCCGATGCCGCGGTCCTTCGCGATCTTCGCCGCGCGCAGGGCGTCGATGATGATGCCGGCGCTGTTGGGCGAGTCCCACACCTCGAGCTTGTACTCGAGCGAGACCGGGGCGTCGCCGAAGTTGCGGCCCTCGAGCCGGACGAACGCCCACTTGCGGTCGTCGAGCCACGCGACGTAGTCCGACGGGCCGATGTGCACGTTGCGGTCGGCGATCGGCGCCTGCAGCTGCGAGGTGACCGACTGCGTCTTCGAGATCTTCTTCGACTCGAGGCGCTCGCGCTCGAGCATGTTCATGAAGTCCATGTTGCCGCCGACGTTCAGCTGGTAGGTGCGGTCGACGGTGACGCCGCGGTCCTCGAACAGCTTGGCCAGCACGCGGTGGGTGATGGTGGCGCCGACCTGCGACTTGATGTCGTCGCCCACGATCGGCACACCGGCGGCGGTGAACTTGTCCGCCCACTCCTTGGTGCCGGCGATGAACACCGGGAGGGCGTTGACGAACGCGACCTTGGCGTCGATGGCGCACTGCGCGTAGAACTTGGCCGCCTGCTCCGAGCCGACCGGCAGGTAGCAGACGAGCACGTCGACCTGGGCGTCCTTGAGCGCCTGCACGACGTCGACCGGCTCGTCGTCGGACTCGGTCACCATCTCGCGGTAGTACTTGCCCAGGCCGTCG
>JBQCDV010000050.1:0-2481 GCA_051960855.1 Actinomycetales bacterium
CCAGCGGTACCTGCGACGCGCATCAAACGCTGCCGAAGCGTTTGGACACGACACGGGCATCGCCGCGGACCGAGATGGTCCGGCGATGCCCGGTGTGGTCCACGACCGGCCCGCCGTGGTGGCGGGCGGTGCGGCGTCCTTGATCCTGACGGATCAGGCCGACAGCGAGGCGACCCGCTTGGCGATGGCCGACTTGCGGTTGGCCGCCTGGTTCTTGTGGATGACGCCCTTGCTGACAGCCTTGTCCAGCTTGCGCGTCGCGACGCGGAGCAGCTCCTGCGCCTTGTCCGCGTCGCCGCCGGCCAGTGCCTCGCGGTAGCGCCGGATCGCCGTCTTGAGCTCGCTCTTGACAGCCTTGTTACGCAGACGGCGCATCTCGTTGGTGCGGTTGCGCTTGATCTGGGACTTGATGTTGGCCACTGATATCTCTCTGCAGTCTCGGTCAGGTCGGGAGTGAGGGCTCTCGCGCCGGCGGGGACTGGATCCTGTGGGGGAGCGGACCGCGGCAGCCGGAGCGGCGCGCCCTCACGACCTGGCGGGCGCGCGACCGCCAAGGCTACCAGGTCTCCCGGTCGACCCGGCCGCGCAGCCAACGCAGGCAGGCCTGGCCCTGGGCGAGCTGGAAGGCGCGGATCGTGGGCATCTCGGGTCGTGCGGGCTGCCGGCCCTGCCAGGAGAAGTAGCCGGCCAGTCCGGCCACGACCGCGGTGACGGACTCGGCCGCCACGTCCGTGAGCAGGCCCGATGCCGCGAGGACGGAGTCTGGATCGTGGCCGCCGAAGACGGCGGCATTCAGAGCGAGCGTGACGGTGTCGATCCAGGGTGCGCCGAGCGAGGCCCAGGGCCAGTCGACGACGACGACCCGGTCGGAGGTCAGGATCAGGTTGTCCGCGCGCAGGTCGGCGTGCACCAGCGTGTCGCCGGCCAGGACCTCGAGAGAGTGGCGTCCGAGCTCGACGAGCAGCGGCAGGCGCGCGAGAGCCCATGGATCGAGGTCCGCGGGCGGTTGGAGGGCCAGCAGCTCCCATCGCGTGAAGTCGGCGGCCAGCTCGTGGGCCAGGACCGGCGCATCGGTGACCGGCGACGGCGTCAACACTGTGGCGAGCGACTCGAGGGCCACGACGACGCGGTGCACGTCGTCGTGGCGCCAGGGCATCTCGGGCGTGTGTCCCTCGACATCCTCGAACGCCAGCGCGACCCAATCCCCGTCGTCGTAGCCGCCGAGCAGCCGAGGTGTCAGCGGCGACGGGGGCAGCGCCCGAGCGATGGCCAGCTCCCGTCGGTGGATCGCCGGGCTGTCGGGATTGACGTCGAGACCGACTGCCTTGACGAAGGCGCGCCGCCCGTCCGCGCACACCACCCGGTCGGCGCTACCGGGGGAGAAGCCGCCGGGCTGCGAGGTCGCCTCCACCACCACCGACCCCAGCTGCTCCTCGAGGCCGGCGCGGACGCGCTCCGGCACCGACCACCACGCGACGCGGGAGCCGCCGACGGCGGGAGGGATCGCAGCGGCGTTCGGGGAGGGGGTGGCGGCAGCCATCGCGCAAGGGTCGGGGGAGGACGCGCTCGTCCGCAAGTGAGTTGTCAGCGTCGCCTCGCGGCGAGGACCGGCGCGGACCGGACGTGCGACGATAGGACGTCTCTGACCGGCGACGCGTCGACCGCCCTCGAGGGGAGGACGCGTCGCCAGCCCTTTCCGACCGCAGGAGCTGCCCGCGTGCCCCCGACGACGAAGGCGCCGCAGCCGGCGGCGACCCCGCCCGAGCTGCTGCGCAACTTCTGCATCATCGCCCACATCGACCACGGCAAGTCGACGCTGGCCGACCGGATGCTGCAGCTAACCGGCGTGCTCGACGAGCGCTCGATGCGCGCGCAGTACCTCGACCGCATGGACATCGAACGCGAGCGCGGCATCACGATCAAGAGCCAGGCGGTGCGCATCCCGTGGGAGGTCGAGGGGCAGCCGTACGTCCTCAACCTCATCGACACTCCGGGGCACGTCGACTTCACCTACGAGGTGTCGCGGTCGCTGGCCGCCTGCGAGGGTGCGCTGCTGCTCGTCGACGCCGCGCAGGGCATCGAGGCGCAGACGCTGGCCAACCTCTACCTCGCGCTCGAGAACGACCTCACGATCATCCCGGTCCTCAACAAGATCGACCTGCCTGCGGCTCAGCCGGAGCGCTACGCCGAGGAGCTCGCGCACCTCATCGGCGGCGACCCGAGTGACTGCATGCTGGTGTCGGGCAAGACCGGGCACGGCGTCGGTGAGCTGCTCGACCGCATCGTCCGCGACATCCCCGCGCCGGTCGGCGACCCCGACGGCCCCGCTCGCGCGCTGATCTTCGACTCCGTCTACGACACCTACCGTGGCGTCGTCACCTACGTCCGGGTCGTCGACGGGCACCTGAGCCCGCGTGAGCGGATCCTCATGCAGTCGACCAAGGCGACGCACGAGCTGCTCGAGATCGGAGTCATCTCGCC
>JBQCDV010000051.1:0-49822 GCA_051960855.1 Actinomycetales bacterium
CAGCTCGACGGGCCCGTCGGCGCGCTCCGTGACGGTGAGGGTGCCGCCGGGCACATCCACCCGGTAGGGCACGTCGGCGCTCGCCGACTCCCCGAGGTCTCCGGCGTGGCGCCGGGCGGCGAGCATGGCGGCACAGGCTCCGGTGCCGCAGGAGCGGGTCTCGCCAACACCACGCTCGTGGACGCGGAGCTCGATGTGGCGAGGTTCGACGAAGCGGACGAACTCCACGTTGACCCCGTCGGGGTACACGGTGGTCGGTGTGACCTCCGACGGTGGCAGCGCCGCGCCGGGGGCAGTCAGGTCAGCCAGAGCTACGTCGTTCGGGAGGAAGGCGACGGCGTGCGGGTTGGGCAGCCACGCCGCGGTCGCGGGCAGTGACCCCAACCCGGCGCCGGGCAGCGTGACGACGACTGACCCGACGTCGGGCAGGTCGAACGGGCCCATGTCGACGCTGATGTCGAAGGGCTCGGTGGAATGGACGCGGCAGAGCTTCGTGCCACCGCGGGTGGCGACCGGGATCGGCTGTCGGGGGTCGGCGAGGCCGGCGCGCACCAGGTAGGCCACGAAGACCCGGACCCCGTTGCCGCACATCTCCGACAGCGAGCCGTCGGCGTTGCGGTAGTCCATGAACCACTCCGCCGGAGCGACACCGGCGTCGTAGCGGGAGTCGGGCGTCGGCGTGTCGGTGTCGAGGCAAGCGGTGTGCACCACCCGCAGGACCCCGTCAGCCCCGAGGCCGGCCCGGCGGTCACAGAGCGCCCGGACCAGGGCCGGCGTCAGGTCCAGGCGGCCTTCGGCGTCGGGGATGACGACGAAGTCGTTCTCGGTGCCATGGCCCTTGAGGAAGTGCACGCACCCAGCGTAGGAGGCGCCTCCGACAGGGGACGATGGCGGCGTGGAGCTGCCAGAGGTCCTGCCGACGATCGAGGGCGAGCGGGTGCGCCTGAGGGGGTTCGCGAGCAGCGATATCGGCCTGGTGCTGGAGGCGGCGTCCGACCCGCTGATCCCCCTCATCACGACCGTGCCGTCGACCCCGGACAGGAGTGAGGCGCTGGCCTATCTGGAACGGCAGCACCAGCGGCTGCGGGACGAAGTGGGCTACTCGTTCGCGATCGCCCGCCGTGAGACGGACGAAGCGGTCGGGCAGATCGGGCTGTGGCTGCGCAACCTCGACCAGGCCCGCGCCAGTGTGGGCTACTGGGTGGTGGCGTCGGCGCGGCGGCAGGGCTACGCCGGTGAGGCGCTCCGGCTGCTGTCGGACTGGGGCCTGACGCTCCCGGGTGTGGAGAGGCTCGAGCTCTACGTCGAGCCGTGGAACGACGGGTCGTGGCGTGCCGCCGAGCGGGCCGGCTACCGACGCGAGGGGCTGCTGCACAGCTGGCAGCGAGTGGGCGACGAGCGGCGCGACATGTTCATGTACTCCCGACTGCGGCACTAACCGGTCAGCCGTCGGCGATCTCCATGGCCCGCTTGTACTCCGCCTCGGCACGCGCGAGCACCAGTGGCCACGACTGCGCCGGCTCGACAGCGGCGTTGTGCGCAGCGATCCCGGCCCGCAGCCCGTGGTCGGTCGCGAGCCTGACGAGGGCGTCGACCATCTCGGAGTCCGTGCCCGCGAGCAGCCCTTCCTGACCGTCGTGCACGAACTCGCGGATCCCGCTGACGGCCTTGGCCACGACGGGAAGACCGGCGGTGCGGGCTTCGAGCGCGGCGATACCGAAGGACTCGAGCTCCGCGGGCGCGACATACAGATCGGCCGACCGGTAGAGCTCCCGGATCTCGGTGCGGGTCAGACGCCCGTGCAAGGTGACCCACGGGGTCATGTCGTGCCGCTCGAGATAGCGCCGCATCTGCGACAGGACCGGCCCGTCCCCGATGACCGACAGCCGCAGGTCGACCGAGTCCGGCACGAGGCGCCGCACCGCGTGCATCATCCGCAGCAGCGGCAACGGGCGCTTGCGCGGAGCCAGCCGCATCGTTGTCACGACCTCGACGCGGCCCGGGACGCGGGGCGCGGCCTGCACCTGCCAGAGAGAGGGGTCGATCCCGTTGGGCAGCACACTGACCTCGACCCTCGCTCCGGCGATCCGGCGGATCGGGGCAGCGGCGACGTCGCTCACGGCGGTCAGTGCGACGGGTGCCTGCGCCCAGGACGTCATCCGGTCCGCGGCGCGGAACGCGAGCTCTGCCGGACCGAGCAGGCAGTGCCACGTCACAACCGTCGGCAGCCCCATCGCGACAGTCACGCGGGCCGCGTCCACCGCAAACGGCGAGACCACTCCGGCGTGCACGTGCGCCACGTCGACGCCCGCCTCCGTGAGGATCCTGCGGATCGCCTTGGGCGCGCGGGGGTTCACGGGCAGCTGAAACGGCATCCGCGCCGCCAGCCGGTGCACCGGGACACCGTCGACCACGTCCACGACGCCGTGTCGCTCCCCCTCCGGCCCCGGCGTGGCTGTCAGCACCAGCACGTCGTGCCCCGCTGCCCGCTGGCGGGTCGCGACGTCGTGCACCTGCACCTCAATGCCCCCCAGCCGCGGCAGGTAGCAGTCGGTCAGGTGAGCGATCCTCACGGTCGTGTCCTCACAGTGCTCGCCAGCGTAGGACAGGCCACCGGGCCGCCTCGCCCGTTCCGCCGCCTCGCCCGTTCACACAGCGGCATGGGGCAGGATTTCGGGTTGTGCCGCACACCGTCGTCGCCTTCCATGCGCATCCCGACGACGAAGCCCTGCTCACCGCCGGCACGATGGCCCGCCTCGCCGCCGAAGGACACCGCGTCGTCCTCGTGGTTGCCACCGACGGCGCCGCCGGACTCACCTCCTCCGCCCTGGTCCAGGACCTTGCCGAACGCCGTCGTCACGAGCTGGCCTCCAGCGCCAACGTGCTCGGCGTGGCGCGGGTGGTCGACCTCGGTTACGGCGACAGCGGTCTGGACGGCGAGGGCACCAGCAGCACGACAGGTGAGGCAAGCACCGGGGAGGACGGCGACGGCGGGACGGCCGCGCGGACGCCGTTCGCGAAGGTCGACCGCGAGGCAGCCGCCGCGAAGCTCGCCGACGTGCTGCGCGAGGAGCGCGCGGACGTGCTGCTGACGTACGACCCCAGCGGCGGCTACGGCCATCCCGACCATGTCCAGGTGCACCGCGTCGGGCTGCGGGGCGCCGAGCTCGCCGCCACACCGGTCGTGCTCGAGGCGACCGTCGACCGTGACCTGGTGCTGCGGGCCCTGCGGCTGGCGCAGCGCTTCTACCGCTTCCCCGCGGAGTTCGACGCCAGCAGCTTCGAGCGCTCCTACCTCCCGCGCAGCGAGATCACCCACCGCGTCAGCGTCTGGCGTCACGCCGGTGCCAAGCGAGCGTCGATGGCGGCCCACGCGAGCCAGGCAGCCGCCGACGGCGCGGACCGGACGCTGGCGGCGTTCCTGCGCATTCCGCGGCCGGTCTACGACGTGGTCTTCGGCCGGGAGTGGTACCGGCAGGTCCGCCCGGCGTATCGGGGAACGGTGACGGGTGACGTCTTCGCCGGTCTTGCCGACGGGCGTGGCGAGGACCTCCGGTGAGCACCGCGGACGAGGCCGATGCCCGCGGCACGTCGACCGGACGGCGCTGGAAGGCCGGGATCCAAGCCGTCGTCGGCATCGGGATCGCGGTCGCACTCATCGCCTTCGCCCTGCCCAAGGTCACCGGGACGTCCTGGCACGACACCGCGCAGGCCTTCGAGCGGGTGACGTGGTGGCAGGCCGTCGGGATGTTCGGGCTGCTGCTGTCGGCGATGTGGAGCTACACGTTCGTGCTGACCGGGTCCCTGCCCGGCCTGACGCACGTGCGCGCCCTGATGCTCAACCTCGCGGGCTCCTCGGTGTCGAACCTGCTGCCCTTCGGCGGGGCCCTCGGTGTCGCAGTCACCTACGCGATGGCCCGCTCGTGGGGCTTCAGCACGGCGGCCGTCGCCCTGTCCACGGTGGTCAGCGGCCTCTGGAACGTCATGGCGAAGCTCGCCATGCCTGCTCTGGGGCTGGGAGCCCTGGCCGTGAGCGGCGAGCTCGTCCGCGAGCGGGTCGTGGCCGCGGCCGTCACCGGGTCGGTGCTGACGATTGTCGTGCTGGCTGCCTTCGTCACCGTGCTCGCCAGCGAGCGCGCGGCCCTGGCGATCGGGCGGGGCGTGTCCAGGGCCGGAACGGCGGTGCTCCGGCTAGCGCGGTCCCGTCGCGAGCTGCACTGGGACGCGGCCGTCGTCGACCTCCGGCACCGCACCCGCGAGCTGGTCGGCAGCGGCTGGGTGTCGATGACGGGCGGGATGCTCGGCTTCGTCGTCATCTACGCCGTGCTGTTCTGGGCGTGCCTGCGCGTCGTGGGGGCGTCGCCGGCTCTGCCCGAGGTCTTCGCGGCCTACACGCTGGGGCGGCTGCTGACGTCTGTCGTCGTCACCCCCGGCGGCGTCGGGATCTCGGAGACCGGTGCGGCGGCCCTGCTCGTGGCCCTCGGCACCCCAGCCGCCCCGGCGACCGCGGGAGTGCTGCTGTTCGCCTTCTACGTGCACATCCTCGAGATCCCGCTCGGCGCACTGGGGTGGGCCGGCTGGCTGGTCACCCGCCGCAGGCGTTAGGCACCGGCAAAAGTTCGCCCCGACCTGGCCGCTGCGGCCGGGTTCGCGGCGCCTGCCGGCTCTCGTGCGCGTTCACTCGATGACGCCACTTCCGCCACCATGCCTGCGCACGGACCTCGGAGTGACGCCCGTGCTCACCGTCGGACCGGAGACCCAGATGCCGCTGCTCGGCGCGCCCTTGCTCATCGCCCTTGGCGCCCTGGCGATCCTCGCGCCGCTCGCGACCGCGCTGCTCTGGTCACGCCTGCGCGGCCCACGCGCGGTGCGCGCCCTCTCACGCGCCGGCCTGCTCCTCACCACCCAGCTGACCGCCGTGCTCCTGGTCGCGGCGGCACTGAACAACTACGGCGACTTCTACGCGACGTGGTCCGAACTTCTCGGCACCGCCGGCACGCCGACCGCGCCCATCGTGGCCGTGGGAGGGGGCACTGCCGGCGGTGGCGCTCCCGGACAGGCCAGCGGGAGGGCACCTGGCGCGACAGCCGGTGCATCTGGTGCGGGCGGCCTGCGCATCACCGGCGCAGCCGCGGCGGACGCCCGAGGCGGGCTGCTGGACCTCGGCCAGTTCGGCCACACCAGTCCCGCCCTCTTCGCAAAGCTCGGCGAGGTGCGTCATGTCTACCTCGTGGGGCGCAGCAGCGGCCTCGCCGAGGACGCCTACGTCTACCTCCCGCCCCAGTACTTCCAGTCCGCATACCGCTTCGAGCACTTCCCGGCCGCGGAAGTCTTCACCGGATACCCCGGCGACGCGCTCGCCCTGCCAGCGAAGCTGCACTACCCGCAGATCGAGCGCAGCCTCGTGGCCGCGCACAAGACGAACCCGTTCGTCCTCGTCATGCTGCGGCCCGCGGTCGCGTTCCCCCATGACAGCGAGTGCTACAACGTCCCTCACGGGCCCCAATCCGAGACCTACTTCTCGCACGACGTCGTCTACGACATCGCCGACCACTACCGCGTCATGCCCTACGCGTGGGGCGCCATGGGCGACTCGACGGGCGGCTGGTGCTCCTTCTGGCTGTCCTTCTCCCACCCCGACCAGTTCGTAGCCGCAGTGTCGATGTCGGGGTACTTCCACCCCCTGCAGGACTTCACCACCGGCGACCTGTTCGGCGGCAATCCCACCCTGGAGAAGCGAGAGAACCCCGAATCCCTCATGGCCGACGGCACGGTCCCCAACATCGCGGTGCTCGCGACCGTCGGTCGCGACGAGGGCGGTCCCTACGGCTACGCCGACCTGCTGCGGCTCGAGCAGCTGCGACGGCCGCCGCTGCAGCTCGACACCCTCGTGCTGCCTAACTCCGGGCACAACCTGCAGGCCTGGCAGGCCCAGCTGCCCGCCGACCTCGGCTGGCTCGGGCAGCACATCGCCGGTGCCTTCAACAACCGCCCAGGCGGGACTTACGCGACGCCGAGCACCCCGAGCACTCGCTCCACCAGCGCCTCGGCGTCGTAGGGCAGCCACACGATGCGCGGGTCACGGCGGAACCACGACTCCTGCCGGCGGGCGAACCTCCGCGTCGCTCGGACCGTCTCATCACGCGCCTGCTCCTCCGACCACTCCCCGTCGAGGTAGCGCAGGACCTGGGCGTAGCCCAGGGCCCGGGAAGCGGTCCGGCCCTCCCGAAGTCCCTGCGCGGCAAGGCTTTCCACCTCGGCGACGAGCCCCGCCTCCCACATCCGGTCCACCCGCTGCTCGATCCGTGCGTCCAGCTCCGGTCGAGGCACCGCCAACCCGACCTGAACGGCGCTGCGGTAGTACTGCGGCGTGGGCAACGTGGCAGTGAAGGGCCGACCGGTGATCTGGACGACCTCCAGCGCCCGGACGATCCGTCGGCCGTTGCTGGGCAGGATGTCGGCGGCCGCCCGCGGGTCCACGGCGACGAGACGGGCGTGCAGCGCCTCGGGTCCCAGCTCGTCGTGCTCCTCCTCCAGCCGCGCGCGCACGTCCGGGTCGGTCCCAGGGAAGTCGATGTCATCGAGCGCGCCGCGGAGGTAGAGACCGCTGCCCCCGACGAGCACCGGGACGTGGCCGCGGGCAATGATGCTCTCCATCGCCTCCCGGGCCAGCTGCTGGTACTCGGCCACGGTCGCCGTCGCGGTCACGTCGAGGATGTCGAGCAGATGGTGCGGGATCCCTCGGCGTTCGCCCTCGGTCAGCTTCGCGGTGCCGATGTCCATGCCGCGGTAGAGCTGCATGCTGTCGGCATTGACAACCTCTCCCCGGAGCGTGAGGGCCAGCTCCACTCCGAGGTCGGACTTCCCGCTCGCGGTGGGGCCGACGACAGCCAGCACCGGCACGTCAGCCATCGCGTCGCTCCGACGTCCACAGTGCAGCGAAGTAGCCGACGCCGTAGGGCGCCTCGTAGTGCAGGCACCGGCCGTCGAGCGCGCTGTCGTCGAGCCCGCTGCCGTCCAGCCCGATGCCGTACTGACCCGAGTCGACGAGCAGCTCCAGCAACGGTGCCACCGTCGCTGCCTGTCGCAGGCCCCGCTCGGACTCCACCCGCTGCAACTGGAGGAGCGGTCCTGTCATGGCTGCCTGCAGGTCGGCGTCGTAGGTGGAGGCGTCATCGTCAAAGCCACCGGGGCCGCCCTCCCGGTGCCGCATGCTGCCGTCGCCCACGAGAAGCACAGCCACGCGGTGGACGCCTTCCGCAACCTGGAGCTGCGGCGCATCGGCTGCCGACGACAGCGCGAGGCGCATCACGTCACCTTCGTGTCCGCGCGACACTAACCCCTGCACCAGCCACGCTACGACGTCGCGCGGTAGACCCTCGACAACGTCCAGCCCGAACGCCGCCAGGTGCGGCTGCTCGCCGTTCGTCGCGATCACCACGAGGTCGGCGCGCGAGTCGGCGATGCCCTGCAGCACGTGCCCGACAGCCTGGCGGAGGCCGGCCAGCTCGGCCACCGACCCGCCGGCGACGACGGGGACAAGGAGCGGTGTCGACGGCACGACTCCTGCGGCGACGAGTCGGCTCATGCGGTGGTTGCCATGCGACCGGACGGAGGCGCGGCTACTGGCATGCGACCGCGGCGCGGTCGAGGGAGTCGGCCGTCGCGAGCAGTCGGGCTCCGAGCAGTGCCTCGCTCCAGGCGTGGTCCTGAGCACGCACCGCCTGGGGCCCGTCCCCGGTCTCCACGGAGTCGCGACCGAGCGCGCCGCGGCCGGCCGCCAACACGCGGGCGAGAGCAGCGGCCCGGTGCAAGGCGGTCGCCAAGTCACGCGCGATGGCTCCGCGGACGAGGTCGTCGCCGAGGTCTGTGACTTCCCGCGGCGTGAGGTGGTCCCCGACCCCGGCGACGCTGGCGGCCACCTCCGCGTGACGGCACCCCGCGGCGGCTAGGGCACCGACCTCGCTGGGACGGGAGTGGCACCAGGCGCGCAGTGCGTAGAGCGCCCACAGCGCCGACGGCAGCGTGCCGGGCTCACCGCGAGCCCACATCGAGGCAACCGTGTCGAGCCCGATCTCCTCCGGCAGATGGACGAGGCGCTCGATGTCAGCGGTGTCACCGTGACCGGCAGCCACGAGGCGCGCCGCGCTCTGCTCGGCGGCCTCGAGCCCGGCCAGGGGGTCGAAGGTCGTCTCGGGCGCGGGCGGATTGGCGCGCAGCACGGGACGGCGCTTCGGCTCGTGAGGCGACTGACGGTAGGGCTCGTCGGAGCCGTCCGCCGCCCAGCCCGTGCCGTCGCTGCGGCTCGTCATGACACCCCGCAGACGGGGACAGCCGCCGGCTCGACCGGACCGGCCGGCGCCCCCACCGCAGGCATCCCGAGGGAGACCACCGCCGGCTGCGAGGGGACGGGAACGTCCTGCCCCACCCGCTGGCGCCGTTCGTAGGCGTCCCCGGCTGCGGTGCGGTGGACGTCGTAGCGGCCGCCCTGCACCCCGGAGTCGGCGACCAGGTGGTGCGGCGCGGCGTAGGTGACTTCGACGGTGACGAGGTCACCGGGGCGGGGCACGTCAGCACCCTCGGGCACGGCCACGTGGACAAGGCGGTTGTCGCGGGCACGACCCGACAGCCGGTGCGTGGCCTCATCCTTGCGGCCCTCGCCCTCGGCCACGAGGACCTCGAGAGTGCGGTCGAGCTGCGCCTTGTTCTCCTGCCACGCGATGTCGTCCTGCAGCGCGACCAGCCTGTCGTAGCGCTCCCGGACCACCTCCGCCGGCACCTGGTCGGGCATGTCCGCGGCGGGAGTGCCCGGGCGCTTGGAGTACTGGAAGGTGAAGGCGCCGGCGAAACGGGCCTCGCGCACCACCTCGAGCGTCTCCTCGAAGTCCTCGTCGGTCTCGCCGGGGAAGCCGACGATGATGTCGGTGGTGATCGCGGCGTCGGGGATCAGCTCGCGCACGTCGGACACGATCTGCAGGTAGCGCTCCCGGCGGTAGGACCGCCGCATCGCGCGCAGCAGACGCGAGGAGCCGGACTGCAGCGGCATGTGCAGCTGCGGCATCACGGTGGGGGTCTCGGCCATCGCCTCGATGACGTCGTGGGTGAACATCGCCGGGTGCGGGCTGGTGAAGCGCACGCGCTCGAGGCCAGGAACGGCGCCGACCGCGCGCAGGAGCTTGGAGAAGGCCTGCCGGTCACCCATGTCGGAGCCGTAGGAGTTGACGTTCTGCCCGAGCAGGGTGACCTCGATGACGCCTTCGGCGACGAGCGCCTCGACCTCTGCGAGGACGTCGCCTGGGCGGCGGTCCTTCTCCTTGCCCCGCAGGCTCGGCACGATGCAGAAGGTGCAGGTGTTGTTGCACCCCACCGAGATCGAGACCCAGGCGGCGTAGGCGGACTCGCGACGGGTCGGCAGCGTGGAGGGGAAGACGTCGAGAGACTCGAGGATCTCGACCTGGGCCTCCTCGTTGTGGCGGGCGCGCTCGAGCAGCGCCGGCAGCGACCCAATGTTGTGGGTGCCGAAGACGACGTCGACCCACGGCGCCTTGCGCACGATCTCGCCGCGGTCCTTCTGCGCCAGGCAGCCGCCGACCGCGATCTGCATGCCGGGCTTGGTGCGCTTGACGCTGGCCAGGTGCCCGAGGTTGCCGTAGAGCCTGTTGTCGGCGTTCTCCCGCACCGCACAGGTGTTGAAGACGACGACGTCGGCCGCCTCCCCCTGGGGCGCGCGCCGGTAGCCCGCGTCCTCGAGCAGGCCGGACAGCCGCTCGGAGTCGTGGACGTTCATCTGGCACCCGTAGGTGCGGACCTCATACGTGCGTGCGCTCATGACCCGTCCAGGGTACGGCCCGAACGACGCCCGAGCGGGCTGACCGGCGTGCCGGGCCAACCCGCTCGGGGTGGTGGTCGCCGCGTCCGTAATGGGCGGCGGCCGTCGTGCGTGGCGAGCTACTTCAGCCCGAGGGCGTACTCGAATGTCGTGAACAGGTCGGTCTGGTTGGTGATCCCGAGCACCCGGAACGCCTGCGGCCCCTTGGCGGCGATCCGGACCTCGGTGCCGGTGTGGTCCTGGGAGCCGTCCGCGACGGTGGCGTAGTTGACCACCATCTGCGAGCCGTCCTTCGTGAGCAGGGTCTGGAAGCGGCCGGGCGTGTGGTGCTTCTCCGTCTGGGGGTACTCCACGATCTGGCTCGTGTGCCCGTGGTCAGCCGTCACGACGATGAGCGTGTCCGGGTGCGACTTCTGGTACTGCAGCCCCACCTTGATCGCGTTGTCGAAGTCGATGGTCTCGCCGATCTGGGCGCACGGGTTGGCGGCGTGGTCCTGCTTGTCGATCGAGGCGCCCTCGACCTGCAGGAAGAAGCCCGGCTTGCCCTTGGCCTGCCCCTTGCCAGACTGCGCCTTCGCATCGAGCAGCGAGATGGCTCTGGTGGTCATCTCCGTGAGGGAGGGCTGATCTGCCGGGAGCTTGGCGTTGGACTGGCACTCGTGGCCGTCACCCGTGGTGTTGGGCGCTTCCTCACCGGTGTACGCCTCGGCCTGCGGCCCGTCCCAACGGGTGGGCATCGTGCCCTTCGAGAAGAGACCGAGCACCTTCTGGTTGGCCTTGGTCTGCTTCAGGCCCTTGTCGTCCGTCACAAGCGTGTAGCCCTGCGCATCCGCCTGGTCGAGCACCGTTGCGCCCGCGTAGGGGCCCCCGGTCACCGTCTGCTCGAAGCGCTGCTTGCCGCCGCCGAGAAGCACGTCGATGCCGTGGTCGACCAGCTGCTCGGCGATCGAGCCCGGGCCGCCCGCCGACTTGGCGTCCTGAGGACATTGCGCCATGTCCTGCGGTCCCTGACACGAACGGTAGGCGACGTGGGAGCCCACCACCGCGGGAGTGGCGTCGGTGAGCTCCGCGGTGGTGACGTCACCGGTCACATACCCGCGCTGCTGAGCCTCCTCGAGGATCGTCGGCAGGTCGTTATCGAAGCGGTCGACGGAGACGGCGTTGTTGTAGGTCTTGCTGCCCGTCGCCCAGCCGGTGCCGCTGGCAGCGGAGTCGGTGACGTAGTCCGGCTTGCCGGTCTCCTTGTCGACGGAGTAGGTCGTGTACTCGCCGGTCATGGGCAGCGAGTCCATGGCCAGGCGACCGTTGGCGCCCTTGGCGTAGTTGCGGGCGATCGTGATCTCGCTGTCGCCCATGCCGTCGCCGATGAAGAGGATGACGTTGCGGGCACGGCCGCCGTCGACCTGCTGCTTCACGGCGGAGGCGTCGTTGGCGCCACTGGCCACGCCAGGAGCGACGAGGGGCGCGGCCGCCAGGACCGCGAGCACACCTCCGGCGAGGTAGCGGCGCCGGCGTGTGTGGGACAGAGGGACTCGCACAGATCCTCCAGTAGGACGGATGTGGTCGCCGCCATCCGGCGGCGTCGCCGAAATCCGATCAGCAGCTCTTGACTCAACTCAGACCTCCGCGTGAACAGCGGCTGACGGTCGAAGGACACTGTTGGTCGATACTTGCCGGGTGATGACGAGGCGCCAGCTGCTCCGCTGGCTCGCACTCGCGCCCCTGCCGGTCGGAACTGCGACGGTGGCAGGAGGGATGAGCGCCTGCGCCGTCCGCCCCAGCAGCCCACCTCTGACCCTCTCGATCGCGACCGGGGGCGAGCGCGGCGTCTACTGGGCCTTCGGCCAGGCCCTCGCGCACAGCGGAGCGGCACGCGAGGACGGTCTGCAGCTTGACGTCGAGTCCAGTGCAGGCTCGCTGGACAACCTCTCCCGCCTGCGGTCAGGCCGCGCGCGACTCGCCTTCACGGCCGCCGACGCGGCCGCGGACGTCGCCGGGGGCCCCGGATCGCTGCGAGCCCTCGCCCGCGTCTACGACGACTACCTGCATCTCCTGGTGCGCCCAGGGTCGGGCATCACGTCCCTAGCCGACCTCGCCGGGCGTCGAGTGAGCCTCGGCGGCACGGGGTCGGGCACCGAGCTGATCGCCCTCCGGGTCCTCGAGCCGTCGGCGCTGGTCTCACAGCTCCAGCGACACCCTCTGGGCCTCGCCGAGTCGCTGGATGCCCTCGCTCGGGGTGACCTCGACGCCGCCTTCTGGTCCGGTGGGCTGCCAACCGGCGGCGTGGCCGACGCCGCCCGCGCGGGCGCCGTCGACCTGGTGCCCCTGCCGGAGTCAGGGCAGACGCTCCGGCAGGCTTACGGCGACGCCTACCGCCCGGCGCTCATCCCCGCCTCGACGTACGGGCTTGCCGCCGACACCCCAACGCTGGCGGTAGCCAACCTCATCGTGTCCCTGCCGACGCTGCCTGACGAGGCGGCACACCGGGTGGTGACGGCGATGTTCGCCGCCCGCTCGGACATCTCCCGCACGGTCACGCCAGCCCTGGGCCTAGACGCCGACACGGCCATCTTCACCGACCCCGTGCCGTTGCACCGGGGCGCGCTGCGCTACTACCGCGAGACGAAGCCGTGAGCGTGCCCGGGCGTTCCACCGCAGGCACGAGCACGCTGACGGCAAGCCCCTGACGCTGCTCCCTCTGCCCCAGCTCCCTCTGCCCCCGCTCCCTCTGCCCCCGCTCTCTCTGCCCGATGTCCAGCACGCCGCCGTAGCCCGTGACGAGCGCCCGCGCGACGGCCAGGCCCAGGCCGGTGCCAGCGACGTTCTGATGTCGGGGGCTGCGCCAGAAGCGGTCGCCGATCCGCTCCAGCTCCTCGGCGGTCAGCCCGGGCCCCGAGTCCAGGATGGACACCTGCCCTGCGGCCGTGCTGTCGGGCAGCACCGTGGAGGCGACGACGAGGGTGACGTCGCCGCATCCGGCGGAGAACTTCACCGCGTTGTCCAACAGCGCGTCCAGGACGCTGGAGAGCACCGCCTGATGACCGCGGACGCTCACGCCGGGGGCGAGGTCGAGCCGCAGGCCGACTCCTGCGGCTGCTGCCATGGGCTGCCACGCCTCCGCTCGGTCACGCACGAGAGCGGTGAGGTCGACGTCGACGGCGGGTGGGAGGCGCCGTTCGGCCTGGGCGAGGTCGAGCAGGCTGTCCACCACCTGCGTGAGCCGACGACCTTCGCGTCGAGCTGACGACAACGACTCCGGCTCCGCGCCCAACTCCACGCCGAGCTGCTCCAGACGCAGCAGCAGGGCCAGCAGCGGGTTGCGCAGCTGGTGGCTGGCGTCGGCGACGAAGGCGCGCTGCGCCTGCAGCGTCTGCTCGATCTGCTCGGCCATCTCGTTGAACGACGCCGCGAGCCGCCGCAGCTCGGGCGGTCCGCTCGCCGCCTCTGCGCGAACGTCGAGCTCGCCGGTCGCGAGCCGGTGCGCCACGTCGTCCAGCCGTGCCACGGGCCGCACCACCCAGCGGGCCAACCGTGTGGCAAGCACCACCGACACCAATGCCGCCAGTGCCATCCCGAGGCCCAGCAGGGACCACGCCCGCGTGGTACGCCCGCGCATGCCGTCGGTGGGAGACGCGGTGACCACGACTCCCGTCACCTCGCCGGCCTGCGTAACCGGCGCCGCCAGCACCATGGCCTCGCGCTGCCACGGCCAGATCTGGTCGGGAGGACCGCTCTCGGCGCCGCGCTCGGCGCGGGCGATGCTGGTCCGCGAGCTCTCGTCGTCGGGCAGCGAGGCGGGGCGCGACCGCAGGAGGACGGCGCCACTCCGGTCGAGCAGCGTGACGCCGATGCCGTACACCTCGTCATAGCGCCGGAAGGCCTGCTGCAGCGCGGTCCGGGCCACCACCTGGTCGTCCTGGCCGGCGAGCGAGGCGAAGCGGCGCGTGTCGGCGAAGCGGTCGAGGAACACCCGCTGCTGCTCACCGTGAGCCAGACTGACCGCGAGCGGAAGGCCCAACGCCAGCAGAACGGCACAGACCAGTGCCGTCAGCAGCGCGAAGACGCGAGCGCGCACTGCGCGTCACACCACGTCGCCGTGCGCGGTCCGGCCGGCCTCCGCCGCCGCCACGCGCGACTCGGCCTGTCCCTGCCCATACCCCTGAGCTCCAGCCTGGCCCCGGAGCCGGTAGCCGACGCCCCGGACGGTCTCGACGAGGTCGGGCCGGCCGAGCTTGCCGCGCAGCGACGCGACGTGGACCTCCAGCGTGCGGGCGCCCTCGGTGGCACCGCCGCCCCAGACGGAGGCGACCAGATGCTCACGCCTGAGGACGACACCCGGAGACCCTGCGAGCAGCGCGAGGAGATCGAACTCCTTGCGGGTCAGCGCGACCGGCGCGCCGTCCACGGTGACCTCACGGGTGAGGGGGTCGAGCAGCAACGGACCCACCTGGACGGCAGCCGTGGCCGCACCAGGGGAGGCAGCCGGCGCGGCCCGGCGGCGCACGACAGCGTGGATGCGGGAGAGCAGCTCGCGCACGTCGTAGGGCTTGACGAGGTAGTCGTCTGCCCCGCCGTCGAGACCCTGGAGTCGAGATGCCAGGTCACCGCGGGCGGTCACGACGATGATCGGGACGTCGGTGACCTGTCGCAGCCGGGTGCATACCTCCAGCCCGTCGCGGTCGGGCAGGCCGAGGTCCAGCAGGACGACGTCGAGCGAGCTGTGGTCCGCAGCGAGGACGCCGGCAGCGGTGCCGGTCCGCACGACGCTGAGGCCGTGGTGCTGCAGCAGTCCGGTGAGGGGGATGGCGACGGCGTCGTCGTCCTCCGCGAGCAGCACGCGCACGCCGTTTCCTCCGTCACCGATCCGAGACCTGATCCTCAAGTCTCGCTCAGATCTCTTGGTGAGGACAGCAGGGCTCCCTAGCGTTCCGGCAACTCGAGGAAGGCAGGTGCGCATGGCGACGACCGGGCAGGATCGGCCCCTGGTGGAGCTGCAGGGCGTCAACAAGCACTTCGGTGCGCTGCACGTGCTGCAGGACATCGACCTCACGATCGGCGCCGGGGAGGTCGTGGTCGTCATCGGCCCGTCCGGCTCGGGCAAGTCGACCCTCTGCCGCGCGATCAACCGGCTGGAACCGATCGACTCCGGGGTGATTCGGATCGACGGCGAGGAGCTGCCCTCCGAGGGCAAGGAGCTCGCCCGACTGCGCTCGGAAGTCGGCATGGTCTTCCAGTCGTTCAACCTCTTCGCCCACAAGACGGTGCTGGAGAACGTCACGCTCGGGCCCATCAAGGTCCGCGGGGAGTCGAAGGCGACCGCGACCGAGCGCGCACGAGCCCTGCTCGACCGGGTCGGCGTCGGCAACCAGGCCGCGAAGTACCCGGCGCAGCTCTCCGGCGGGCAGCAGCAGCGCGTGGCCATCGCGAGAGCCCTCGCCATGCAGCCCAAGGTCATGCTCTTCGACGAGCCGACCTCAGCGCTCGACCCCGAGATGATCAACGAGGTCCTCGACGTCATGGTCACCCTGGCGCAGGACGGCATGACGATGGTCGTGGTCACGCACGAGATGGGCTTCGCGCGCCGCGCCGCCGACCGCGTCGTGTTCATGGCCGACGGCCAGATCGTGGAATCAGCCGATCCCGAGACCTTCTTCACCTCTCCCCGCAGCGAGCGGGCCCGCGACTTCCTCTCGAAGATCCTCACCCACTAGTCAGGAGCAACCATGCGCGTTCGCGCTCTGGGCGCGGCACTCGCCGCCGTCCTCACCCTGTCGCTGTCCGCGTGCGGCGGCGACTCCGGCGGCACCGACGTCAAGGTCAACGACAACGCCAGCTTCCCGGCGGACACCGCCATGGCCAAGTTCCAGAAGGCCGGCACGGTCACGATCGGCGTCAAGGTCGACCAGCCGGGCATCGGCTACCAGAAGCCGGGTGCCGACGCCCCCGAGGGCTTCGACATCGAGATCGGCAAGATCCTCGCGGCTGGCATGGGCATCGCCCCCGACAAGATCACCTGGAAGGAGACGGTGTCGAAGAACCGCGAGCCGTTCCTCCAGAACGGCACCGTCGACCTCGTCATCGCCAGCTACTCGATCACGGACAAGCGCCGCGAGGTCGTCGGCCAGGCCGGCCCCTACTACGTCACCGGCCAGCAGCTGCTGGTCGCGAAGGACGACGACAGCATCAAGGGTCCGGACGACCTCAAGGGCAAGAAGGTCTGCTCCGTCACGGGCTCGACGTCCATCAAGACGGTCGAGGAGAAGTACGGCGCCCAGCCGGCGCCGTTCTCGACCTACTCGGAGTGCGTGCAGCAGCTGGAGAACGGCCAGGTCGACGCGGTCACCACCGACGGCGCCATCCTGCTCGGCTACGCGGCCCAGAACCCCGACAAGCTCAAGGTCGTGGGCGACGCCTTCTCCGAGGAGCGCTACGGCGTCGGGTACAAGAAGGGTGACAACGCCCTGTGCCAGTACATCGTGGACACCCTGAAGAAGGCCGAGTCCGACGGCACCTGGGAGAAGGCGTTCGACGCCACCCTCGGCAAGGCCGGCGTCGAGGCACCCAAGCCTCCGACGATGGACTCCTGCCCCTCCGCGTGACCTCGGGTCAGCCTGACGTTCTCGTCAGACTGACGCTGAGCCGGCGCTGACGTATCCGCGCGGGCGGCCCTCCCGGGTCGCCCGCGCGATGCGGCTGCGAGCACCCGTACTCCCCACCTGCCCGACCCCGACTCTGCTGGAGGTGAAGTGGACGCGCTCCTGAACTCCTCTGGGCGCATCCTCGACGGCTTCCAGACGACCCTGGCGCTGCTCGTGCTCTCGGGCGCGCTCGCGATGCTGCTGGGTCTCGTCCTCGCCGCGATGCGCGTGTCCCCCGTCCCCGTGATGCGCAACGTCGGGACGACCTACGTCAACATCCTGCGCAACACGCCGCTGGTCCTGCTCTTCACCCTGGTGTCCTTCGGCCTGCCGACGATCGGGGTCCGGCTGTCGTTTTTCACCTTCGCGGTCATCGCGCTCGGCTGCTACACCGCTGCCTTCGTCTGCGAGGCCCTCCGGTCGGGTGTCAACGCGGTGAGCCCCGGCCAGGCGGAGGCGGCGCGGGCGCTGGGTCTCGGCTTCGGCCAGACGCTGCGCCTGATCGTGCTGCCCCAGGCTTTCCGCACGGTGATCCCGCCGCTGGCGAGCATCTTCATCGGCCTCACCAAGAACACCGCGATCGCGGAGGCGTTCGCCGTGACCGAGGCGACGTACCAGCTCGACAGCCTGGTGCGCGACCGGCCGGACGTCCTGTGGTGGCTGTTCGCCGGGATCTCCCTCGGCTATGTGCTGATCGTCGCCGTCATCTCTCTTGCCGCGCGTCTTCTCGAACGCCGTCTGGCGGTGGTCCGGTGAGCACTCGTCCTGCGCAGTCGAGCGTGCTGTTCGACAACCCCGGCCCCCGCGCGGCGGCCCGCCATCGCCAGTACGCCGTCGCGACCGTGGTCGTGGTCGTGCTGGTGCTTGCCTTCGTCGTCGCGCAGCTCTGGCGCAAGGGCGCCATCACACCCAGCCAGTTCAGCGACTACGGCGACCCCGAGATCCTGCGGGGGCTGCTGCAGGCGCTGCTCGGGACGCTGCGCGCTGCGGCGTTCGCGATCGTCTTGTCTCTCGTCTTCGGCGGGATCCTCTGCGTCGGCCGGCTCTCCCAGCGCGCCTGGCTCCGCGGCCCCGCGACGCTCATCCTCGAGTTCTTCCGGGCCGTCCCGCTGCTGCTGCTGATCCTGGCGCTGTTCCTCGGCTTCGGCCAGGAGCTCGGCCCGTGGGGGGCCCTCGTGCTCGGCCTCATGCTCTACAACGGGTCGGTCCTCGCCGAGGTCTTCCGGGCCGGCATCGCCTCGGTGCCGCGCGGCCAGGGCGAGGCGGCCTACGCCCTCGGGTTGCGCAAGACGCAGGTGATGCGGCTGGTCCTGGTGCCGCAGGCGGTCCGGACGATGCTCCCGGCCATCATCAGCCAGTGCGTGGTGGCGCTCAAGGACACCTCGCTCGGCTTCATCATCGGCTACGCCGAGCTCGCCCGGTTCAACAAGCTCGTCTACACCTCCGCGAACAACATCATCGCCAGCACGCTGGTCGTCACGGCGATCTACGTGGCCATGAACTTCGGCCTGTCCCGCCTCGCGGTGTGGATCGAGGCGCAGCAGCGCCGGACCCCGCGCAGCGCCGCGGAGCCGATGTCGGAGTCGGAGAACCTCCAGCTCGAGGGCGTCCCCGACCAGCGGACCTGAGGCTGTGCCGGGACACTGGGAGAGTGAGCCCGGCAGTCGAGGTGCGCGACCTCGTCAAGCGCTATCCGAAGGCGGCGTCCAACGCCGTCGACGGCGTCACCTTCACGGTTGAGCCCGGCGAGGTCTTCGGTCTGCTCGGTCCCAACGGAGCCGGGAAGACGACCACCATCGGCGTGCTGACGACACGCGTGCGGGCCACCGGCGGGACGGCCAGCGTGGGCGGTGTCGATGTCCTCCGCGACCCGGTCGCCGCCCGGAGCCGGCTCGCGGTCGTCCCGCAGCGCAACAACCTCGACCGGTCGTTGTCCATCCGGGACAACCTGCTCTTCCACGCCCGCTACCACGGCGTGCCCGCCTCCGAGCGCGACGAGCGTGCCGACGCCCTGCTCGCGGAGTTCGGCCTCCGGGAGCGCTCATCGGACAAGCCCGACCGATTCTCCGGTGGTCAGGCGCAGCGCGTCATGATCGCCCGCGCGCTCATGCACGCCCCCGCCGTCATCTTCCTCGACGAGCCCTCGACCGGGCTCGACCCCGCCGCCCGGCTCTTCGTATGGGACCGCGTCCGCGACCTGCGCGAGCGCGGCGTCACGGTCGTCCTCACGACACACGACATGGACGAGGCCGCGACTCTGGCCGACCGCGTCGGCATCATGGACAGGGGCGGCCTGCTCGCCCTCGACACGCCCGAGGCGCTCACCCGGAGCATGCCGGGCAGCAGCACTCTTGACGTCACGCTGACGCTAAGCGGGTCGAATGCAGACGGCACGCAGCCCAGCGACGGCGTTCGGGAATCGGGTGGCGCCGGACGGCCACCGGTAGACCAGCTGACGGCGGCGCTCGCGGACCTGCCGGGCGTCGAGCGCGTCGAGTCGCTCGCCGCCACGCCCTCCCCGGACGCCCCCGCGCGGCTACGTCTCTACGTCACGAACGACGCCGCGTCGCTGCTCGCCCCCGTCGTCTCGACCGTCGAGCGACGCGGGGCGGCTCTCACCGGCGTCGCGCTCGGCGAGCCGACTCTGGAAGACGTCTTCATCTCGCTGACCGGGAGAGCACTGCGATGACCACGACGTCCTCCGGCAGCACGCGGGTGGGGACAGCGGCGCCGTTCGCGGCTGTGCTCTGGCGCGACATCTACGTCACCGGGCGCGAGCTGCCTGCCTTCCTGGCGCAGGTGGTGCTGCAGCCGCTGCTGCTGCTGTTCGTCTTCGGGCGGGTGCTCACCGACCTCGGCTACGCCCGGGCGGGCTACTCCGACCTGCTCTTCCCCGGCATCGTCGCCATGACGACCGTCCTCACGTCGCTGCAGAGCACCGCACTCCCCCTCGTCATCGACTTCTCCTTCACCAAGGAGATCGAGGACCGGTTGCTGGCTCCGATGCCCATGGCGCTTGTCGCCGTCGAGAAGATGGTGTTCGCGGCGCTGCGGGCACTCGTCGCGACCGTGCTGATGTTTCCGATCGGATGGCTGGTCCTCGGCTCGATCCCCGTGCGCGCCGCCGGCCTTCCGCTCCTGGTCGCCGTCGTGCTGCTCGGAGCCGCCGTCGGCTCAACCCTCGGCATGACCCTCGGGACGCTGGTGCCCCCGTCGAAGATCAACCTGGTGTTCGCTCTCGTGCTGACGCCCCTGATCTTCACCGGCTGCAGCCAGTACCCGTGGCCGTCGCTCTCCACCCTGGCGTGGTTCCAGTGGCTGACCGCCCTCAACCCCATCACCTACATCAGCGAGGGGATGCGCGCTGCGCTCGTCCCATCGGTTCCGCACATCAACGCGGCCGTGTGCGTCGCGCTGGCGGCGTTGTCGCTCGTGGTGTTCGGCGCCCTCGGGATCCGAGGGTTCCTGCGGCGGGCACTGGACTAGCAGCCGCGGCGTGTCGCCATCAATGATCGAACATACGTTCGCCTAGGCTTGTCCCCAACGGAACGGCTCCCGCGGGACTGTCCACACAGGGTCCGGATGGACTGACTCTGTCAGAGGGCGGACCTACGGTGGCGACGACATCGAATCCGGCAAGCAAGGTGGCAGGCACATGGCAGGTCAGGACCGCGAGAAGGCTCTCGAGACCGCTCTCGCCCAGATCGACAAGCAGTTCGGCAAGGGCTCGGTCATGCGCCTCGGCGACGAGGGGCGAGCCCCCGTCGAGGTGATCCCGACGGGGTCGATCTCCCTGGACGTCGCCCTCGGCGTCGGTGGACTCCCCCGCGGTCGCGTCATCGAGATCTACGGCCCGGAGTCCTCCGGCAAGACGACCGTCGCCCTGCACGCGGTCGCCAGCGCTCAGCGCAACGGCGGCATCGCCGCGTTCATCGACGCGGAGCACGCTCTTGACCCCGACTACGCCCAGAAGCTCGGCGTCGACACCGACGCGCTGCTCGTCTCGCAGCCGGACACCGGTGAGCAGGCCCTCGAGATCGCCGACATGCTCGTGCGATCCGGAGCGCTCGACATCATCGTCATCGACTCGGTGGCGGCCCTCGTGC
This sequence comes from Actinomycetales bacterium, assembly GCA_051960855.1. Classification (GTDB taxonomy): domain Bacteria; phylum Actinomycetota; class Actinomycetes; order JAJZTN01; family JAJZTN01; genus JBQCDV01. The sequence continues at coordinate 20,574 of JBQCDV010000051.1, forward strand.
CGCGCGCCGAGATCGAGGGCGAGATGGGCGACAGCCACGTCGGCCTGCAGGCCCGCCTCATGAGCCAGGCGCTGCGCAAGATGACCGGTGCGCTGTCGCAGAGCAAGACGACCGCCATCTTCATCAACCAGCTGCGCGAGAAGATCGGCGTGATGTTCGGCTCGCCGGAGACCACGACGGGCGGCAAGGCGCTGAAGTTCTACGCCTCGGTGCGTCTGGACGTTCGCCGCATCGAGACGCTCAAGGACGGCCAGGAGGCGGTCGGCAACCGCACCCGCGTCAAGGTGGTCAAGAACAAGGTGGCTCCGCCCTTCAAGCAGGCGGAGTTCGACATCCTCTACGGCGCCGGCATCTCCCGCGAGGGCGGCCTGATCGACATGGGCGTCGAGCACGGCTTCATCCGCAAGAGCGGTGCTTGGTACACCTACGAGGGCGACCAGCTCGGCCAGGGCAAGGAGAACGCGCGCGCCTTCCTCCGCGACAACCCTGACCTCGCCGACGAGATCGAGAAGCGGGTCAAGGACAAGCTGGGCGTAGGTCCGCGACTCGACCTGCCCGCTGACGAGGATGTCGTTCCGGCTCCGGTCGACTTCTAGCCCGACGTGGTGCTCGAGCTGCTCCCCGACGACACCCGGCCCGTCCGGGGACCGCTGTGACGAGCCGCCGCCGCCCCCGCCCCGGACGCGAGGATCCGGAGCGGGGTGTGGAGGACGCCGCGAGCAACCCCCCGGCCGACCCCGAGTCGGTGGCGCGGGCGATCGTGCTGCGCAAGCTCACTGCTGCCCCGCGCAGTCGCGCCGAGCTGGCCGCGGCCCTCACCGAGCGGGACGTCCCCGCAGAGGTGCAGCAGCGGGTGCTTGACCGCTTCGTCGAGGTCGGGCTCATCGATGATGCGGGCTACGCCGAACTCCTCGTCCGCAGCCGGCAGCGCGAGCGCGGCCTGGCTCGCCGCGGTCTGGCTGTCGAGTTGCGACGTCGCGGCATCGACGACGAGGTTGCCTCGCAGGCGCTGGAGGGTGTCGACGACGCGAGCGAGCATGACGTGGCGCTGCGTCTGGTGCAGAAGCGGCTGCCGTCACTGGCCCGGTTCGACCGTCCGACCCAGATCCGCCGCCTCTCCGGGATGCTCGCGCGGAAGGGCTACGGCTCCAGCGTCGTCATGACCGTCATACGGGAGGCACTTGGAGAGCTGGACGCCGACGCCAGCTGAGCCCGGGGCGACACAGGGCAGGACCGGGGGCCACGATGGTCCCGCGGCGGTCGTTGCTTCACCCTGATCGCGGACGTAGCCTCGCAAGGCACGGGGCCTTGAGGCGCGGCACCGCATCGCCGATGGTTCAAGGAGAGTCTCCGACCCAGCAGGAGGGCTGATGCCTCAGCAGTTCGTCTTCTGGGTCACCGCGCTCGGCGTCGTCCTGACGTCGCTGATCCTCGCCGTCCTGATCCTGCTGCTGCGCGACCGCGCGGCACTGAGGCACGCCGCCCTCACCGCGCCCGTCGCCCGGCCTCGACCCGCCCTCACCCGCGGCGGTGAGGACGAGGACCCCCACGACGACGTCCACGACGATGCGCTGCGGGCCGGCGGCGAGCTCGACCGGCGTGAGCAGCGGCTGGCCGGTCGCGAACGCCGGCTGCGCGAGCTCGAGGTGGCCCTCGAGTCCCGCGAAGTGGCCGTCACCGCTGCTGAGTCGGCCATCTCCGCTCGGCTGGCAGACGCCGCCCGCCTCGAGCGGGAGCGACAGCGCCAGCTGGAGGAGGTGGCAGGGCTGACGCGGGCGCAGGCTCGCGCCCAGGTCGTGCTCGCCATCGAGAGCCAAGCCAAGCGAGAAGCCGCTCTGCTCGCCCGACGGATCGAGTCCGAGGCGAAGGAGCAGGCGGAGGCCCGCGCCCGCCATCTGGTCGCGCAGACGCTGCCTCGAGTGGCCGCTTCCCAGACCTCCGAGACGGCGGTCACGGTTGTGCCGCTGCCCTCCGAGGACCTCAAGGGCCGGATCATCGGCCGCGAGGGCCGCAACATCCGCACCTTCGAGCAGATCACCGGGGTCAACGTCCTCGTCGACGACACCCCCGGGGCGGTGGTGCTGTCCTGCTTCGACCCCTACCGTCGCGAGGTGGCGCGGCTCACGCTCGAGGCCTTGGTCGCGGACGGGCGCATCCACCCGCACCGGATCGAGGAGATGCACGAGCTCAGCGAGCGGCAGGTGGAGCAGGCCAGCCGCGAGGCAGCCGAGAGCGCGCTGCTCGACGCCGGGCTCGACCACCTCCACCCGGAGCTGATGGCCATCCTCGGGCGCCTGCGCTACCGCACCTCGTACGGGCAGAATGTGCTCGCGCACTGCGTGGAGACAGCCCAGATCGCCGGGGTGATGGCAGCCGAGCTCGGCGTGGACCCACGGCTCGTGCGTCGCGCAGCCTTCCTCCACGACATCGGCAAGGCGCTCACTCACGAGGTCGAGGGGTCCCACGCCATGGTGGGCGCCGACCTCGCCCGGCGCTACGGCGAGCCGGAGGAGGTCGTTCACGCCATCGAGGCCCACCACGACGAGGTGCCTCCGGAGACCGTCGAAGCGCTGCTGACCCAGGCCGCCGACGCCTGTTCGGGGGGCCGTCCCGGTGCCCGTCGCGAGTCGATCGAGTCCTATGTCAACCGACTGCACCGTCTCGAGGAGATCGCCCTGGGCCACGAAGGCGTCGACAAGGTGTTCGCCATGCAGGCCGGGCACGAGGTGCGCGTCATGGTGCTGCCGGACGTCGTCGACGACATCGCGGCGCAGGTGCTCGCGCGAGACATCGCCAAGCAGGTCGAGGAGGAGCTGACCTACCCCGGCCAGATCCGCGTCACCGTCATTCGGGAGTCGCGCGCCACGGAGGTCGCGCGCTGAGCGACGCGGCGCCGGCGCCGGCTCCGGCGTTCTCGGTGTCGGCCTCTGGGAGTGGCACCGCCACGACGTTCCCGGCGGCACGAGGGGGGATCGCCGGCGGAGACGCCTAGCTGAGGTTGAGCTGCCAGGAGACGCCGAAGCGGTCGTTGACCCAGCCGAAGCGCCGACTGAAGCCGTAGTCGCCCACCGGCATGAGCGTCGCGCCGCCGTCGGCGAGGGCGGAGAACAGCCGGGACAGCTCAACCTCGGACTCGGTCTCGACCCACAGCGACAGCGAGGGGGTGAAGGTGAACCCGTGCGACACGAAGCTGTCGGAACAGGCGATCTCCTGGCCGTCCACCGAGAATCGCGCCACCTGGATCGTCCCTTCGGGCCCGGGCCCCTCGGCTCCGTAGCGGTGCGCCTCGAGGACCTGCCCGTCGGCGAACAGCGAGGTATAGAACCTCATCGCCTCCTCGGCGCGCCCTTCGAACATCAGGAACGGGACGACGTGCCTGGCCATGGCGTCGAGGCTAAGCGACGAACGCCGCTGCCGGTGGCTAGCGTAGGCGGGAGGGCGCGTCGGTGACGTCGCACACGACCCGCCAGACCTCCTTCGCCGGCTCCCCAGCGTCCAGCGCCTCGAGGACGGTGCGGTCGCCGAGCTCGGACAGCACGCGGTAGCGGGCGAAGGCGTCCGCCTGCGCGGAGCCGAGCAGCTCCTGCATCCGTTCCCAGAAGGTCGTGAGGCGCACGGACCAAGTATCGCTTGTCAGCGGCGCAGCATCGCCCGCCGCCTCACGTCGTCGCGCCGGGCGCGGCGAGCACGGCCGCGCGAGGCGTCGAGGCAGGCCACCACGACAGCCACGATCGCTGTCGCGACGGCAGCTGCCACCAGTCCGCCGGCGATGTCGAGCGGGTAGTGGATGCCGTCGTAGACGCGGGCGAAGCCGATGAGGAGTGCGGCCGCGAACAGGACGGCACCCCACCGCCAGGAGAGGAAGACCCAGACGGCAAGAGCGATACCGAACGCCGCTGTCGCGTGGTCGCTCGGGAAGGACTGGTCGGCCGTGTGTGCGACCAGCTGGTGGACGTGATGGGTGACGAAGGGCCGTTTCTCCGCGTAGAGGGCGCCGCCGACGAGTGCGAGCACGAACGTCAGGACCAGAGCGGCTCCAGTCGCGATGACAGGTCGCCACTCCCGCCGCCCGAGCCGCAGGATGCACAGCACGGCGAGGACGGCGAACACCCCGAAGATCAGGTAGGACGCGGCGGCCTTCATCACCGTGTCGACGGTCGGGTTGCCGCTGAGATTGTTGATGTCCCGAAAGAGCGAGTAGTTCACAGCTGGGCCTCCGTGGCGGGGGCCAGGCTCTGCTGGCCCGATCTGGAGGCCCCGCTGACCGCCGCACGGGAGCGGGCGGCCTGCACCTCCCTGCCGGTCCTGGCGCAGTAGCCGACAAGAGCCGCGATCACGATGGCCGAGGCAAGGGCGACCGTCCCGTCGCCGAGACCGAGGCCGTGCAGGGACGCAGGCTTCCCGAGCCAGTCCGCCGCAGACGCACCCAGCGGGCGGGTGAGGACGTATGCCGTCCAGAAGGCAGGCACAGCGCTCATGACGCCGCGCCGGTAGGCGAGGGCCGGCACGACGATCGCGACGGCGAAGAGCACGAGCGAAGCGGCGTAGCCGAGGTGCAGGGTGAAAGCGGTGAGGTCTCCGGCCGCGGTGCCCAGGGCGAAAGTCGCGAGGACGGCAAACCAGTAGAACCTCTCGCGACGACGCGTATCGATGCTGTGGATCGAGAGCGTCCCCTCCGTGCGGCGCCACGCAAGGAAGACCGCCGCGAGGACCACTGCGTAGCCGACGGTCGTGATGACGTAGGGGATGCCGACGACCTTGTGGAGCCCGTCGGCCGCCATGGTGCCGAAGACGGCGACCATCGCCACCGCGAACCAGTAGGCCCAGGGGTGGTAGCGACGCGTCCGAAACTGCCAGACCATCGCGGCGACGAAGCCGAGCAGGCCGACTACCGCGGCCAGCAGCACGTTGCGGCCGGCGAGGTAGTCCGACGTCGCCTCGCCCATGCCGGTGGTCAGCACCTTGATCACCCAGAACAGCACCGTGATCTCGGGGACCTTGGCGTCTCCGAGCCGGGACACCGAGCTCGGTGTGCGTGTCGACGGGCGCGAGGGCAAGCGCATCCTTCTCCTTGGGAATGAGCCGGTCCCCGGATGAGAGGACGCGGGGCACTCGCCACCCTAGGGACGGTCCCGGGGCACACCGGGCCTTCAGCCGGCCGCTGAGCGCACGGGGGCGAAATCTCCGCCTCCCCTCGAATCTGCCTCTAACCCGCAGACGACGCAGCCCCGCGCGAGACCTCAGCGCAGGAGGAGGGTCTCCAGTCGCGCGGCGGCGACGCGCACGCCGAGGACGCCCATGACCACGAGAACCGCCACGTGGACAAGGGAGGTCAGGTCGACGACCCCGACCGTGAGCTGCCGTGTCAGGGCAGCCGCGTGGTAGAGCGGCGAGATCTGGACGAGTGTGCGCAGCGGCTCGGGATAGACCGACAGCGGGTAGAAGGTGGCGGAGAACAGGAACATCGGGATGAGGGCGAGCGTGACGTACTCGAAGTCCTGCCACGATCGCATCCAGGTCGTGGCGGCCATTCCGATCGCCGCGAAGCCGAGTCCGGTCAGCAGCGCCACGGGCACGACGAGCAACGCCCACCAGGAGCTGACGAGCCCGAGCACGAGCATCACGACGAGGAACATCGCGGAGTAGAAGCCGCCGCGCAGGAGCGCCCACCCGATCTCCCCCACCGCTACATCTCGTGTGGACATCGGGGTGGCGAGCACCGCGTCGTAGAGCTTGGCGTACTTGAGCTTGAAGAAGATGTTGAAGGTGGCATCGAAGACGGCGCCGTTCATGGCACTGGAGGCAAGCATCGCCGGCGCGACGAAGGCGGTGTAGGTGAGCGCGTGGCCGCCGGGGCCCTCGACCGTGCCGACCAGCTTCGACAGGCCGACCCCGAGTGAGAGCAGGTAGAACAGCGGCTCGAAGAAGCCGCTGAGCAGGACGACCCAGCCAGCGCGGTAGACGCGGATGTTGCGTTCCAGCATCGCTGTCGGTCCGCCCGACCGTCCGGGGCCGGTCCCGCTGCTGCCCGTGAGCCGGGCGAGCGCGCGCGCCGCGCCCGGCGGGGCGATCCGCAGGACGGCGGAGGTCTCGGTCATGCAATGAGCCTCCGCTCGAAGCAGCGCGCGGCGATCCAGCCGCCGGCGAGCGCCCAGGCGGCGAGGTAGGCGACGTGGACCACGACCAGAACGCCGCTGCCGGGTGACCCGAGCGCGAGACCGCGCGAGAGGGTCACGCCGTGCCACAGCGGCACGACCCACGCCAGCGGCTCGAGCCAGTCGGGCAGCTGCGACACGGGGAAGAAGGTGCCGGAAAAGAGGAACATCGGCACGATCCCGAAGCGGTACAGCATCGCGAAGCCGGCGTCGTTCTCCCGGGTGACCGTGAAGGCGAAGATGGCGGGTGCGTAGGCCAGCCCGGTGAGCACGGCGACCGGCACGCAGAACACCCCGAGCCAGGACCCGAAACCGTGGAACAGCGCGATCACGATCGCGAAGACCGTGGCGGCGATGGTGATCCGCAGCATCACGAAGAGCAGGTGGCCCAGGAAAGCGTCGATGGGACGCAAAGGGGTCGCCATCATGCCGACGTACTGCTTGTTCCACTTCACCGCGCCCATGACGGGGTAGGTCGACTCGAACGACGCCGTCTGCATCGCCACCGCCGCGAGGATCCCCGGGGCGACGAACTGCAGATAGCCCACACCACCGACGCCCCCGCCGTTCCCGCGGTTGACGAGGGTTGCGAGCCCGACGCCCATGGCGGCGAGGTAGCCCAGCGGCTCGAGCACGGTCGAGAAGATCGAGCCGCGCCAGGTGCGCCGGTAGAAGGCGAGCCAGTGCTCGAAGGCGCGCCACCACCTGCGGCGTTCGGAAAGGGTGGGGGTCGCGAACGCAGACATGGCGGCGCCTCAGTCGACCAGGGAGCGACCGGTGAGCCGGAGGAACACATCCTCCAGCGAGCTGCGCCGCACAAGCACCGACTGCGGAACGACGCCGTGACGGTGCACCTCCGCGGCCGCCTCGTCGCCGTCGTCGGCGTAGAGCAGGACGCGGTCGGGCAGCAGCTCGGTGCGGTCGACCAAGCGCGCCAATGGTCCTCCCTCTCCTAGCAGGGTCTCGATGCGAGCACTGGCATCGGCGTTGTCCTGGGGGGCGAAGCGGAGCTCGACGACTTCGCGGGTGGAGTACTGGCGGATCAGCTCGAGCGGCGAGCCCTCCGCAGCGATGCGGCCAGCGTCCATCACGACGAGGCGGTCGCAGAGCTGCTCGGCCTCGTCCATGTAGTGCGTCGTCAGGACGAGGGTCACGCCCTGCTGCTTGAGCCGGAAGAGCCGGTCCCACAGCACGTGCCGCGCCTGCGGGTCGAGCCCGGTGGTCGGCTCGTCGAGGAGCAGGATCTCGGGGTTGTTGATGAGCGACCGGGCGATCGTGAGCCGGCGCTTCATCCCTCCGGACAGCGGCTCCACCTTGCTCGACGCCCGCTCGGAGAGCTGAACGAACTCCAGCAGCGAGTCCGCGCGACGGGCGACCTCGGCGCGTGGCAGGCCGAAGTAGCGGCCGTAGACCAGAAGGTTCTCGCGCACCGAGAGCTCGGCGTCCAGAGTGTCCTCCTGCGGCACGACCCCGAGGCGCGCGCGGATCCGCGACCCCTCGGTGCGCGGGTCCATCCCCAGGATGGTGAGCTCGCCCTCGGTGGGCGGGCTGACGGCGCCCACCATGCGCATCGTCGAGGACTTGCCGGCGCCGTTGGGACCGAGGAAGCCGAAGGCCTCGCCGCGCTGGACCTCGACGTCGATGCCCGCCACGGCAGTGAAGTCGCCGAATCGCTTGACGAGGTTGCGGGCCCGGATCATCACCTCGCCAGGGCCGGCGTCCCGGGTGGCGGTGTGGATGTCCGCGGCGGTGTCAGGCACTCGTCCGACCCTAGTGAGCACGGGTGGGGAAGGCGAGGAGTTATGCGACGGGCGCTCCCGGGAGGGGTTCGTCGCCGTGCCCGGGCTCCGGCTTCGCTGGCAGCACGAGACGGCCCTCGTTCAACAGCCTGTCGCCCGGGCTCGGAGCCGGCTGGACGCGCTCGTGCTGCGCCTGCCGCTCCTCGTCGGCGCGGGCAGCTGCCGGGTTGTAGAACTCCTCGAAGACACCGAGGACACCGCCCATGGCGGTGTGGTCACCGAGGTTGCGCCGCAGCCAGCCCAGCACGCCCTCAGCGTTGCACGTGGGGTCGCAGCGCGCGACGTTGAGAGTCAAGGAGAGGACGCCTCAGTGTGACCAGCCCAGGCGCTGCATGACCGCCTCGCCGCCCGTTGCACGGATCAGGTGCGGGTCGCCGCACACGACGAGCAGGTCGCGCGCCCGCGACAGTCCGACGTAGAGCTTCTCCCGAGCGCGCTGCTCACCCTGGAAGCCGTTGACCGCCAGCACCACGACCGGTCGCTCCATCCCCTTGAAGCCCAGCACGTGCCCGTAGAAGACGTCGTCGTCCTCCCAGAACGACTCCCAGTACCGGCGCTGGTCAGGGTCGAGCAGCTGGCGCTCGACCTGCACGGGGTGTCGATGGCCGGTGGTCAGCAGCGCGACGTGCTCGTGGCCCCAGCCCTCCTCGAGCAGTCGCAGCACCTCGTCGTCGGCAGCCTCGACCGCGTCCTCGGTGGCGCACGGCACCACCCGGACCGGCGGCCCGTCGCCACCGCGGTAGCGCATCTGGCTGGTGGTGAGGCTGCCGAAGGTCTGCGCGATCTGCTTGGTGTTACGCAGGTTCTCGTCGAGCGTCACGGTAGGCATGTCGACGGGCAGTTCCCCGAAGCGCGAAAAGACGCGTTGGCCTTCGTCGGAGAAGACGTAGAGGCGCCCCTCGTCGGGGTCGCGCAGACCCGCGAGCACCGCCCCCCACCAGTCGGTCGCGAAGTCCTGCGCCTCGTCGACGACGACCGCGTCAAAGCGACGCGAGTCCTGCAGATACGGCGCCAGCGCGCGCATCTCGGCCGGAAGCCGGGTCTCGAAGTCCTCGCTGTCGTCAGAACGCCCCCGGCGCGCGCCCCACTGCACACCGAGGTCGTGGAACAGCCCCACGTACGCCGGCCGCTCGCTGCCCGGCAGGACGGCGACGCGCCGCTGCAGGAACGTCGCGAGGCCGCGTGAGTAGCAGAGCAGCGCGACCCGTTGCCCCTGCTTCGTCAGCCGTCGGGCCTGCTCGAGCGCCAGCCACGTCTTGCCCGAGCCGGCGCCTCCCACGACGTGGACGCGTGGCATCCCCCGAATCAGGTCGAGCACGTGTGCCTGGCTGCCGGTGAGCAACTCCACCTCGGCCTCGCGTTCAGCGACCTCGGCCACCATCTCCCGCTGAGTCCCGGGACGGCCGCAGACCACCTCGACGAAAGCTGCGACGCCCTCCTCGTCGAGCACGGGGTTGTCCGACTCGGCCCGGGTGAGGGCATCGAGCACCTTGGCTGCCACCTGCTGGGTCTCGGCTCGGTCGACGAGCGCCCACCGCGGCAGCTCCGGAAGCTGCCAGTCCGGCGCGTAGTCGGAGGCCGGGAGGACCACCAAGTCCTCCCACCGCGTCCGGCGCCGCCCCCACGCCGGCTGTCGGTCGAGGTAGGACCGCAGTGCGTACATCGCGCGGCGGGCCTGGCTGACGGGGTCGATCTCCTTCTCGCGCACTCCGCCGCCGGTCTGCAGCCAGCCGCGGTCCGGGTCGTACTCGACCCGGCCGCCCTTGACCTCCAGTACGGCGATGCCCAGCCCCGGGACGACGGCGACGAGGTCGGCCTCCAGGTCCCCTTTGCGGTCGGACATCCGCTGGTTGGCGACGACGACCGAACCATCCGGCAACCCGGCGCAGAGGGCCTCGCAGACCATCCGTTCCGTGGGGTGCTCGAACGTCGGCTGCGCAGGGTGCAGGCGTGCCGTCATGCGCGCGACCGCCGCATAGCCGGGCTGGCGTCTCCCCCGGAGGACCTCACGGGCCCAGCATTCCAGCCGCGGCCCCGTGTGCGGGCGAGGTCGAGCGGCGTGCGGCTAGGCGGCTGGGAGCAGCCGTCGAAGGTCCCGCTCGACGATGGAGTCCTCCGGGCGAACGTCGTCCGCGCCCGGCAGTGGCGGCGCGATCGAGTCGTAGGTGTGGCCGCTCGGAGTGGTGAGTCGCGAGATGTGTCGCTCGCCGATCCCATCCCCGACGTCTGGTCCGCTGACCGGCTCCGCATGCCAGCCGGGGGCCTGCTTGTCGTAGTTGCAGCGTTCGCAGAGGCCCTGCAGGTTGGCCTCTGAGGTGCGTCCGCCCCGCTTCCAGGACCGTACGTGGTCGATCTGCCGGATGGGGGCGTCGCACCAGGGCGTCCGGCACCTCTGGTCTCGCAGCTCGATGAGACGAGCAAGGCCGGGCGGTGCCAGCCGGCTCCGCGAGGCGGCGGCCACGAGGCCGCCGTGGGGCCCCCGGTAGAGCTGACGGATGAAGACCTTGGTCTGCTCGTCTAGAGACGCCTCCGCGATCAGCTGACGGACCCAGGGCGCAGGGACGGGACCCGCCTCCGCTACCTCGCCCGGCGTGTCGTCGCCGTCGAGCAGGGCGGCGTCGCTCAGCACCACGCTCACCGCGAGGTCCACGGGTCGCTCCAGAGGGTTGCGTCCCGTCACCCTCTCCACGAGGGTGTCCGCCATCACCTGGCCCCTGCCACGGGGCTCCGAGCCCGACGGGGTCACGGCGGTGTCGGCGGCCAGCTTCAACGCTGCGTAGACCGCGACACCGTCGGCCACGGGAAGCAGGGCGCTGACCCACGTCATCGTGTCCGGAGCGGGGCGGATCGTCACGCACCGGTCGGCGGAGGCCTTGGCCGCCCGCGCAGCGACGGACCGTGCGTCGACCTGGATGGCTAGCCGGCGAGCCGCGGCAACCAGCTCCCGGTCACCCAGCGACGCCGCGGGCGGGTTGTCACCGCCGCAGAGCTCAGCATCGATGGCCCGACGGTCAGCAACGTCCAGGCAGGCCGTCTCCCGCGCCAGCAGGGAGGCGCGCCACTCCGACAGCTGTCCGCCGGTCATCAGGGCCAGAGTGCAGGGCATCTCGGAGGTGAGAACCTTGGCCAGACCCAGCAGTCGCGACCCAGCGTGCGGCGACACACGGCGGGCGAGCGCCACCTCGGCTGCTACCCCGTCGCTGCGCCTGCGGGAGGCGATGTCCGCTGCAGCCCGCTCGGCCCGACGGACCGCGTCGAGCTCCGCAGCGTCACGGGCCTGGGCAGCCGTCACAGCGCAGGCGATCTCCTCCAGCGTCCGCAGCCGACTCACCAGCTCCTCGCTCGACTCCGGCGACGGCAGCGACGCGAGACGCTGCACCCACGTCTCGAGACCGTCCCGCTCGTCGATATCGAACATGTGTTCGAACCTACTGGGTCGCGCCGCGCCCGGCAAGGGGCGTCACCTCCGCTGTGGAAGGACCAGCGACGGAGGCCTCGACCCCGTGACTCCGCTATCCCCCTTGATCCCGCTTGGCTACCGATGCGCTGGCTTCTGCCGGCTCCTCAGCCGGGAGAGAACAGCGGTGCGGTTGTCAGACCCACCAGCGAGGATGGGGGCATGGCACGGAGAGGCGGCGACGGCGAGCAGCGCGCGACAGCGTCGTTCGACGTGCTCGAGCGCTTCTCGCCCGCGACGCGAGACTGGTTCCAGGGAGCGTTCGCGGCGCCGACCCCGGCGCAGGTGGGCGCCTGGGAGGCGATCAGCACCGGTCAGCACACGCTCGTCGTGGCTCCCACAGGCTCCGGCAAGACGCTGGCGGCGTTCCTGTGGTCGCTCGACGGGCTGGCCAGCGAGCCGCCGCCGGAGGATGCCAAGCACCGCTGCCGCGTTCTCTACGTCTCCCCGCTGAAGGCGCTGGCCGTCGACGTGGAGCGCAACCTGCGCAGCCCGCTGGTCGGTATCCGGCAGGCAGCGGTCCGGCTGGGTCAGCCGGAGCCGGACCTGCGGATCTCGGTGCGCAGCGGCGACACGCCTGCCGAGGAGAGGCGCGCATTCAGCCGGGCGCCGGGCGACGTCCTCATCACCACGCCGGAGTCGCTCTTCCTGCTGCTCACCTCGCAGGCGCGGGAAGCGCTCCGCGGCGTCCAGACCGTGATCCTCGACGAGGTCCACGCCGTCGCCGGCACCAAGCGGGGCGCGCATCTCGCGCTGACACTGGAGCGGCTCGACGCGCTGCTGGATCGCCCGGCGCAGCGCGTGGGGCTCTCGGCGACGGTGCGTCCCCTGGACGAGGTCGCCACCTACCTCGCCGGCGGCCGTCCCGTGACGACCGTGGACCCCCCGTCGCAGAAGCAGTTCGACCTGCGGGTCGTCGTGCCGGTCGAGGACCTTGGCGCGCTCGGGGACACGACACTCGAGGTGTCGGGATCGGCAGCGGGGGCCGAACGCCACGCCTCCATCTGGCCCCACGTCGAGGAGCGCGTCGTCGACCTCATCGAGGCGCACCGCTCGACGATCGTCTTTGCCAACTCCCGTCGGCTGGCCGAGCGGCTGACCACGCGACTCAACGAGCTCGCCGACGAACGGCGCCAGGGGCCGCTCCTCGAGGAGCCCGGCGACCGGTCCCCGGCGGAGGTCATGGCGCATGCGGGGCAGAGCCGGGCCACCGACCGGCAGCCGGGTGAGGAGATCGCGCGTGCCCACCACGGCTCGGTGAGCAAAGAGCAGCGGTCGGTCATCGAGGAGGCGCTGAAGGCGGGGCGGCTGCCGGCGGTGGTCGCGACCAGCTCGCTGGAGCTCGGTATCGACATGGGAGCGGTCGACCTCGTGGTCCAGGTCGAGTCGCCACCCTCGGTCGCCAGCGGCCTGCAGCGCGTCGGTCGTGCGGGTCACCAGGTGGGCGCGGTGTCGCGTGGCGTGGTGTTCCCCAAGTACCGGGGCGACCTCGTGCAGACGGCGGTCGTGGTCGAACGGATGCTCGAGGGCCTCATCGAGGCACTGCGCTACCCGCGGAACCCCTTGGATGTCCTGGCGCAGCAGATCGTCGCCATGGTCGCGATGGACGACTGGAAAGTGGACGACTTGGCCGAGGTGGTGCGCCGCGCGGCGCCCTTCGCCACCCTCCCGGCCTCCGCCCTCGAAGCCGTCCTCGACATGCTGGCCGGACGGTACCCGTCGGACGAGTTCGCCGAGCTGCGACCGCGCGTCGTGTGGGATCGCGTCACGTCGACGTTAACTGGGCGCCCCGGTGCTCAACGGCTTGCCGTGACGAGCGGCGGGACGATCCCCGACCGCGGCCTCTTCGGGGTCTTCCTCGTGGGCGAGAAAGCCAGCCGGGTCGGCGAGCTCGACGAGGAGATGGTCTACGAGTCGCGCGTGGGTGATGTCTTCACGCTCGGCACGTCGTCGTGGCGCATCGAGGACATAACCCACGACCGCGTCCTCGTCTCCCCCGCGCCGGGACAGCCTGGCAAGCTGCCCTTCTGGCACGGCGACTCCCTGGGGCGGCCCGTCGAGCTCGGACGTGCCCTTGGTCAGTTTGTGCGCGAGCTGGGGCGGCTGGACGACGCAGCTGCCCTCACCCGGGCCCGCGAGGCCGGTCTCGACGAGTGGGCGGCCGACAACCTCGTCGCCTATCTCCGCGAGCAGCGTGTCGCGGCGGGTCACCTGCCGGACGACCGGACGATCGTGGTGGAGCGCAGCCGGGACGAACTCGGTGACTGGCGGGTCGTCGTCCACTCCCCCTTCGGCGCCCAGGTGCACGCACCCTGGGCACTCATCGTTGCCGCCCGTGCCCGCGAGCGCTTTGGCGTGGACGTGCAGGCCATGCACGCCGACGACGGCATCGTGCTGCGACTACCCGACATCGAGACCGAGGACGGCAGTGCGCCCTCGGTTGCCGACCTTCTGGTCATCGAGCCGGAGGAGGTCGAGTCGGCGGTCACCGACGAGGTCGGTGGGAGCGCGCTCTTCGCCGCCCGCTTCCGCGAGTGTGCCGCTCGGGCCCTGCTCATGCCGCGTCGCGACCCGCACCGGCGGACCCCGCTGTGGCAGCAGCGGCAACGGGCCTCGCAGCTGCTGTCCGTGGCAAGCCAGTACGCCTCGTTCCCCATCGTGCTCGAGACGGTGCGCGAGGTGCTGCAGGACGTCTACGACGTACCGGCCCTCGTCGACCTGATGCGGTCGGTGGCCGGGAGGTCGGTCCGCGTTGTCGAGATCGAGACGCCGACGCCTACGCCGTTCGCGAAGTCCCTGCTCTTCGGCTACGTCGCGCAGTACCTCTACGAGGGCGACAACCCTTTGGCCGAACGGCGTGCGGCGGCCCTCTCCCTGGACCCGACGCTGCTCGCCGACTTGCTGGGGCGTGCGGAGCTGCGGGAACTGCTGGACGAGGGCGCGCTCGCCGAGGTCGAAGCCGAGCTGCAGCGACTCACGCCCGACCGCCAGGCGCGCAACGCCGAGGGCATCGCCGACCTGCTGCGGCTGCTCGGCCCGCTCGACAGCGAAGAAGTCGCGGCCCGGTCGCTTCCTGAGATCCGGCCCGAGGTGACCGAGCTGCTCACGCAGCTGGAGTCGGCCAGACGCGTGATCCGTGTGCGGATGGGCGGCGGCGAGCGGTGGACGGCCATCGAGGACGCTGGACGGCTGCGTGACGCGCTCGGGGTGGCGCTGCCGGTCGGTGTGCCCGAGGCGTTCCTGGAGCCGGCGGCCGACCCCGTCGGCGACCTCGTCTCGCGGTACGCCCGCACTCACGGGCCGTTCGTCGTCGCCGCCGTCTCGGAGCGTCTCGGGCTCGGACCAGCGGTCGTGCTCGCCTCTCTGTCACGCCTCGCGGCGACCGGACGCGTCACCGAGGGTGAGTTCCGGCCCGGGGGCACCGGTAGCGAGTGGTGTGACGCGGAGGTGCTGCGGCGCATCCGCCGGCGCTCACTCGCCGCGCTGCGGAAGGAGGCCGAGCCGGTTCCGCAGCGGGCCCTCGCGGCGTTCCTGCCCGAATGGCAGGGCGTGGGTGGCTCGCTGCGGGGACTCGACGGGCTGGTCAGGGTCGTCGAGCAGCTCGGCGGTGCCACCGTCCCGGCGAGCGCTCTGGAGACGCTCGTCCTACCGGCGCGGCTCACCGACTGGTCGACGCCTCTGCTCGACGAGCTCACCGTCTCCGGCGAGGTCCTGTGGGCCGGGCACGGCACGCTGCCCGGCAACGACGGCTGGGTCTCGCTGCACCTCGCCGACACCGCGCCGCTGCTGCTGCCGGAGCCCGACCAGGAGTTGGTGGCTACACCGGTGCACCAGGCGGTGCTGGATGTGCTGGGACAGGGCGGCGCCTACTTCTTCCGGCAGGTGTCGGACAGCGTGGGCAGCGTCCTCGGTACGACGGAGGATGCGGCGCTGGTCGCCGCGATCTGGGACCTCGTCTGGGGCGGCTGGCTGACCAACGACACCCTGGCCCCGCTGCGTGCGCTGCTCGCCGGCGGCCGCACCTCCCACCGCGTGCGCGCATCCGCCCCGCGCGCTCGGATCAGCGGACGCATGGGGGCACGGCCACGACTCGGGCGCGCCGGAGCCACCCCACTGCCGTCGCGCACCGGCCCCCCGACGGTCGCCGGCCGCTGGTCGCTGCTGCCGCCCCGTGAGACCGACCCCACTCTGCGCGCCAGCGCTGTGACCGAATCCCTGCTCGACCGGCACGGCGTCGTCACGCGCGGGGCCG
The DNA here is from genome assembly GCA_051960855.1 of Actinomycetales bacterium. Classification (GTDB taxonomy): domain Bacteria; phylum Actinomycetota; class Actinomycetes; order JAJZTN01; family JAJZTN01; genus JBQCDV01. Next base: position 36,237 of record JBQCDV010000051.1, read on the forward strand.
TCGTCGCCGAGCGCGTCCCCGGTGGCTTCGCGGCGGCCTACCGCGTGCTCACGGCCTTCGAGGACGTCGGGCGCGCACGCCGCGGCTACGTCGTCGAGGGGCTCGGCGGAGCGCAGTTCTCCACGGGCGGTGCCGTCGACCGGCTTCGTGCCGTCGCGAACCGACTCGAGGCGGCTGCGGTTCGCGGCGCAGGGGCAGACGATCCGTGGGACACAGGGGGGCTGGTCGACGACTGGCGCGCGGGCCGGCAGCAGCGGGGCCCCGCCAGCCCAGCGGCGCGGGCGCGTGCCCAGCGTGAGGACGGAGAGGGCCGCGCGCTCGTCCTGGCGGCGACCGACCCCGCACAGCCGTACGGCGCGGCCTTGAGCTGGCCGGATCGCGAAGACGCCGGCGGTCATCGCCCGGGTCGCAAGGCGGGCGCGCTGGTGGTGCTCGTCTCAGGTGAGCTGGTCCTCTACGTCGAGCGGGGCGGCAAGACCCTGCTCTCCTGGACCGACGACGCCGAGCTGCTCCAGCGCGCTGCGGACGCGCTCGCTCTGGCGGTCCGCGACGGCGCCCTCGGTCGGCTCACTGTCGAGCGAGCCGACGGCGCGGGGGTCCTCTCGAGCACCGACTCCCCGCTCAGCAGAGCACTGGAGACTGCCGGGTTCACAGCAACGCCGCGTGGGCTGCGGATGCGCGGATGAGCAGCTCCGAGACGACGTTTGACGTCCGGCCACCTCGTGCCGATGACGCCGCTGCCCTCGCCCGGGTGCACGTCGAGACCTGGCAGCACGCGTACCGCGGCCTCGTGCCGGACGACTACCTGGCGGCCCTCGACCCGGTGCAGCGCACCGATGCCTGGCGGGAGCGTCTCGCCTCGTCGGCGCCCGGCGGCAGTTCGCTCCGTAGCGCTTCGCAGCAGTGGGTCGCCCTGGCGCTGCGGGAAGCCGAGTCCGCGGTGCTGTGCGGCTTCGTCTCGCTCTGCGCGTGGCGCCTCGAACCGCCGCCTTCCGACATCCCCGCCGTCTCGGGCGGCGCCGCTCAGGGCACCGACGACCTCGCCGGACAAGGTGAGCTGGCAGCGATTTATGTGCACCCGCGGTGGCAGGGCCAGGGGGTCGGTCACCTGCTGATGACGACGGCGGTGCGGGAGCTGGCGGCGGCGTTCGACAGGGCCGGGTTGTGGGTCCTGGAGGGCAACCAGAGCGCTCGCCGCTTCTACGAGCGGCACGGCTGGCGGGCCGACGGAGTGCGCAAGATGGCCGAGATCGGCGGCGCCCAGCTCCCCGAGGTGCGCTACGTCCGCCGGCTGCGAGCGCCGGGCGGTGACGATGCCTGAGGGCGACACGGTCTGGCTGGCGGCGAAGCGGATGGACGAGGCCCTGCGGGGCAAGCAGCTGCAGGCCACGGACTTCCGCGTGCCTCAGCTGGCGACCGTCGACCTGGCCGGTCGGCGGGTCATCGCGGTGGTGCCGCGCGGGAAGCACCTGCTGACCCGCATCGAGGGGGACCTCACCCTGCACACGCACTTCCGCATGGACGGCTCCTGGCACCTCTACCGTCCCGACGAACGGTGGCGCGGCGGCCCGGACCACCAGGTGCGGGCGGTGCTGCGCGTACCCGACCGGGTAGCCGTGGCCTACCGGATGCCGGTCCTGGAGCTGCTGCCCACACCACAGGAGAACGACGTCGTCGGCCACCTCGGGCCCGACGTGCTGGGCGCAGACTGGGATGCGGGCGAGGCCGTGCGGCGGCTCGCATCCGACCCCGCGCGAGAGATCGGGCAGGCTCTGCTCGACCAGCGCAACCTCGCCGGCGTCGGCAACCTCTACAAGGCGGAGGCGCTCTTCGTCGCGCGGACGTCACCGTGGCAGCCGGTCTCCGACGCCGACATCGCCCGGGTCGTCGACGCCGCCGCGACCCTGCTGCAGCGCAACCGCGGCAGCGCCTTCCAGAACACCACCGGTCGACAGCGGCGGGGTGAGGAGCACTGGGTCTTCGAGCGACGGGGGCGCCCCTGCCTCCGCTGCGGGACGCCCGTCAGTGTGGCGATGCAGGGCGAGGCGCCCTACGACCGGTTCACCTACTGGTGCCGGCGCTGCCAGCCCGGGCCGGCGCCGTCCGCGGCTGACATCGTCCTGCCGTCCCCGACCGTGGGCCGCACTCGCTACCGTCCCTGACCGACGCCGAGCAGCTCCTCCAGCCGGTCGGCCACCTCGGCCTCCCGCTCCCCTGACACGTCGACCTGCACGACCTTGCTGCGGCTGGTGGCCCCGGTGACAAGCGCGACAGCCGAACGCCGCAGCCCCAATGCGCGCGCGACGGCGTCGAGCGCCGCCTCCGTCGCGGCTCCGTCGACGGCCCGTGGCTGGACCCGCACCACGAGAGCCCCATCGTGGGCGCCCCCGACCTCGGTGCGTGAGGCAGCCGGTCGCACGTGCACCCGGAGGCGGAGCACCCGGCCGGAGCTGGCCGTCAAGCGGCGACGATCGGCTCGGGTAGTCGGATCTGGCGCAGCGTGAGGGTCTCCGGAAGAGTCGTCATGAGCGAGGCGGCCGCGTCGAGCCCCAGAGGAGCGATGCCGAGCCGGGCCGCGGGCCCCTCAACCGAGCCGTCGGTGGCGATGCTGTCGGTGGCGATGCTGTCGGTGACGACAGGGCCCGTTGCCCCGGCGCCGGAGGGGAGGGCGACCGCAGCCTCGGCAACGGTGGGCTCAGCCGCGACCGCCGCCACGGACGCCGTGGACGGCGCGGACGGCGTCGACGCGCGTGCCGCGCCAGCATCGGGGCGGATGATGCGCCCGGTCGGCGCCATGCGATGGAAGACCTCGAGCAGCACGTTGGCCAACGGCACGTCGAGCGCGCCGCAGATCGAGGCGAGCAGCTCGGACGACGCCTCCTTCTGACCGCGCTCGACCTCCGAGAGGTAGCCCAACGACACGCGCGCGGTGGACGACACCTCCCGCAAGGTGCGCCCCTGCTGCTGCCGGGCGGTGCGCAGCACGTCACCGAGCTCCGTGCGCAGCAGCGGCTCGGGACGACGAGGAGTGGCGACGGGCGCGGGGGCTGCGACAGGCGCGGGCGCCGCGACAGGCGCGGAACTGGGAGCACCGGCCGCGGTCAGCACGGGACGCTGCAGCCGCAGGGCACGGCTGGCTGCTGCGGCCTGGTCGCGGCTCGGGGCGCGCGGGGCGCGCGGCGCTGCTGGGCGGCGTCGCGAGGGCAGAGAGGGCGCAGCGGGCACAGATGGCAGGGCGACAGCCTCAGCCGGCCGGGTCACTCCCGGTCGACCTCCGCTCGTGGTCCTCGCGGTCATCGCCACCTCCGTGCTCGCGGTGCTCACCCTCGTCATGCTCGATGTCAGGTCGTCTCTTGCTCAACACGCCACCGACCCTCATCGTTCCCCCCCGAGCCCCCGGGCGCCCAGCGGATTCCCCCACTTTTCGCTCGAGGCGAAAACGCCATCGAGCCGCGGAGGTTACGAGGTGAGCGGAGTCGGGCCCCCTGCGCCGTTCGCGGTGCCGGCGAGCGCGTCCTGCAGCAGCCGGAGCGCCTCGACGACGCTCGCCGTCCGGATCTCATCGCGGTCTCCGACCAGGGTCAGTCGTCGCACCTGGCAGCGGGGGCCGGCCACGGCGACATACACCTCCCCCGGCTCGTGTCCGTCCTGCGCGGCCGGACCAGCAACCCCAGTCGTCGAGACGCCCCAGGATGCGACCGTGACGCGCCGGACGCCCGCGGCCATCTGGGCGGCGACCGCCGGGTCGATCGGGCCGGTGCGAGCGAGGTCGGCAGCGTTCACTCCGAGCAGCGAGGCTTTGAGGTCGGTGGCGTAGGAGACCACCCCTCCCCGGAAGGCGGCACTGGCGCCGGGCACCGCGACGAGCGTGGCTGCAAGCAGGCCGCCGGTCAGCGACTCGGCCACCGCGAGGGTGTCCCCGCGGTCGACGAGCTGGGCGAGCACCTCCTGCGCGAGGGCACCAGCGCGCTCGGGGAAGCCGGACGGCGGGGCGGTCACCGTGGCTGCGGCGTTCGCGCGTCGCGGGCCAGGCGGATCGCGCGCAGGACGTAGTCGACGCCGGTGACCACGGTGAGCACGATCGCGGCCACCATCAGGACGACGGCGATGCCGTGCCAGATCCCAGACAGTGGCAGGACGTAGAGACCGATGGCCAGGCCCTGCAGCAGTGTCTTGGCCTTGCCGCCGCGCGAGGCGGGGATGACGCCGTAGCGGAGGACGACGAAGCGCAGCAGCGTGATGCCGAGCTCGCGCACCAGGATCACGATGGTGATCCACCACGCCAGGTCGTGCAGCAGCGACAGTCCGACGAGGGCGGTGCCGATCAGCGCCTTGTCGGCGATGGGGTCGGCGATCTTGCCGACGTCGGTGACGAGGCCGCGGTTGCGGGCGATCTGGCCGTCGAAACGGTCGGTGAACGCCGCGACCGCGAAAGCGACCCACGCCGCGACGCGCCAGCCGGCCTGGTGGCCGCCGTCGGCGAACAGCAGCGCCGCGAAGACCGGGACGAGCAGCAGCCGCAGCAGCGTGAGGCCGTTGGCGAGATTGACGACGCCGACCGGGCGAGCCGGGGGCTCGGCGGCTCGGGTCACACGCCCGCCTTGACCGCCGCGACGAGGTCTGCGCCCTCGGTGCCGGTGACGACGGCTGTCACCAGGTCCCCGACCGCAAGCCCGTCGTGGCCCTCCAGCAACGTCGTGCCGTCAACCTCGGGACCCTGGTGCTCCGCACGGCCCTCGACCTCCCCGGTCTCGGCGTCCACACGCTCGACGAGCACCTGCACGGTCTCCCCGAGCCGCTCCTCGGCACGCTGGGCGACGAGCTCGTCGGCCAGGTCGGTGAGCCGGGCCACGCGTGCCGCGATCTCGTCCTCGTCGACCTTGCCGTCGAAGCCCTCCGCCTCCGTGCCCTCCTCGTCGGAGTAGCCGAAGACGCCGATGGCGTCCAGCCGAGCCTCCGTCAGGAACCGCTCGAGCTCGGCGACGTCGGCCTCGGTCTCGCCGGGAAAGCCCACGATCACGTTGCTGCGGGCGCCGGCGTGAGGCGCGCGCTCGCGGATCGCGGCCAGCAGCTCCAGAAACCGCTCGGTGTCGCCGAAGCGCCGCATCCGCCGCAGCACCGGGCCCGAGGAGTGCTGGAAGGACAGGTCGAAGTAGGGCACCACCTTCGGCGTCGAGGTGAGCACGTCGATCAGACCGGGGCGCAGCTCGGCCGGCTGCAGGTAGGACAGCCGCACCCGCGCGATGCCGTCGACCTCGGCGAGCTCCGGCAGCAGGGTCTCCAGCAGGCGCAGGTCGCCGAGGTCCTTGCCGTAGGAGGTGGAGTTCTCGCTGACGAGGAAGATCTCCTTGACCCCCTGCTCGGCCAGCCACCGCGCCTCACCCAGGATCTCGGTGGGCCGCCGCGAGAGGTAGGCGCCCCGGAAGGCGGGGATGGCGCAGAAAGTGCAGCGCCGGTCGCAGCCGGAGGCCAGCTTCAGCGGCGCGACCGGGCCGCCGTCGAGGCGGCGACGCACCGGGCGCGGACCAGCGGCGGGCGCGACCCGCGCGGGCAGGTCCAGCGATCCCAGAACGACGCTGTCCGCGGTGCCCGCCGTCGCCGCGTGCCGGTCGACCGGGCTCAGCGGCAGCAGTCGACGCCGGTCCGACGGGACGTGGCTCGGCAGCCGCTCGCCGGCCAGGACGGAGCGCAACCGTCCGGCGATGTCGGGGTAGGAGTCGAAGCCCAGCACCGCGTCAGCCTCCGGCAGGGATGCCGCGAGCTGCTCGCCGTACCGCTCGGCCAGGCAACCGACGGCGACGACGGCCTGGGTCCGGCCGGTCTGCTTGAGGTCGGAGGCGGCCAGCAGGGTATCGATGCTGTCCTTCTTGGCCGCGTCGACGAAGCCGCAGGTGTTGACCACGGCGATGTCGGCGCTCTCCGCGTCGACGACGAGGTCGAACCCGCCATCGGCTAGTCGTCCCGCCAGCTCCTCCGAGTCGACCTCGTTGCGGGCACAGCCCAGAGTGACGAGAGCGACGGTAGGACGAGCGGACATGGGCTCTAGCCTACGGCGCGACCACGGGTGGGCCGCCCGGCGCGCTCAGCCCGCGGCGGGGTCCTGCGGCGTGAACGTCACCCGCACGACATCGCCCGGCTTGCCGGGGGCGCCGATCGGCGTGCCGTTGACGACCAGGTCAAGACTGCCGGCGTTGCCCATCACCAGCTTGATGGAGGCGTCGGCCGACAGGTCGCGGGTGGACCCCTTGCGCAGCAGACCGGAGTAGAGGACCTTGCCCGCCGCGTCGGTCGCCTGGATCCAGCTCGTCCCGCGCGTCGCAGAGATGCCAACGGTCACGGCACCGGGCCGCTCGGCGATGATCGAGCTCGACGAGCTGGGCTCGGGTGTGGTCGTCGTCGCCGCCGGCGTCGAGGCGGGAGCGGACGGGCTCACCGGTGCGACGGGGGCACTCGAGGTGCTGCCGGGGCCCTCGGCGACTGCCGCGCCCGAGTCGCGCCCGGTGAGCAGACGCACCCCGGCGTAGACGCAGACGAGCACGAGGACCACCGCGATCGCCGCCGTCCAGTTCGGCCCCCGTCGGCGGTCGGCGGCCGCCGCCGCGCGCACGGTATCGGAGTCGTAGAGGTCGTGGACGACGTGGGCCGGGGCGGCATCGGCGGTCGAGGCGCCGCCGCGCTCGCGGTCGTACTCCTCCAGCAACGGGGCGGGGTCGGTGCCGACGACGCGGGCGATCGCTCGCAGGTGACCGCGGGCGTAGACGTCGCCACCGCACAGCGAGAAGTCGTCCTGCTCGATACCGCGGATCAGGGTCCCCCGGATGCGGGTCGCCTCGCTGACCTGCTCGACCGTCATTCCGGCCGCCTCGCGTGCCTCACGCAGCGTCTGGCCGATTGACACGAGCCTTCGCCCTCTCGTCTCGATTCCGTAGATTCCACTCTACGCGGAGTAGCGACAGGGTGAGGACGATCGCGTCGAGTGATCGACTGTTCACGCGATCGACACCTCGGCGCGGATGCGAGAGCTGCCGCCGGTGGGTCAGGCCTCGCCGCGCAGCCCGGCGAGGACGAACTCCAGCTCGTCAGGCTTGATCAGCACATCGCGCGCCTTCGAGCCCTCACTGGGTCCGACGATCCCGCGGCTCTCCATGAGGTCCATCAGCCGCCCGGCCTTCGCGAAGCCGACGCGCAGCTTGCGCTGCAGCATCGAGGTCGAGCCGAACTGCGTCGTCACGACGAGCTCCGCGGCCTGGCAGAGCAGGTCGAGGTCATCGCCGATGTCCTCGTCGATCTCCTTGGTGGGCGCCGCAACGGTGACGTCCTCGCGGTAGGTCGGCTGCAGCTGCTCCTTGACGTGCTTGACGACCCCGGCGATCTCGGACTCTGTCACCCAGGCGCCCTGGATGCGCATCGGCTTGCTCGCGCCCATCGGCAGGAAGAGGCCGTCGCCCTGGCCGATCAGCTTCTCCGCACCCGGCTGGTCGAGGATGACGCGACTGTCGGCGAGGCTGGAGGTGGCGAAGGCCAGCCTGCTGGGCACGTTCGCCTTGATCAAGCCGGTGACCACGTCGACGGACGGCCGCTGCGTGGCCAGCACGAGGTGGATGCCGGCCGCACGGGCGAGCTGGGTGATGCGGACGATGGAGTCCTCGACGTCGCGCGGCGCCACCATCATCAGGTCGGCGAGCTCGTCGACGATCACCAGCAGGTACGGATACGGCCGCAGCACCCGCTCCGACCCCGGCGGCGGCGTCAGCTTGCCGGACTTGATGGCCTTGTTGAAGTCGTCGACGTGCCGGTAGCCGAAGGCGGACAGGTCGTCGTAGCGGGCGTCCATCTCCCGCACGACCCACTGCAGGGCCTCGGCGGCCTTCTTCGGGTTGGTGATGATCGGGGTGATCAGGTGCGGGATGCCCTCGTAGGAGGTCAGCTCGACCCGCTTGGGGTCGACCAGCACCATGCGGACCTCGTCAGGCGTCGCCCGCATCATCACCGAGGTGATCATCGAGTTGACGAAGCTCGACTTGCCGGACCCGGTGGCGCCAGCCACGAGCAGGTGGGGCATCTTCGCGAGGTTCGCGCAGACGAAGCCGCCCTCCACGTCCTTGCCCACGCCGACGACCATCGGGTGGTGGTCCGAGCGGGCGGCCTTGGAGCGGAGGACGTCGCCGAGGCTGACGTTCTCCCGGTCGGTGTTGGGGATCTCGATACCGATCGCCGACTTGCCGGGGATCGGGCTGAGGATGCGCACGTCGGCGCTGGCAACGGCGTAGGCGATGTTCTTGCTGAGGGCCGTGACGCGCTCGACCTTGACCGCCGGCCCGACCTCGACCTCGTAGCGGGTGACGGTCGGCCCCCGCATGAAGCCCGTGACAGTGGCGTCGATCTCGAACTGCTCGAAGACCTGCTGCAGGCTCTCGACGACTCTGTCGTTGGCCTCGGTCCGCGCCTTGTGCACACTTCCCTCGCGCAGGGCGTCGCTCGGGGGCAGCGAGTAGGCGATGTCGCCGGCGAGCATCAACTGCTCGACGCGAGCCGGGAGCGGCTCGCTCGGCGGGATCTCGACGGGGGTCTCCGGGACCTTCGCGGCCTTCTTCGCGGCGCCGCCCGCCCCGGCCGCGGCGGCCGCGGGCGAGCCGACGGCAGTCGAGCCGGATCCGCTGGGACCGGTCGTGGCGTCGAAGCTCGCCGCGACCTCCAGGGGGTCACCCCCCTTGCGTCCCGAACGGCGTCCGCCCGGGCTGGCCGACTGCCCCGACTGCGGGTCGTCCTCGCGCAGGACGGGCGTGTCGTAGGGCTTCTCGTCCTCCGACATCACCCCCACTCGCCGGCGGGGACGGGACCGCCGCAGCGAAGCAGCGTCGTTCGGGCCCTCGGGGTCGGGGGCTGCTGGCGTCGCGCGCTCCCGCCCGAGGAGGAAGTCGCGCAGCTCGCCGAGCCGTTCGGGGACGGCGTGGACGGGAGTGGCGGTGATGACGAGGATGCCGAAGACCGACAGCAGCACGAGCAGCGGTGTCGCGATCCAGGCGGTGCCGAGGCTCACGAGGGGTGCTGACGCCAGGAAGCCGAGGATGCCGCCGGCGCCCTCCATTGCCGCGGTGTGCTGCGGCGTCGGGACGTGCTTGACGATCGACACGAGGCCGGCGGCCCCGATCAGCAGCGCGGTCCAGCCGACGATCGAGCGGCCGTCGGCGGCGGTGTCCTCCGGATGCCGCAGCAGGCGGATGGCGAGCCAGACGAGCAGCAGCGGCAGCACCCAGCCGATGACGCCGAAGCCGCCGAGGACCACCGTCCTCGTGGCGGTGCCGAGGGCGCCACGCAGGTGGAACCAGGTCGCGCCCGCGACCACGACGGCCACCGCAAGAGCCGCCAAACCGAGCCCGTCACGACGGTGCGCGGGGTCGAGGTCGCGAGCGCTGGCGCCGAAGGAGCGGAATCCTCCGCCGACCACATGGGCGATGCCGAGCCAGATGCCGCGCACCACCGCGACCAGCGCGCGGGCAACGGCCGCGGCGGCACGTCCCAGCGGAGAGGGTGGTGGAGGAGCCGAGCGGCTGCTGCGCGTGGGGCGAGTGGCGGCGGGGCGTGACGACCGGGCAGCGCTCCGGGACGGGCCGCTGGCCGAGCCGCGCGTAGCGGCGCTGCTTCCCGACGGGCTCCGGGAGCCCGTGGTGCGGGACGACGTCTGGCGCGGCTGGCCCGACCGTGGGGAAGACGTACGGGTCGCCATGATCGAGCAGGCTATCTGCCGGACACGCCCCATTTGGGGAGGACGCGCCGCCTCACCGAGGCGAACCCATCTCCGACGGGCGCCGCATGACCACACGCGGCCACCGGTCGAGTCCAAGCTCCGCCTCGTGCTCGCGGACGGCGCGCAACCCGGGCGACCAGTCGATCGGGTCCAGGACGTCAAAGCCGCAGCGTGCGTAGTAGGGGGCGTTCCACGGCACGTGCTCGAACGTCGTCAGTGTGAGTGCTGGAAGTGCACGGGCGCGCGCCTCCGACGCCGCATGCTCGATGAGGGATCGGCCGCGTCGCTGATGCGCCCAGGCCGCGTGCACCGAGACCTGCTCGATGTGCAGGGCGGCATCGACGACCTGGGCGACGAGGTAGGCCACGGGATGGTCGTCGTCGTCCACGGCCACCCACGCCAGCCCCGTCCGCCGAAACTGATCCAGCTGCTCGACGGACATCGGCTCGTCCCGCGCGATCTCTGTCATGCCGACGTCGGCGAAGCAGCGACCGGCGCTGACCTCGATCTCCTGCAAGACGTCAAGCTCGGAGACAGCGACGGGCCGGATGGGCACGGTCACCTCAGACCGCGACCACGACCGGGATGATCATGGGGCGGCGCCGGTACTTCTCGTTGACCCACTTGCCGGTCGTCCTGCGCACGACCTGCTCGAGCTGGTGGAGGTCGGCCACGCCCTCGCTCATCGCGTCGTCGACGGCCTGCTTGATCCGACTGGTGACGTCGTCGAAGAGCGCGTCGTCTTCGGCGAAGCCGCGAGCGTGCACCTCCGGCCCCCCCACGACCTTGCCGGCTGCCGCGTCGACGGCCATGACCACGGAGATGAAGCCCTCCTCGCCCAGGATCCGGCGGTCCTTGAGCGAGGCCTCCGCGACGTCGCCGACGCTGGAGCCGTCCACGTAGACGTAGCCGCACTCGACCTGGCCGACGATGCGCGCCTTCCCGTCGACGAGGTCGACGACCACGCCGTCGTCGGCGAGGACGACCTGCTCGGGCGGCACGCCCGTGAGGATCGCGAGCTCGGCGTTGGCCCGCAGGTGACGCCACTCCCCGTGGACCGGCATCACGTTGCTGGGCTTGAGGAGGTTGTAGCAGTAGAGCAGCTCGCCGGCGGCGGCGTGACCGGAGACGTGCACGAGCGCGTTGCCCTTGTGCACGACGTGGGCGCCCCACCGCGTCAGGCCGTTGATGACGCGGTAGACGGCGTTCTCGTTGCCAGGGATGAGCGAGGACGCCATCAGCACGGTGTCGCCCTCGCCGATCCGCACGAAGTGGTCGCGGTTGGCCATCCGGGACAGCGCGGCCATGGGCTCCCCCTGCGACCCCGTGCACATCAGCACGACCTTGTCGTCGGGGAGGTTCTCGACGTCGCGGACGTCGATGAGCAGGCCATCAGGCACTGTCAGGTAGCCGAGGTCCTTGGCGATGCCCATGTTGCGGACCATCGAGCGACCGACGAAGGCGACCTTGCGCCCGTGGGCCGCGGCAGCATCGAGGACCTGCTGGACGCGGTGCACGTGGCTCGCGAACGACGCCACGATGATGCGGCGCTTGGCGCGCTGGAAGACGCGGTCGATCGCCGGGGCGATGTCGCGCTCGCTCGTCGTGAAGCCGGGGACTTCGGCGTTCGTGGAGTCGACGAGGAAGAGGTCGACGCCCTCCTCGCCCAGCCGCGCGAAGCCCCGCAGGTCGGTGAGCCGGCCGTCGAGCGGCAGCTGGTCCATCTTGAAGTCGCCGGTGTGCAGCGCCAGCCCCGCCTGCGTGCGGATGGCGACCGCGAGGCCGTCCGGTATGGAGTGGTTGACGGCGAGAAACTCGCATTCGAAGGGCCCGAGGCGCTCGCGCTGGCCCTCCTGCACCGTCAGCGTGTAGGGCGTGATGCGGTGCTCGCGCAGCTTCGCCTCGACGAGGGCGAGGGTGAGCTGGGAACCGACGAGCGGGATGTCGTTCTTGAGCCGCAGCAGGTACGGCACGGCCCCGATGTGGTCCTCGTGACCGTGGGTCAGCACGACGGCGACGACGTCGTCGAGCCGGTCGGCGATCGCGCTGAAGTCCGGCAGGATCAGGTCGACGCCCGGCTGGTGGTCCTCCGGAAACAGCACGCCGCAGTCGACGATGAGCAGCTTGCCGGCCGTCTCGAAGACGGTCATGTTGCGACCGACCTCGCCGAGGCCACCCAGCGCGACGACGCGCAGGCCTCCCTCGGGAAGCGGCGGGGGCGGTCCGAGCTCGGGGTGCGGGTGGCTCACGCGGGAGTCGTCTCCTTGCAGTCAGGCGGCGGTCCGGTGGACACCGGCCGCCGCGAGGGCCTCGCCGAGCGAGGCGGTGAACGTGTCGTCGGCGGGCAGCAGCGGCAGCCGCACGAAGCGACTGCTGAGCACGCCCTGCCACTGGAGTGCCGCCTTGGCGGCGATCACGCCCTGCGTCCTCGTCATCACCTCGACGGTGACCGGCGCGACGGCGAAGTTGACGTCTCGGGCGCGGGCGAGGTCACCGGCGTCGACCGCCTCGACCAGTTCCCGGTGGCGGTCGGCCACGAGATGACCGGTCACGCTGACGACGCCGACCGCCCCGACCGCCAGCAGCGGAAGGTTGAGCGCGTCATCGCCGGAGTAGTAGGCCAGGTCGGTGGCGGCCATCACCTGCGTCGCTGCGAAGGGGTCGCCCTTGGCGTCCTTGACGGCCGTGATCCGGTCGTGCTCGGCCAGCCGCAGCAGCGTCTCGGTGGCGATCGGGACACCCGAGCGGCCCGGGATGTCGTAGAGCATGACCGGCAGGTCCGTCGCGTCGGCCACCGCGGCGAAGTGCGCTCGCAGGGACTCCTGGGGAGGCTTGCTGTAGTACGGCGTGACGACGAGCAGGCCGTGCGCACCGGTCTTCTCCGCCGCACGCGCCAGCTCGATCGTGTGAGCGGTGTCGTTGGTGCCGACGCCTGCCACCACCGTCGCGCGGTCCCCCACAGCGTCGAGAACGACCCGCAGCAGCGAGGACTTCTCGTCATCACTGGTGGTGGGCGACTCGCCCGTGGTCCCGCTGATGACGAGTCCGTCGTTGCCGAGGTCGACGAGGTGGGTGGCCAGGTGCGCCGCAGCGTCGAGATCGAGGCGGCCGGCGTCGTCGAACGGCGTGACCGTCGCTGTCAGGACCCGCCCGAACGGCGCTGGTCGTCCCTGCAGGCTGGAGGTCGTGGGCGCGGCCATGGGCTCAACTTACCCGCGCTGACGGGAAGGTTCGCTGCGGGCAAGCCCACGCGGACGACGTTCGGAAAGTGGGGATCCCGCCGCCCCCTGCTCGGGGGTCCAGGAAGCGGCGGGACCTTAAGCAGTGATCTTGGTCGCATCCCGACGCGGCGGCAAGCGGAAGTCGTCGGCGAAATCTGCCAAAGCGCAGACAGGCGGCCCGCCCTCGGGGGGGGGAGGCGCCGTTACGGGGCGACGCGGCCGTTGCCGTCGAATGCCGCGGCGGTGATCGGCATCAGGCGGCGCCACTCCGCCTCCATCGCCTCGGCGACCATCTCGATCTCCCGCTGCGGGTAGCTCGGGAAGTGGGTCCCCTCGCGCTGCGTGCGCAGCGACAGGAAGTTCATGAGGCTGCGGGAGTGCATCGTCACGTACATCGAGGAGTAGATCGATACCGGCAGGACGATGCGGGCCAACACGCGGGCCACCCCCGCGTCGAGCATCCGCTGGTACGCGGAGTAGGCCTCCCGGGAGGAGCGCTGCGTCTCGGCGACGACCAGCTCGTGCTGCTCAGTGCTGCCGTCGACGAACTCGTAGTGCCCCGGCTTGCCCTGCTGCACCAGCTTGCGCTGCGGGCCGGGCACGTAGAACACCGGCCG
>JBQCDV010000052.1:0-2498 GCA_051960855.1 Actinomycetales bacterium
TGGCCCGCGGGGCCGCCCGACCCGCGGGGGGGGGGCGGGGGGGGGCGGGCCGCCGCGGGGGCCCCCGCCGGGGGGGCCCGGGTGGGCGATGCCCTGTCCCTCCTGGACGTCGTCTCCGAGGTGGCACCCGACGTCGTGCTCACCGATGTCCGGATGCCCCCGACCCACACCGACGAGGGCTTGCGGGCTGCCGTCGAGTTGCGCCGACGCACCCCGCCGGTCCCGGTGCTCGTGCTGAGCCAGTACGTCGAAGAGCGCTACGCCACCGAGTTGCTGGCCGGCGACACCCGGGGTGTGGGTTATCTGCTGAAGGACCGAGTGGCCGACGTCGGCGACTTTGTCCGCACGCTGGAGCAGGTCGCCGCCGGCGGCACCGCACTCGACCCCGAGGTGGTCTCACAGATCTTTGCCCGCAGCCGCTCCCGCGCCGACCTCGACCGGCTCACGCCGCGAGAGCGTGAGGTGCTGTCGCTGATGGCCGAGGGCCGCTCCAACCCTGCCATCGCTGAGCAGCTCGTCGTCAGCGACGGAGCGGTCGAGAAGCACATCGGCAACATCTTCGCCAAGCTCGGGCTCCCCGCAGGCGAGCCCGGCTCCCGCCGAGTCCTCGCGGTGCTCCGCTGGCTCGGGGTCGCCGACGCCGCGTCCTAACTCGCCGCGGTACTCGCCGGAGCGGGCATGGCACGATTCGGGCGTGATCGGACGCCTGCACCACACCGTCGTCGACAGCCCCGAGCCACGGCATGCGGCGGAGTTCTGGAGCGCGCTGCTCGGCCAGCCCATCACCTACGCCGACGACGACTTCGTCGTGGTCGCCGAGTCCGACCGTGCCTTGGGGCTGGCCTTCCAGCGCGCCCGGGACTTCCAGACGCCGACGTGGCCGGATCCCGCCGTACCGCAGCAGGTCCACCTCGACGTGATGGTCGACGACGTCGACGCCGCCACCACCCAGGTGCTCGGCCTCGGTGCCACCGCCCTGGCGGAGACGGTCTTCGCCGACCCGGACGGCCACCCCTTCTGCCTCATCCCCCGGCCGGACTGGGCGGCACCCACAGGGTCCTGACGGTGACCACTCCTCCAGCCGCAGACAGCAACGGCGAGACGACGCGCTCCGTCGTTCGGGAAGCGACGCCTGCCGACCTCGCCCAGATCACCGCGATGGTGCGCGAGCTCGCCGACTACGAGAAGGCGCTGCACGAGGCCACCGCGACCGACGCAGACTTCGAGCAGGCGCTCTTCGGAGAGCGGCCCGCTGCCTATGCGCATGTCGTCGAGTGCGACGGCGAGGTGGTCGGCTTCGCCTTGTGGTTCCTCAACTTCTCGACCTGGCGCGGCCGTCACGGCATCTACCTCGAGGACCTCTACGTGCGACCGGAGCACCGCGGGCACGGGCACGGAACGGCGCTGCTGCGACAGCTCGCGCAGGTGTGCGTGGAGCGTGGCTACCCGCGGCTGGACTGGTGGGTGCTGGACTGGAACGAGCCGAGCCGGCGGTTCTACGAGTCCCTCGGGGCGCAGGCGCTGACCGAGTGGGTGCCCTACCGGGTAACGGACGAGGCACTTTCGCGGCTCGCTGACGAGAAGGGTGGATCCAGGTCATGAGCGACGGCACGAGTGCACCGAGCGTGCCACCGGAGACGAAGGACTGGACCTTCGTCATCGACAAGGGCTGCGAGCAATGCGGCTTCCGGCCGCAGCCGCCGGACACGACCGGCGACCGGCTGCGCGCCACGATCCCGGTCTGGCAGCAGCGGCTCGCCGCGGACGACGCCACCGCGCGTCCCGAGCCCACGGTCTGGTCACCGGTCGAGTACGCCTGCCACGTCCGAGACGTGTGCCGGGTCTTCCGGCAGCGGCTGGCCCTCATGCTCGACGAGGATGACCCGGTCTTCGCCAACTGGGACCAGGACGAGGCTGCCGTCGAGGGCGACTACTTCCACCAGGACCGGGCCACCGTCGTCGAGGAGTACGCGCGGGAGGCGGAGGCCACGGCGGCGGCGTTCGACGCTGTCAAGGGCGAGCAGTGGGAGCGGGTGGGGCGGCGCAGCAACGGGTCGGTCTTCACCGTGGCGACGTTCGCCGTGTACTTCCTGCACGACATCGAGCACCACGTCCACGACGTGACGCGTTAAGCGTCGCCGGCCCAGCGCAGCACGCGCAGAGCGCGCAGAGTGGTCCACCGGCTCGGCGTGCCATCGGGTCCCTCGAGCTCAAAGGGCACGTCGCCGCCGTGCGTGTTCTCCAGCAGCCAGGTGCCGTCGGGCTGCTGCTTGGACCGCACCAGCTCGAGTCCCTCCGCCAGGCGCGGGTCGGGATCGCCGCCGCTGGCGCGGAAGTAGTCCAGCCCCCGCAGCACGTCGTAGTGCCACCGCGGCGGGAACGAGAACTGCACGAACGCCGGGTCGGCCGCCTCGCCGGTGCTCAGCCGACGGAAGAGATCACGGGCCAGCAGGTACTCCTCCCCCCGCTCCCGGGCAGCAGCCACACGAGCGTCCCCG
>JBQCDV010000053.1:0-5601 GCA_051960855.1 Actinomycetales bacterium
GCGACGGCGGGCGCGGCCAGCACCGCCGCCTCGGCGAGAGCCGATCGGCGGTCAGCCAGAACCTCCAGGTGGCCCCGGAGCCGATCGGCCTTGCGCGCGACCTGGAGGCGGTCTCGTTGGGCCGCCAGCGCCTCGGTCTGCTCGTCGAGCCGGGCGAGAGCCTCGCAGGCCTGTCGCCGCTGCTGCTGAGCGAGAGCGAGGGCCTCAGCCGATTCGAGAGCGGCGCGCGCTTCGGCAGCCGCGAGAGTTGCCGCCTCGGCCGCCGCGCCCAGCTGCTCGGCTCGAGAGCCGACAGCGGCTGCTGCCTCCCGCGCCCACGTCTCGAGGTCCTCGTCGTCCAGCGCCACGAGGTCGTCGACGAGAGCATTCGCGCCGGCGGCCTCAACCAGGCGGCTCACCGCCTCACGGCGCTGCTGGTCGCACACGGTCACCTTGCTGCGCAGCTCGTGCCGCTGCGCCGTGAGCGCGGCCTCCACATCCGAGTAGAAGGCGGTGTTGAAGAGCTTCTCCAGCAGCGGGCGACGCGCTTCGGCATCGGCTCGCAGGAACTCTGCGAACTGTCCCTGTGGCAGCAGGACAACCTGCGTGAACTGCTCGGCGCTCATCCCGAGCAGTTCGATGACGTGTTTGGACGCCTCGTCGTTGCGGTGAGAGACCTCCCGCCACTGCTCGCCTTGACGCTCCCGCAGCAGGGTCTTGGCCTGCTCGGTGGTGGTGCCGTCGCCCCGACGCTTCGGGCGCTGCCAGGCAGGCGAGCGGGTGATCTCGATCCGGCGCCCACGGATGGTCAGCTCGAGCGTGACGCTCGGCGCGACGTCGAGGGAGGCGTGGTCGCTGCGCAACCGCTGCGCCTTCTGCCGCACGCCGGGTACCTGACCGAAGAGCGCGAAGCAGATGGCGTCGAGGATGCTCGTCTTGCCGGCACCTGTCGGGCCGTGCAGCAGGAAGAGCCCAGCCTCGGCCAACGCGTCGAAATCAACGGTCTCCGTCGTGGCGTAGGGGCCGAAGGCGGTCAGCTCGAGTCGGTGCAGCCGCATCAGATCTCCACCTGCCGCAGCCGGGCTCCGTCGAGAGCGGAGGCGAGCAGCTCTCGCTCGACATCGTCCGCTGCGGCCCCCCGAACGTGCTCGAGGAAACTGCAGCAGGTGTCGAGCTCGTCCAGGCCCTGCAGTCGCGAGCGGTAGCTGCCCGCTGGGCTCGGAACCGCACCGACGGGCTCGAAGGACAGTTGCAGCACGTGCGGGAAGCGTCGCCGCAGCCGCTCCATCGGCTCCCGCGGGCGGACCGCGTCGGTGAGCGTGATCGCGAGGTAGTGGTCGACGTAGGGCTCCCACTCCCGGGCGCCGAGCAGCTGATCGAGGTCGCCGCGTAGCCGAGCAAGAGGCCGGGGGGCCTCGACCGGCACGCGCTCGGCGCTCGCCACGCCATCCCGGTCCAGGTCGAGCAGCCACATCCCCTTGGCGTGGTGCTCCTCCGAGAACGAGTAGGGCAGCGGCGAGCCCGAGTAGCGGACGGCCGGCGCGAGCGTCTGCTGGCCGTGCAGATGACCGAGCGCTGTGTAGGTGAAGCCGTCGAACAGCGACAGCGGGACGCTGTCGACGCCGCCGACGCGGATGTCGCGCTCGCTCTCGCACGGCTCCCCACCCGTGACGAAGGTGTGGGCCATGACCACCGCCCGCTGCGCTCCGCGGCGGTCCCAGTCGGCTCGGACGCGGGCGAGAGCGGCGGCGGTGACGCTGGCGTGGCTGCGCTCGGCGACCAGGGCGTCCGCGACGAGAGCCGGCTCCAGGTAGGGCAGGCCGTAGACCAGGACGCTGCCGTGCTCGTCCTCGAGCTCGACCGGTCGGTGCAGGTCCGGCACGGCGGTGCGCAGGTGCACCCCGGCTGCGTCGATCAGCCGGGAGCTGAAGCCCAGCCGGCGTGCCGAGTCATGGTTGCCGCTCGTGACGACCGTGCGTGCTCCGGTCGCCGCCAGCCGACACAGGGCCTCGTCGGCGAGCCCGACGGCGTCGACGCAGGGCAGCGCCCGGTCGTAGATGTCGCCCGCGACCAGGACAACATCGACGGCCTCGGCGCGTACAACCTCCACGAGCTGGTCGACGAAGCCGGACTGGGCAGTCAGCAGGTCCTCGCGGTGGAAGGACCGCCCGAGATGCCAGTCGGAGGTGTGGAGGAGGCGCACGATCCGGACCATACGAAGCGGCACCGACAGAGTCAGGGATTGGCGCCCGGCGCGTCGGTCACAGTCGACGGGGGTAGTGATCGCCACGTGGGCCAGGACGTCGCACTGCAGGAGTTCACGGCGGAGGACCGCACCCGGTTCCGGGAGCGGGTCCACGCCGACCTCGACGTGCTCGCGCGGATGCTGCGCGAGAGCCAGTTCGACGCCGACCCGGTGCACCTGGGCCTCGAGTTGGAGATCAACCTGGTTGACGCCGAGGGGCGTCCGGCGATGAGCAACACCGAGGTGCTTCACCGCATCGAGGACCCGGAGGTCCAGACCGAGCTGGGACGCTTCAATATCGAGGCCAACGTGCCGCCGGCCCGGCTTGGCCCCTCAGCCCTGGACGACCTCGAGAAGGCGCTCGCCGCCCGCCTCGACCACGCCCGGCGGCGCGCCCAGGAGCTGGGCGTCCAGCCCGTCACCGTCGGGATCCTCCCGAGCCTCGACGCCGAGCACCTGGTCCGCGGCAGCCTGAGCGAGGACAGCCGCTACGCGCTGATCGACCAGCAGATCCTGGCCGCTCGAGGCGAGCACCTGGACATCGTCATCGACGGTGTCGAGGACCTCTCGACGACCGTGGACACGATCGTGCCCGAGGCGGCGTGCACCAGCTTCCAGCTGCACCTGCAGGTCGCGCCTCGCGAGTTCGCCGCCACCTGGAACGCCTCCCAGGCGATCGCTGCGCTGCAGCTGGCGGTCGGCGCCAACTCGCCGTTCTTCATCGGCCGCGAGTTGTGGCGGGAGACCAGGATCGCGGTCTTCGAGCAGGCCACCGACACCCGCAACAGCGAGCTGCGCTCACAGGGCGTGCGGCCACGGGTGTGGTTCGGGGAGCGGTGGATCAGCTCGGCCTGGGATCTCTTCGAGGAGAACGCGAAGTACTTCCCGGCGCTGCTGCCGGTCGTCGGCGACGAGGACCCACGGGCGGCGTTCGAAAAGGGGGAGGTGCCCACGCTCGCTGAGCTGAGCCTGCACAACGGCACCATCTACCGCTGGAACCGTCCCGTCTACGGCATCGCCGACGGACGTCCCCACCTGCGTGTCGAGAACCGCGTGCTCCCCGCTGGCCCGACGGTGGTCGACGCCCTGGCCAACGCCGCCCTCTACTACGGGCTCGTCCAGGCCCTGCGGACCGACGAGGACCCGGTCTGGACGCACATGTCGTTCGCCGCGGCGGAGACGAACCTGCACGAGGCGGCCCGCAAGGGAATCGACGCGGTCGTCTACTGGCCGCGGCTCGGCGACCTGCCCGCCACCGAGCTGCTGCTGCAGCACCTGCTGCCCGCCGCCCACCAGGGCCTGCAGGAGCTCGGCATTGCCGACGCCACCCGCGAACGTCTCCTCGGCATCATCGAGGCCCGCTGCACCTCGGTGACGAACGGCGCCTCCTGGCTTGCGGCGGCGTTGCACCGGATCGAGGAGGGGGGTGCTGCCCGGGACGAGGCGCTGCGCGCGTTGACGCTGCGTTACGCCGAGCTGTCCGCCGCGGGGGAGCCCGTGCACACGTGGCCGGTGTCCTGAGGGCGTCGGCCAGCGCCCGTCAGCCGCACGTCCCCCTCGTCGGCGTTCACCTGTCAGCGAAACCCGGCAGCCAGCGGACGAGTTCGGAGCGGACCGGGACGGTCGCCTCCAGCTGGCTGAGCACTCCGACGATGCCGAGCCACACCCGGTGCGTGAAGAGCAGCCCAGCCGGGATGTCCAGCTGCAGGGCGACCGCGAACTCCGGATTGCGCGGGTCGTTGACGCGGGCGAACTGGGTGCGCAGCCAGTCGCGGCTGTAGGAGAAGACCTCGTGCCGAGCCGGCTCGGAGAAGGGCGCCAAGTAGTCCACCAGCTTGCGCACCTCCAGCGTCCGACCGGCGCGGAGGAAGCCCTCTTCGCGCAGTCCGGCCAGCACCTCCGCGTCGTCGTCGGACAGCAGGACACGGATCAGACGCCCGAAGGCCGGCGGCATGCCGTCGGGCAGGTCGAGGCACGAGCCGAAGTCGAGCACGCCGAGGCGGGACAACCCCTCCGGGTCGGTCACGAGGCGGAAGTTCCCGGGGTGCGGGTCGGTGTGCAAGAGCCCCGCACGCGACGGACCGGAGAGCAGGAAGCGCTGGTACAGCAACCCCGCGCGGTCACGCTCAGCAGCATCGCCGCCGGCCGCCACCCTGGCCAGCGGGATGCCGTCGAGCCACTCGCTGACCAGCACGCGTGGCGTGGCCCGCACAACGCCCGGCACGACGACGTCGGGGTCGTGGGCGTACGCGGCGGCGAAGCGGCGCTGGTTCTCACCTTCACGCTCGTAGTCCAGCTCCTCCACGAGACGGGTGCGCAGCTCTGCCAGCAGCGGGGGAAGGGTGAGCCCGCGAGCCACCAGCGTGGCGGCGCGAGTGGCGACGGACACGGCTGCGAGGTCGGCGACCAGCGCCTCCCGGACCCCCGGGTACTGCACCTTCACCGCCACGGGGCGCCCGTCGTGCCAGGTCGCGCGGTGCACCTGGCCGAGACTGGCCGCGGCAGCAGCCTCCTCCTCGAACCACGTGAAACGGGTGCGCCATCCCTCACCCAGCTCGTCGCACAGCACCGGCTCGACCTGTGCGAACGGCAGTGCGCGGTTGCCCTCCTGCAACGCCGTCAGCGCTTCGGGCCACGTCCCGTCTGGGTCGGCCGGGAAGAGTGCCTCGACTGTGCTCAGCAGCTGCCCGGCCTTGAGGGCGCCGCCCTTGAGGTCGCCCAGCACTCGCCGGGTCCGGTCGGCGCCTCTCCGGCGCAGCTCACTGCGCACCCGGTCCGGGTCCTCACCGCGAGCTCGGCGCACGACACCGCTCGCCGCATCGGCGACGGCGCCTGCGGGTAACGCCGCCAGTCGCAGCTGCCGGGTGAGCAGCGTCAGCAGCCGGAATGACCGCGGGCGGGGGAGCCGGGTGGTGGACACGCGTTCTCCTTCGGTCAGGTCGACCCTGGCACGTGCCTAGGCCGTCGGCGCGCCCGGCGCACGGCCGGGAGGCCAACGCAGCGCTGGCCCGGTGACCCGCGGGATCGGCGGAAGGGGCTGGAAATAGAAACCGAGTGTCGGTAGTTTCGACAGTCGAAAGGCAGTGCAACGGGCTCTGCCTCACGAAAGGAGAACGAGATGAGACACGCACACCACCACCGCTTCCACCACCCGGAGGGACCCGGCGGCCCTGACGACCTGCGGGAGCCGCGGCGCGGCCGAGGAGAGTGGCGAGGCGACGAGGATGTCCTGCCCGGCGCGCCCTGGACAGCGCCGTTCGGCGGTCCAAGGGGAGGGCCGGGAGGCGGGCCGTTCCGGGGCCGCCCGGGCCGGCCGCGACGCGGGGCACGTCGCGAGGGCGCCCTGCGGGCGGCCGTGCTGGCGCTGCTGGACGACG
>JBQCDV010000054.1:0-2377 GCA_051960855.1 Actinomycetales bacterium
TGCTGCATCCACGCCTCGTTGTCGAGGCCCGAGCGCCGCACAGCCTCCTGGTCGGCGACCTCCTCCAGCGCCCGTCCCCGCGTGAAGGCGTCCACGGTTTCGACCATCATCAGCAGGTCGTCGATGCTCAGCCCGAGGTGCGCGACCCCGCCGAGCACCTTCTCGAACGTCGCTGCCGTCTGCGGGCCGAGACTTGTCCGGCCGGCCCCCTCGATCGCCATCCAGGGGTGCAGCCGAATCATGGCCCGCAGGCCGCCCGCGTAGGAGCGCAGGTTCGCCCGCCAGTCGTCGCCGACCTCGAAGTGGAGGTCGGCGCCCATCGCCGCGTCGGCCATCAGCTCGACGATCTCGTCGCGGCTCTCGACGTAGCGGTACAGCGAGGTCGCGCCGACCCCGAGGGCGACGGCGAGCGATCGCATCGAGACGGCGTCGAGCCCTTCGCTGTCCGCCAACCGGATAGCGGCCGTCGCGATGTCGTCGCGGGTCAGTGAGGGAGCGGGACCGCGGGCCGCCCGAGCGGGACGGTCCCAGATGACAGCGCCGGAGGTCTTCATTGCGAACACTGTACTCAGTCTGCTACGGTCCCTTCAACCAACTGCGAACACCGTACTCAGATAGGGGGCTCCACCATGACAGTCGACCTCACCAGCACAACCTCGGCACCGCCGCCACTCACCACGGACTCCCCACCCGCAGCCGTCGCACGGAACCCGCTGCGCTGGCTCTTGCTGACCGTCGTCCTCGCGGCCAACATCATGGATCTGCTCGACGCGACGATCGTGAACGTCGCGGGTCCCTCGATCCGTGACGCGCTCGGCGGCGGAGCGACCGCCCTGCAGTGGCTACCGGCGGGCTACACGCTGGCCCTGGCCGTCTTCCTCGTCACCGGCGCCCGGATGGGCGACATCTTCGGCCGCCGGCGGCTCTTCCTCATCGGCTCAGCCGGGTTCACGATCTTCTCGACGGCCTGCGCGATGGCGCCGTCGATGGGCTCGCTGATCGTCTTCCGCGTCCTGCAGGGCGCCTTCGGCGCGCTGATGGTGCCGCAGGGCTTCGGGATGCTGAAGGAGGTCTTCCACGAGGACGAGATGGGCAAGGTCTTCGGCACCTTCGGCCCGATGATGGGCCTGTCGGCGCTCGCCGCACCAGTCCTCGCCGGCGGCTTGATCGAGGCTGACCTGTGGGGCATGGGCTGGCGCCTGGTCTTCCTCATCAACCTGCCCATCGGCCTGATCACGCTCGCCGGGGGTGTCCGCGTCCTGCCGCGGACGGTCGCCCACCCCGGCGTCCGCCTCGACATCCCCGGCACGATCCTCGTCGGCGCAGCACTGGTCGCGCTGATCTATCCGCTGATCCAGGGCCGCGAGGCCGGCTGGCCCGCCTGGACCTTCGTCAGCCTCGCCGCCGGCGTCGCCCTGCTCGCCGCCTTCATCGCCTGGGAGCGCCACCGCCGCAGCGACCCGCTGATCGAGCGCTCGCTGCTGTCCAACCACACCTACACCAGCGGCATCCTCGTCGCCCTCGCGTTCTTCGGCGCCTTCGCCGGGCTGCTGCTCTGCGTGTCCGTCTTCGTCCAGGTGGGGCAGGGCTTCTCCCCGGTGCGCGCCGGACTTGCCCTCACGCCGATGGTCGTCGGCATGGTGGCCGGCATGGTCGGCAGCTTCGCCATCGTGCCCAAGCTCGGGCGGCACCTCCTGCACCTGGGCATCGCGATCGTCGGTGCTGGCGCCGTCACGCTCGCCATGGTCGTCAACGGTTGGCAGCACGTTTCCATCTGGGACCTCGCCGCACCACTGGTCCTGCTGGGCCTCGGCTTCGGCGCCAGCCTCGGTCAGATGATGGAGTTCATCGTCGCCGGCGTCAGCATGGACGAGGTTGGCTCCGCCTCCGGCGTCCTTGAGGCGGTGCAGCAGTTGTCCAGCGCCGCAGGTGTGGCCGTCCTCGGCACTGTGTTCTTCTCGGTCGCCACGTCCCATATCCCGACTCACGCGCTTGCTGTCACGGCGTGGGCGTGCCTCGTGCCGATCGTGCTCACCTTCGGCCTGGTCTTTCTGCTGCCGATGCGAGTCCGTGAGGAGCCGGGCCACTGACCCGCGAGAGCTGCATCAGCGCATCATGAGCGAGCCGCCCGCGGCCAGGAGGAAGACCAGCAGGAAGCCCAGCACCACAAACGCGGTCCCGATCCCACCGATGATCGCGCCGGCGAGCGCGAGGCCGTCGCCCTGCTCGCCGGTCTGCCGGATCTGCCGCCGCGCGATGATGCCGAGCACCAGCCCGGCGGGGGCAAAGACGAAGGCCATGATCAGGCTCAGGACGGCCATGGTGTTCGTTGGCCGCACCATCGGATAGCCCGGGTACCCCGGCGCGGGGTACTGGG
>JBQCDV010000055.1:0-12010 GCA_051960855.1 Actinomycetales bacterium
CGAGGAACATCCGCAGCCGTGGGTCGCGCAGGTAGCGGCGGCCGTCGTCGCGCAGCGTCCGCCAGGGCGCGACCGCCGCTAGGTCCCGCACCCGGCGGGCCTGCCGGAGCAGGTCGCGTGGGCCTTCCAGCGGGGACTCGAGGAACGGGCCACGTGTGATCTCCCACAGCCGGTCGGCGTGCTGCAGGTAGCGGTGCCAGTCCTCACCGGCGCCGGAGCCCACAGCGGAGTCAAGGGCGCGGGTGAGAGCCACCGGGGCGGCATTCGGGACGTCGAGCTCGGTGCCGTCGGGGAAGCGGTAGTGGGCCACCGGGTCGACCTCCGCGAGGTCCACGACCTCGTCGAGCGGCGGTCCGGTCTTGACGAAGAGGTCGCGGTAGACGGCCGGCAGCGTCAGCAGGCTCGGCCCGGTGTCGAAGGCGAAGCCGTCGCGCTCGTAGAGCCCGAGCTTGCCGCCGACGACGGGTGCCTGCTCCAGCACGGTGACGGAGTGCCGGGCGGCGGCGAGCCGGGCCGCGGCGGAGAGCCCGCCCATGCCGGCACCGATAATGACGACGCGTGCCATGCCTCTCCTGCCTCAGCCGACCGGTCGGCCGCGCCAGGTGAGGCGCCCGCGACGACGGGACACGAAGGACTGGACGGTCAACCAGACCAGGACGAGCACCGACAGCGGATGGGCCGCGGAGTCCGGCCACACCCGCCCCCCGATGCGTCGGGCGACCAGAGCGCGACCGCCGACTCCCGCGGCGTAGCCGAGGGCGCCGACGGGGGAGCCGGCGAGCGCGGCGGCGGCGGGCACGACGTAGGCGAGACCCAGCGTGCCGAGCGCTCCTGCGGCGGCGGCCGGTGAGCCGAAGGCCGACCACAGCGACTTCGTGTAGCCCGCCCGCACCTGCGCCCAGCCGTCGTACATCCGGCAGGTCGCGAGCTCGGTGCCGTCGGCCATCCCGCCGCGGCCCCCGACAGCCTTGACCGCCCGCATCAGCGCCATGTCATCGAGGACGTCGGCCCGAACGGCGCTGTGACCGCCCGCCTTGGCGTACGTCCTCGCGTCCACGACGAGCAGCTGGCCGTTGGCTGCCGCCATCGAGGCTCGCGGTGAGGTCTCGGCAATGCGTAGCGGCAGCGTGGTGAGCCAGGACCACTGCAGGAGCGGTTGCACGAGCCGCTCGGGCCAGGACTCGGCGCGCTGCCGCGGGTAGGGGCTCACCAGGTCCAGCCCGTCGCGGCGCAGCATCGCGACTGCCGCGACCAGGGCGTGCGGTGCGAGGACGACGTCGGCGTCGAGGAAGACCAGCACGGTGGAGTCGTCGGCGAGGTCGGCCAGCTGCTGGCAGGCCCACGGCTTGCCCAGCCAGCCGTCGGGCAGCGGCTCGCCTTGGACCAGCCGCATCCCTTCCCGCGCGGCGATCGCGCTTCGGACGACCTCCCCGGTGCCGTCGGCCGAGCCGTCGTCGAGCACGACCACCTCGGCCCGGAGGCCAGCGGCGCGAGCGGTGTCAACGGCGACGAGCAGCGCGTCGAGGCAGGGGCGCACCCGGTCGGCCTCGTCGCGCAGCGGCAGCAGCACGCTGACCGTCTCGGACGTGAGCTCGGACTCCGGCGGCCGGGCGGCGGCCGCGTCGGGGCGTCGCATCAGCCGCAGGTTGAGGACGGTGTGGGCGGTCCCGGCGAGGGCCAGGGCCGAGCCGAGCCGCACCAGCAGCTGCGCCGTTCGGGTCGATCGGCGAGGGGAAGGACGGGACGTCACGGACGGTGGTTCCAGAGGCTGGCCACCAGCGGCACAGCGACGAGCCCCATCGCGACCCCGACCCATGCCGCGACGGCCGGTCGGTCGAAGAAGACGAGGTTGCCCACCACCGACGAGGCCCACGTCCAGAGGTAGACGCCGGCCGGCACGCCGACGGCAGCTCGCCGAGCCGGTGCCAGCAGGCTCAGCACGCCGACCATCACGACGCTGACCGCCAGCCAGCCGAGGTAGTTGGTGACGGGGATGCCGGGGATGCCGGGGAGGGCCGGCGTCGGGTGGGCCCAGGTCCAGTGCCCCGCATCGACCATCTGCGGGTCGAGAGCCAGGTCCCATCCGGCCAGCGCGAATCCGCCGACCAGGGGGACCGCCCAGGGCCAGCGGGCCCCGACGAGGCGCCGCGCCACGACCAGGGAGGGGTAGGCCAGCATCGCCCACGCCAGGCCGACCAGTAGGGGCACGCCGAGCAGCTGGGGTCCGAGGGTGCCCGCGTAGGAGTACTCGCCGAAGGGGAAGCCGGTGCGCGTGCCCAGTAGCTCCACGGCGAAGCCACCGCCGGCGGCGACGACCAGCACCGCCAGGCCCCAGACCGCGCCACGGGTGAGCCAGGCGTGGGTCAGCGAGGCGAGGAAGAACAGCACCACGCTGGCGAACGTGACCGCACGCAGCGCGGTCCCCGAGACCAGCGGGTAGGCGATCTGCGCGAGCACCCCGAGGGACGCGAGCACCACGGCGACGACGGGGTCCGGCCGGACCGCCCGTGAGGGGGCACGCCCCGCTCGGGGACCGGAGTACACGCGCACGCTCATCGCGAGGAAGTCTAGGGCGCCGGGTAGCGTCCGCTCGGTGAACGCGAGGCCTGACGACGGCGAGGTAGCGGCGACAACGTCGTTCTGGAAGGGGCTGGGTCTCCCGGGCCTCGTGGACGCGCACGTGCACTTCCTGCCGCCACGGCTCGAGGCCCGGGTGTGGCAGTACTTCGACGAGGCCGGCCCGCTGATCGGCCGGGCCTGGCCCATTCGCTACCGCCTCACCACGGAGGAGCGGATCGGACTGCTGGCCCGGATGGGCGTACGCGCCTACCCAGCCCTCGCTTACGCCCACCGGCCGGGCATGGTCGACGGACTGTCGGACTGGACGATGGACCTGGCCCGAACGACGCCCGCATGCGTCCCGTCGGCGACCTTCTATCCCGAGGAGGGGGCCTTAACGTCAGTGCGACGCTTGCTTGACCGGGGCGCTCGCGTGTTCAAGGTGCACGTGCAGGTGGGACGCTTCGACCCGCGAGACCCGTTGCTCGACGACGTGTGGGGCGTGCTGAGCGAGGCGGGCGCGGCCGTCGTCATCCACGCCGGCTCCGGCCCCGTGGCAACCGAGCACACCGGCCCCGGTCCCATCGCCGACGTGCTTGCTCGGCATCCCCGGCTGACGGCTGTGATCGCCCACCTCGGTGCTCCTGAATACGAGGCCTTCCTCGACCTCGCCGAGGGGTATCCCAACGTCCACCTGGACACGACGATGGTCTTTACGTCCTTCTTCGACGAGCTGGCGCCCTTCCCTGCCGAGCTGCTCCCGCGCCTGGTCGACCTGCAGGACCGGATCGTGCTCGGCACCGACCTCCCCACCATCCCGTATCCCTACGCCCACCAGCTGGAGTCGTTAGCCCGCCTCGACCTCGGCGACGACTGGCTGCGCGCGGTCTGCTGGACCAACGGTGCGAGGCTGCTGGGCGTCAGCTAGACATGAGGCATGCGAGCGATCAGCTACGACGCCTACGGCGACTCCTCAGTCCTCCACCTCGGCGACCTGCCTGACCCGAAGGTCGGTCCTGACTACGTCCTCGTGCGCGTGCGCGCAGCGGGCATCAACCCGGTCGACTGGAAGGTGCGTGAGGGCTACCTCGACGGCGGCTTCGAGGTGCACTTCCCAGTCATTCCTGGCTGGGATGTCGCCGGCGTCGTCGAGCAGGTAGGGCCGTCGGTGCGCGAATGGGCGCCAGGTGACGAGGTGATCGGCTACGTCCGCCGCGACGACATCGGCGAGGGCACCTTCGCCGAGCTGGTCTCCGCGCCCGTCCGGACGCTGGGCCCGAAGCCCGCCTCCGCCTCGTGGGAGCAGGCTGCCGGGCTGCCCCTGGTGGGGCTGACCGCCCTGCAGGCGCTGCGCGTCACGGGCACGAGCGCGAACGACGTCGTCCTCGTGCACGGCGCGAGCGGGGGAGTCGGGCACGTCGCGGTGCAGATCGCGCGCATCCTCGGTGCCCGCGTCATCGGCACCTCCAGCCCTGCGAACGCCGACTTCGTGCGCAGCCTCGGCGCAGAGTGGACCGCCTACGGTGACGGACTAGTCGATCGGGTGCGCGAGCTGGCCCCGGACGGTGTCGACGTGGCGCTCGATCTCGCCGGCGGCGATGCCCTCGCTGCGTCGTTCGAGCTGGTCTCCGAGGCGTGGCGCGTGGCGTCGATCACCGACGCCGCCGGTGTGCTCGAGCGCGGTGGCGCCTACGTCTTCGTCCGGCCCG
Source organism: Actinomycetales bacterium (assembly GCA_051960855.1). Lineage (GTDB taxonomy): Bacteria > Actinomycetota > Actinomycetes > JAJZTN01 > JAJZTN01 > JBQCDV01. The sequence goes on from JBQCDV010000055.1 coordinate 4,269, forward strand.
ACGCCGACCAGCTCGCGGAGCTGGCCGGGTGGGTCGACGCGGGCCAGCTGACCGTGGCGATCGACCGGGTGCTGCCGCTCGAGCAGGCCGCCGAGGCGATGGACCACGTCCGGGACGCCCACGGTCGGGGCAAGACGGTCCTGCGCGTCAGCGAGGGCTGACCGACAGGTAGCTCAGCGGGATCACCACGGCAGGGATCACCACGGCGGGGATCACCACGGCGGGGATCACCACGGCAGGGATCACCACGGCACCTCGGTGCCGTCCCACGAGAAGACCAGGCCGGTGGGGCCGTCGTCGGGCAGGGTTGCGAGTCGCACTACCGCAGCGGCGGCCTCACCGGGGTCCCCGCCGGCGCTCGCGGCTCGCGGGTTGAGGTTGGTCGCGCGTAGCCCCGGTGCAAGGGCGTTGACCTTGATTCCGTCGGCCGCGAGCGCGTGGGCGTAGAAGACCGTCAGCGCGTCGACGGCCGTCTTGGACGAGCGGTACGCGGCACCGCGGCCGGTAGCGGCTGCGTGGAAGTCGAACTGCGGGTTCGCGCTCGTGCTCCAGGTGAGCGAGCCGGTGCCGCTGGAGAGATTGACGATCCGTGAGTGCGGTGCGCGGCGTAGCGCAGGCAGGAACGCGTTGGTAACCGCGACCAGGCCGAAGACGTTGGTCTCGTAGGTGCGCCGGAAGACCTCGACGTCCACCTCCGTGAGGACCTCGCCGATGTCCAGGGAGATGCCGGCGTTGTTGACCAGGACCTCCAGGGTCGGCACGGCGGCTGCCGCAGCGGCGATGCTGGCGCTGTCGGTGACGTCCAGCAGGAGTGAGCGGGCGCCGACCTCCGCCGCGGCCTGCTCGCCCCGCTCGGCGTCGCGGGCCCCGACGAGGACGGTCCAGCCCTGCGCGGCGAGCTGCCGTGCGGTTTCCTTGCCGATGCCGCTGGTGGCTCCGGTGATCAGTGCGGTGGGAGAGTTCATGGCGTCCACCGTGGTCGCTGGGCCGCGGGTCAGCCAGGCCCTGCCAGTACCACCCAGGGGAGGTGCGATGTCTGCGACGGAGCTCGGCGCATTCCTCCGCGACCGCCGAGCGCGGCGGCGCCCGGTCGTGACCGGCGACCGAACGCGGCGGACACCGGGGCTGCGCCGGGAGGAGGTTGCCGACCTCGCCCACATGTCGGTCGAGTACTACATCCGGCTCGAGCAGGGACGGGGCGCGAAGCCGTCACCGCGGATCGTCGAGTCGCTCTCCGAGGCGCTCGAGCTGGACCGGGCTGACCGTCAGCGGCTCTTCGAGCTCGCAGGGACCTCGCCGGCGCCCCCGCACCTGGTGCCGCGGCGCGTCCGGCCGCACGTGGCCGAGCTGCTGCACCGCCTCCCGGCGACCGCGGCGATCGTCACCGCCGCGACCTACGACGTGGTCGCATCCAATCCGCTGGCGGCGGCCCTGCTCGGTCATCTCGACACCGAGTCCAACCTCGCTCGCCGCTACTTCGTCCAGGGACGGCACTGGAGCAGGGCGTCGGACGGTTTCGCCGAAGTCGCCGTATCGCGGCTGCGGACAGCGGCCACGCGCTACCCCGCTGACGCCGACCTGCGACGCCTGGTCGAGGAGCTCTCCGCCGCGAGCGGCGACTTCCGGCAGCTCTGGGCAGCCGATCCCACGCGCACTCCGGGCCACCGCACGAAGGTCGTGGAACATCCCGTGGTCGGCCGGCTCACCGTCTCCTGCGACGTTCTCCTGGTGCCGGAGGACGACCAGCAGGTGGTCCTGATCACCGCCTCCCCGGGCAGCCGGGACGAGCGCGCCCTGCTGTCCCTCGCGCCGACCCGCGAGTTTTATGCCGTGTAGCAAGGGAAGACCTTCGTCGCCATTGGGCCGGACACGCCGTTTCACGTGCAGACGAAGGAGTCGATCGTGGCGAGTGATGGATTCGTACGCAACGCGGTAAAAAACAGATTCCTCATGGGAATCGCCATCCTCGCCGCCATCGGGGGATTCCTCTTCGGCTATGACACGGGGATCATCGCCGGTGCGCTGCTCTTCATCGGCAAGCAGCTCGACGCCTCGAAGTTCGAGCAGTCCTGGATTGTCGCGTCCCTGCTGATCGGTGCCATGCTCGGCGCCGCGATCGCCGGATACCTGGCGGACAAGATCTCCCGAAAGTGGACCAAGGCGATTTCCGGTGCCGTGTATGTGGTCGGCGCCCTGGGGTCCGCGTTCGCGCCCAACGTGCCGTTCCTCATCGGGTCCCGCTTCGTCCTCGGCCTCGCGGTAGGGACGGCGTCGTTCGTGTCGCCTCTCTACATCTCCGAGCACGCCCCCAAGAAGATCCGCGGCGGCACAGTCACCTTCAACCAGCTCATGGTGACCCTCGGCATCCTGGCCGCCTACCTGGTCGCCTTCGCGCTGCGCGACGTGGACAACGGATGGCGCTGGATGCTCGGTCTTGCTGTCATCCCCGGCGCTGCGCTCTTCATCGGCATGCTGGTCGTGCCGCACAGCCCGCGCTGGCTGATGGACAAGGGTCGCGAAGACGAGGCTCGCCGCGTCCTGGCGAAGACGCGGAGCGAGGAGGAGGTCGAGGAGGAGATCCGCGACATCCGCGACACGTCGGAGGCGCAGGGCAGCACGAAGTTCAGCGAGCTCTTCGCGGGGTCCCTGCGGCCGCTGATGGTCATCGGTCTCGGCCTGGCCATCTTCCAGCAGCTCATCGGCGTCAATACCGTCATCTACTACTCGACGACGATCCTGCATTACACGGGTCTGAGCGTGGACTCCTCGGTCGCACAAGCCGTCGCCATCGGTGTCACCAACGTCGTCTTCACGATCATTGCCGTGCTGCTGCTCGACCGCGTCGGACGGCGGAAGCTGCTGCTCACCGGAACTGTCGGCTGTGTCATCGGGCTTGCCGTCCTCGGCTTCTTCTTCTGGCGGACCGACCTCGCCCAGCAGTACGGGTGGATCGCACTGGCCGCGCTCGTCTTCTACATCGCCGCCTTCGCCATCGGCCTCGGTCCCGTCTTCTGGCTGATGATCTCCGAGATCTACCCGATGAAGATCCGGTCCAAGGCGATGGCGATCGCGACGATCGCGAACTGGGGCTTCAACTTCCTGATCTCCTACTTCTTCCTGTCCTTCGTTGGCTGGTTCGGCAAGACCGGCACCTTCTGGATCTACGCGGTGCTCGGCATCATCGCCACCGTCTTCTTCGCCATGAAGCTGCCCGAGACCAAGGACCGGAGCCTGGAGGAGATCACCAGCGAGGCTGGCGTCGACACCGGTGCCGCGACGGGGTCCGGCAGCGATGACAGCGCCTCCGCTGATGACAGTCGGGGCGGCCCGTTCGACGGTCGCGCTCCGGAGCGTGGATCGCGACTGGCGGCGACACGGCGCGACCAGGCGGGTCAGCCCGGTGGTCGGCACCGCACCAACGCGACGGGGAGCGCAGCGCGCGACGGCAAGCCGGGCGGGCGCCGTTCGGGCCGCTGACGGGTCGGCAGACAGGTCGACGGATGACGGCGGTCCCGGCGCCGCTCACGACGGCAGCGCGGCGGCTGCGCGCGGCGGTCGTGCACCTCGGTGCACGGCCGCTGCAGCCTGCGCTGGCGGCGGCGATCGCCTGGCTGCTGTGCACGACGCTGGTCGACAGCCCCATCCCCGTCCTGGGATCGATCGCGGCCCTCGTCACCGTCGACGCGACCGTGTTCCGCACGGTCCGGACCGGGTTGCAGCAGGCCTCGGGGGCGATTCTGGGGCTGGTCGCGGCCCTGATCGCCGGCGAGGTAGTCGGGCTGCACGCCTGGAGCATCGGGCTGGTCGTCCTGATCGGCGTCATCCTGGCCAGCACCCGACGGCTCGGAGCAGTCACCGGGACGCAGCTGCCCACGACGGCCATCCTGGTCATGGCGCTCGGGCGCAACTACGGCCTGACGCGGGTCATCGACACGGCCATCGGTGTCGGGGTCGGCATCGCTGTCCAGGTGGTGTGGCCGGCCGACCCCGTCGCCACCGCCCGCACCGGTGTGGCGGCTATCGCGGAGGCAATGAGCAAGGTCTACACCGCGATGGCCGAGGAGAGCAGGGACGGTTGGGGAGAGGCTGAGGCGCAGTCCTGGATGAGTCGGGCGCGGGGGCTGGACAAGCCCCTGCGCGAGTCGCAGTCCGCGCTGGAGAAGGCGAGGGAGAGCCTGCGCTGGAACGTCTGGGCGCGAGTGCGCAGCGGTGTGGCGGGGCTGGAGGCGGCCGGTCAGGCCTGTGACCACCTGGTGGGGCAGGTGCGCTCGGTCGCACGCACGCTCGTGGAGGTGCCGCAGGGGCGCGAGGAGCTAGAGCCACTTCCTGAGGCCCTGCGAGCGGCACTGGCGGCGGCGGGAGCGACGCTCGCGGCGTTCGCGGATGAGATTCGCCGAGCGGGACCGGGCGCGTGGCCGGTCGCAGCCGAGGCCGTTGCCGGACACGTGCAGGACGTCGAGGCACGCGTCAAGGAGCTGCGGGAGTCAGAGCTGCACGAGGACCTGCAGGGGGCCGTCGTCGACCTCACGCGGCTGACGCGTGAGCTCGCCGCCGACGGCGCGCACGGCCCACGCAAACCGTCCGGCTGACGCAGCCGAGTCTCAGGCGAGGAAGGTGCCGAAGCTGCCCCGCACATCGCGAACGGCGAAGCGGGCGAACAGCTCCTCGGCGTACCACCCCTCCTGGTGGGTGCGGGCGATGACCTCCCGGTGCGGGGAGCGCTGGGAGACGAAGCCGCGCAGCGAGGCCTCGTCCTGCCACAGGCTGAAGGTGCCCTGGAGCCCGACTGGTGCCTCGCCGATGCCGAGGGCGAGCTCTAGCCCGGGGGACTGCTGGAGGTCGGCGGCCACCGGGGGGACTGCCCGCCAGAACGTTGCTGCGCGCGACGGGACAAGGCGGGCGCGGGTCAGCGCCGCCACCCGCCCGGTCGCGCGATGCGGCGTGGGGGAGCCGAAAGGCTGCTGCCCGGCCCACCGTCCGGTGCTCGTCAACGGGACCAGCTGGAAGGCGAGCTCCTCGACGGCGAGCCGCCGCCAGGAGGCCACGACCGGTCCCAGGTCGAAGGCCTCGGCCGCTGCGGTCGTCTGCCAGGCCGCGAGGACCCCCCAGTGCAGAGGGTCGGCATCCCGCACGTCGAAGCTGCGGCCGTGACCGGTGCCCAGCAGCTTGGCGAAGCGCAGTTCCGGCGTGCGGCGGAGAGGACCGCGCAGCAGACCCATGCGCATCACGGCGGCGGGCACATGCCCGGGCTTGACGCCCCACAGGTGAAGAGTGACGACGGGTGGGACGTCGGAGCCGCCCCCTCGTCCCGTGGGTGCAGCAGTGCTCGTCTGACCTGTGTCGCTCATCTGACCTGTGTCGCTCGTCTGACCCGTGTGGGGGCAGCGCCGGTCAGGCGGCGCAGCTCGTCGTAGGTGGTGGCGAAGACGGCGTGGGGGTGGCCAGCGGCCGCCCAGACCTGCGCGTAGCTCTCGAGGTCGAGGTCGATCAGCGTCTGCAGCGGCTGGAGGTGTCCCACCGGAGAGACGCCGCCGATGACGAAGCCAGTGGCCGAGCGCACCAGCTCGGGGTCGGCGCGACGCACCCGCGTTGCCCCCACCGCAGCAGCGATGAGTGTGACGTCGACCTTCGCCGCTCCGCTCGCGAGGACCAGGAGGGGGTCGCCGTCGGCGTCGAAGACGAGGGAGTTGGCGATCTGCCCGACCTCGACGGTCGCTCCGGTGAGGGCGGTGAGGGCCGCAGCCGCGTCAGCCGCTGTCCGAGCCGAGTCATCGAGGATCGTCACCGGCGTCGTCACCTCGGCTGCCCGGAGGGCCTGCTCGACGCGTTGGACCGAAGGGTGCTCGTTGATGCTCGTCACGGACCCACCGTAGGCGTTCCCCAATTCGGCGATCGGCGTTGACGCCCACCCGCTTCCCTCGGTTTACTAGACCTCGTTCGAACACATGTTCGATGTCAGGAGGGGTCGCGCCCTCCAGCCCGGCATCGAGGTCACGACGGGAATCGTCCTCCCGCTGCGGCCAGTGGGCGGACACGTTCGTGGGCGCCTCGTCTGGCGCGGCTCGACCCCGCGCCAGACGAGACGGCCGACCGGCGTGTGGGGAAGCACGCCGGTCACCTTGTCACGAGCCGCTGGAGGCGAGATGTCACGTCTTTACGCCGAGGTCATCGAGGTCCGCCGCGGGGACGAGGCGCCTGCCCAGTTTCTCTGGCGGGGCCGGCTCTACGTCGTGCGGGAGGTGCTCTCGCACTGGTTCGAGGCGCCGCCATGGTGGCAGGACGGTGCCGCCGCTGCAGCGCTGGACCGGGAGCTCTGGCGCGTCGAGGCATCGGCGGGCCGCGCGGCTGGCAGCGGCGTCTACGACGTCGCCTTCGACTGGGCCAGCGGTCAGTGGTCTCTCTCCGGTGTCGTGGACTAGGAGGTCTGACACATGTCGGCGCTTCGTTCCCCTGCCATGTCGGCTGTCACGTCTGCGGCCTCCACTGCGACTGCAGGCTCTGCTGCACGCGTGCTCGCCGCGCCACCGCCGCCAAGCGTCTTCGAGCTGCTGGCCGCTGCCCGGCGGGGGCTGACCGCCGCGGCACTGGCGGACGGCTCAGATGAGCGATATGCCAGCGCCCATCTGGCGGCGCTGCGTGCCGCTGCCGCGATGCTGGCGCTTCGGGCAGCCCGCGACAGCCGCCACCGCGGCAGCCGCAACGTCTGGGTGCTGCTTGCTCGTCATGCCCCCGAGTTGAGCGAGTGGGCGTCCTTTTTCTCGGCGAGCGCGGTCAAACGGGCAGCCCTCGAGGCGGGCCGGCGGTCGGTGGTGACACGGCGCGATGCCGACGACCTGGTCCGCGATGCGGAGACCTTCGTCGGCATCGTCGAGACGCTCGTCGATCGCGACACCCACCTGCTCTGACAGGGCCGTCGCCTGCGACACCCCGTCGAGCCGCGCGGCTTCTCGGCTCACCTGCTGATTCATCTCATCGCCGGCCTTCCCCTCGGCAGTCCACCTGCGGTTCCACCTGCAGCTCTATCTGCAGTGCATCTGGAGCGATCTCGAAGGGAGGGTCCGATGAGCGACCCGTTCGTCCACCTGCACGTCGCATCCGGCTACTCGTTGCGTCACGGCGCCTCTCATCCGCGGGCGCTCGTCGAGCGAGCTGCCGACCACGGGATGGAGGCGCTGGCCCTCACCGACCGCGACGGCCTGTATGGCGCTGTCCGTTTCGCGTTGGCCTGTGGCAGCGTGGGCCTCCGCCCGATCCTGGGTGTCGACCTCGCCGTGGCGCCGCTGGAGCTTGAACTCACCTCATCGCCGCATCGCAGCCGGCGACAGGATGGGCAGGACCGGCAGAGCCGGCAATCAGCAACGCCGGCGCGAGGCGGCCGCAGCGTGGACCCCCGCCATGCCCGGGTCACCGTCCTCGCCAGCGGAGCCGGAGGGTGGGCGGCGCTGTGCCGCCTGGTCTCCGCGACGCACCTGCGGGGGGAGCGCGGGGCGCCGGTGACGACGGTTGACCTGGTCGCCGACCATGCGGCGCGCGCCGTCTCCGAGGGCGGTCGTCTCGTCGTGCTGCTCGGTCCGCTGTCCAGCATGGGAGCCAGCATCGCCCGGCACCGGCGCGACCTCGCCGAGCGAGAGGTGGGGGGGTGGGGGCGGAGCCCCCCGCACTCGCCCTACCAGGTGTGGGTGCTGGGAGACGACAGGTGCGGCCGCGGCCCGCGGGGGGGCGGCGGGGGGGGGGGGCGCCCC
>JBQCDV010000056.1:0-7641 GCA_051960855.1 Actinomycetales bacterium
CCAAGGAACACCGCGGATCCGCCACGCCGACGCAGGAAGTCCTGGGCCTTGTCGAGCTTCTCGCGCCGCTTGTCGAGCACGCGGATCCGCAAGATCCGGGGACCGAAATGGCGCCCGATCTCGTACCCGACAGAGTCACCGCTGATCGCGGCGAGCACGACAAGAGCCGCGAGCACCACAACGTTGACGCGGCCTTGGCTCGCGACGACGCCACCGAGGACTGCTGCGGTCTCGCCGGGCACGACGAAGCCGACAAACAGCGCGTCCTCGATGAAGACCAGGGCCGCCACCACGGCATAGACCGGGAGCGGAGGAAGGTTGAGGACGCGTTCGACGAGGCCTGACACCTCGTCAGTCTGCGCGGAAGCGGGAGGACGCAACCGTGGCGTCAGCGACGTCCGGCGACGGCGGTGGCGGGGCTGATGTCCGCGACGGCGGTGACGAGACGTCCGTCGCAGCCTGCTCGACCGGCGGGTCCAGTCGGTATCCGTGACCACGCAGGGTCGCCACCGACGGCAGCCGAGGGGCTCGACCGAGCCGGGGTAACAGGGCTTCGGCAGACTCAGCGAGCGTCTTGCGCAGTGCGGCCATGGTCACGTCGAGGGTCTTGGTCGAGCCCGTCCACTGCTCATCCCAGACGTCGCGCATGAGTAGGTCGCGCGGCACCAGCGTCCCGGCTGACTCCGCGAGCCGCGTCAGCAGGTCGAACTCCTTCGGCCGCAGCGGGACGACCTCACCGGCCAGCAGGCACTTCCGCGCGGCCCGATCGACCGTCAGGTCGCCGAGGACCAGCGGCTCGGTGACGTCCGGTGGCGGTGGGAGCCGCCGGAGGTGGGCGCGGAGGCGGGCCAGCAGCTCGGCCGTGCGGAACGGCTTGACAAGGTAGTCATCCGCGCCGGCGTCGAGCCCGACGATGACGTCCATCTCCTGCCGTCTTGCCGTCAGCATGACGATAACTGTCGTCGGTCGCATCGCTCGCAGCTGGCGGCAGACGTCGACGCCGTCGACGTCAGGCAGGTTGAGGTCCAGCAGCACCAGGTCATAGTCGTGCTCGCGGGCGTCGATCACGGCGGCCGCCCCGGACCGGAGCCAGCGGACCGCGTAGCCAGCACGCTCGAGGGCGCGCCGCAGCAGCGAGCCGATGGTGTCGTCGTCCTCGACGACGAGCAGCGACGCGGGTGCGGGGGCCACGTCGACCAGCCTGGCAGATGTCTGGGCCGCGAGATTCACGAACGTCGTCCGACCACGTTGCCCGCCGTCGTCGTCCGGCCCGGGCGGGTAGCTGCAAGGCGTTGGCTACGCAAGGAAGTGACCTCCGGAAGGTCGAGGGGCGGCAGGTCATGCCCGAGTAGCCGGGTGAGGATCGCGTCGGCGAGGGCAGGGTTGCGAGCGAGGACCGGGCCGTGCAGATACGTGCCCAAGACCCGACCGTCGACGTCATCGCCACCGATGGCACCGTCCGTGCCGTCGCCGTTGCCCACGCCTCCGTCACCGAGGACACGAGCAAGAGGGGCGACGCCGGGGCCGCGGTGGGTGCGCCCGGCGTGGTTCTCGAAGCCGGTGAACCGCGGGTCGGATGCCAGCAGCGGCAAGGATGCCATCGCTGCGGGAGACGCTTCAGTGACGATCTCCCCGACGGCACGGACCGGACCGGGCTCGGTGACGAGGTCGAGGAGACCGAGGCCGGCGTGCGGGCCTTCGCGCCCGGGAAAGCTGTGACCGAGCAGCTGGAGTCCCGCGCAGACGCCGACGATGACCGCACCTGCGTCGAGTGCGCGACGCAGCGCCGACGTCTGCAACAGCACTTTGGCGGCTGCTTCCTGAGCGGCGTCCTCGCCACCGCCGAGCAGGTACACAGCCCGCTGCACCGGTATTTCCTGTCGCGGTGACACGAAGTGGTGCTCGACCTCGAATCCTCGCCAGAGCAGGCGCTGCTCGAGCACCGCGCCGTTACCGCCGTCGCCGTAGGTACCCAGCAGCTCTGGCAGCAGCGTCACGATGGCGACGGGGTCAGTGCCGGCGGTCATCGCGACCTCAGGCCGCGTCCCGCAGCTGGGACCGCAGCTGCTGGAACGGCGCATAGGTCGCCAGGACATCGGCCTGCCCGACGACCTGGTCCAGGGCAGCGGCCAAGTCCGGGCACAGCAGGTGCGGAAGGTCCGCGTAGCGCAGCCGCACAGCGAGGTCCGCGGCCCGGGGTCCCGTGACGACGAGACGTCTCCCAGCAAGGACCTCGAAGGGCACATCCCACAGCCACGACAGGTCGCGGCCGTCCGCAGCGGTCGCGTCAACAGCCAGGACGACCGTCGGCGCGGCCACGAGGTCCAGCGCGGCCGCCCAACCCGCTGGGTTCTTGGCGAGCACGAGCCGGGCGCGCCCGTGCGGTAGGTCGAACTCCCGGAAGCGGCCCTCCGGCGCCTCCACGTCCGCCAGCACGGCAGCCGTCTGCGGCAGTGGCACCCCCAGTGCCAGCGCTGCCGTGGCGGCCATGGCGGCGTTGCCGACATTGAAGCTCCCGGGCAGCCGCAGGGCCAGAGTGACGTCGTCGTCGGCGGCATGCAGACGCTGACCGTGGACGCGAAGATCCGGCGCAGGCTCAGCCAGGCCGCACGACGAGCAGGCCCACGGCTCGCCCGACGATGCGGACACTCCGGCAACGGCGACGGCAGGAGAGACGGCGACGGTAGGAGGGACCGCCACGGCGGGAAAGCCGGCGACGGCGGGAGAGGTGGGACAGCGGCGTTCGGGAAGGTCAAGCAGGGACCCGCACCGGGGGCAGAGCGCGGAGTCGAGCCGCCAGGGGTTGCCGGTCGCGACCCAGGCGACGCGAGGGGCGGCAGCGGCAGCCCAGGCGACATTGGGGTCACCGGGGTCAGCCACCACGACGGCGTCGGGGGGCAGTTCCGCGAGCGCGTCCCGCCAGCGGTGGGAGATGGCGGCGACCTCGTGGTGGCGGTCGAGCTGGTCGCGACTGAGGTTGAGGAGGACGACAGCAGCAGGGGAGCACGTGCGGAGGGCGGCGGGAAGGACGCGTTCGTCGGTCTCGAGGACCGCCGTGGCAGCCGTGCGAGGGGCGCGCAGCAGTGCGGACACGAGGCCGGGCAGCAGGTTGGCGCCTTCGGCGTTGCTGGCGACCGGGCCCTGGGTGGCGAGCGCCGCGGCCAGCAGGTGGGTCGTCGTGGTCTTGCCGTTGGTGCCCGAGACCAGCACGACGCGCCGGTCCCGTGTCAGGCGCTGCAGCGCGAGGGGGTCGAGGGCGAGCACGAGGCGCCCCGGCAGCGTCGAGCCGCCGCCCGGCCGCACCGCTGTCAGGAGGCGTTGAGCGATGCGGCCGAGGGTCTCGGCAAGTCGGGGCAGGGGCGCCACGACAACCAGGATTCCCAGGTGAGGTTCAAGGCCGGTTAGAGGGAGAGTGGGACCTGCGTCAAGACACGGGTCGCGGCGGCGGAGACAGGGGCGCGCGGCGACGGCAGCCGTCGCGGCATGGTCGACTTGTCCTGCCACGTGACCCCTCCGTGCGCGTGGCGCCCGAGGCAGCGCGGAGGCGACGAGACGAGAAGGAGCTACGCCAGGTGCGACGGCGGATCCTTCAGCTGGCGATGGCCGTCTGCGTGGTCAGCGTGGCGCTCTTCGCGCTGCCTCTCGGTCTCGCCGTGCATCAGAACGCCCTGTCCGAGGAGCGCGCCGAGCTCGAGCGTCACGCCTTGCGCGTCGCGGTGGCGCTCGACCCCGACCAGCTGTCGCGGCCGTTGCCGAGCCGGGTCGTCGCCGGGGACGAGACAGTGGCCGCGTACGACGACAGCGGCACTCGGCGCAGCGGCACCGGGCCCCTCCACGACCCCCTCGTGACCCAGGCGCTGCGGAGTCAGACGTTGGCCTACAGCCACAGCGAGGATGCGGTCACCGTCGCGCTGCCGGTGCTCGACGGGGACCGGGTCGTCGCCGCCGTCCGGCTCCAGACTCAGGACCTGGACGTCTGGCGGCGCAGCTGGCGGACCTGGCTCGGTCTCGCGGCGCTCGCCGCGGTCGCGCTTGCGGTCGGGCTGCTGGTGGCCTGGCGCCTCGCGACCCGGCTCGCCCGCCCGCTGCAGCACCTGGAGGCGGTCGCGACGAGGCTGGGGTCGGGCGACTTCTCGGTCCGGTCGGCGTCCAGCGGTATCCCGGAGATCGACTCGGTCGGTCAGAGCCTCGACTCGACGGCGGCCCGGCTGGACGACCTCGTCGAGACCGAACGCCGCCTCACCCGCGACGCCTCCCACCAGCTGCGGACCCCGCTCACCGGCCTGCGCCTGCGTCTCGAGACCGGTCTGGCCGGCCCCCCGGACGAGCTGCCCGAAGCCGTCACCGCCGCCCTCGAGCGTCTCGACGTCGTCGACGCCACGATGTCCGACCTGCTCGAGGGGCATCGTCCGGCGCCGCCCGCAGCGCCCATCGGATTCCCGAACGCCGCAGCTGTGGCCGACGCCGGCGGGAACGGCGCACGGCGCGCGGCGGGTGCCGGCTCGGTCCAGGGTGGGTCGGCGGGTGGTGACCCCGGTCCCGCCCGAGGTGGATCGGGGGGACGTGGCGCCTCGTCCGGTGACGGCGCGACGGTTGTCGCTAGTGGCGACCCCGTGGAGGCATCTCTGCCCGGCAGCCCCGCCTCTCTGCCCGCCTCCGTGGTCGCCGACGAGGTCGCTCGCCGCTGGGGGCCCGAACTCACGCTCCGCGGTCGCCACCTCGTCGTCACCGACCAGGCCGCCCCATCGACCACCGCGACCCTGGCCGCACTGCGGCAGGCCCTCGACGTCCTCGTCGACAACGCGGTCGTCCACGGCGAGGGTGAGGTCGCCGTCGTGCTGCGCGACGCTCACGGGGCCCTCGCGATCGACGTGGTCGACCAGGGGCCGGGAGTCGCGCTCGCGGACGACGTTCTCTTCGAACACGGCACCACCACGAGGCCGTCCGGCAAGGGCGGTCTCGGTCTCGCCTTGGCCCGTCGGCTCGTGGAGTCTCAGGGCGGGCGCCTACTCGTCCGGCGTCCGGTCGCGACCGCCGCTCCTGCCAGTTCCGGTGCCGCGCCTGGCGCGTGGTTCACGGTGATCGTTCCCGCTGCCGACCTCGAGGAGGAACCTCCGTGCTGACCCCGTCCCGCCCGCCGACCCGCCGGTTGACGAGAGGAGCCTCCGCTCTGCTCGTGGCGGCCTCGCTCGCGGCGTGCAGCAGCACGGGCGGCTCCGGCGGCGGCACGAGCTCCTCCGGGGCTGCCCACGCGCCCAGCTCCTCCCCGGCGGCCACGACAACGGCAGAAGGCGCGACAGCCGACACCTCCGGCACCGCCGCGTCCAGCACCGCCGCGTCCAGCACCGCCACGTCCAGCGGCGCGAGCAGCGGCGGCACCGGCAGCGACGTCGTCAACGTCTACGCCGCCGACACCCCGGGCAATTTCGCGCCTGCCGCGGTCGGTGCACCCGCACTGGTCTACGTCCCCGACACGCTGACCCGCGATGTCTATGTGATCAGCCAGGCGACGCGGAAGGTCGTCGGCCACTACCGGATGGGCGGCCTGAACCAGCACGTCGTCCCGTCCTGGGACCTGCGCACGCTGTGGGTCACGGCGAGCACGGCCAACGAGCTCATCGGTTTCGACCCGCTGACGGGCAAGCCGGATGGCCGCGTCGTTCATGCCTCGCGGCCCTACAACCTGTACTTCACCACCGACGGGCGCTACGCAGTGGTTGTGTCCGAGGAAGACAAGACGCTGCGCTTCCTGCGCACCAGCGACTACAAGGAGGTCCACGATCTGCACTTGCCGGGGTGCGACGGCGTGGACCACATGGACTACAGCGCCGACGGCCAGACCGGCATCGCGACGTGCGAATTCAGCGGCATGCACAACATGCCCGGCAAGCTCGCGGTCATCGACATGGCGCACCAGAAACTGTTGCGCTACATCACATTGCCGCGCAACGCGATGCCGCAGGACGTGAAGCTGTCACCGGACGGTCGCACCTTCTACGTCGCCGACATGGTGCTCAACGGAGTGCACGTCATCGACGCCGCAACTCTGCAAGTGACTGGATTCCTCAAGACTGGCAAGGAATGTCACGGACTCTACGTCTCCCGCGACGAGAAGACCCTCTACATCACCAACCGCGGCGAAGGCTCCATCTCACTGCTCGACTTCGCCACCGGCAGGCTCGTCGGCAAATGGCAGCTGCCCGGCAAGGCGAGCCCCGACATGGGCAACGTCTCCGCCGACGGCAGAGTGCTCTGGCTGTCCGGTCGCTACAGCGGCGAGGTCTACGCGATCGACACGAGCAACGGTCACCTGCTGGCGCGGATTCCTGTCGGCAGCGGTCCGCATGGGCTGACGGTGTGGCCGCAGCCTGGCACCTACTCGATCGGGCACACCGGGATCATGCGGTGAAACCCCTTCGGGCGCTGGCCTTTACCGCACTTATCGTCGGTCTGACGTCATGTAGCGGTGCCGATTCCCGAACGCCGCAGCCGGACTCCTCGCCGTCGTCGGCGGGCGGGTCCGTGGGCTCCTCGGTAACCTCGCGCTCTGCCGCGTCGGGGTCTGCTGCGTCCGGGTCTGCCACGTCCGGCGCTGCCTCCGGCTCTGCCTCGTCTGGGTCTGCCGCACCCGGCGCTGCCGCCCGCTCTGCCTCGTCCGGCGCTGGCAGCTCGCGTACCACCGGGTCGAACGGATCCGCCACCGCGACCACCGCGAACTGGCGGCTCCCGGAGGCCATCGCACGGGAAGGCGCCGTGGCCCTGCCGCAGGGGCTGATCCTCGCCGGCGGTATGCGTCCAGATAACAGCTCCACGGCTGACACCTGGAGGCTGCAACTGCCCGATACGGGGGTCGCCGGTCTGACAGCGGCTGCCGTGACCGCGAAGCGGCTTCCCCCATTGGGCATCCGCGTGCACGACACCGCTGCGGCACTGGTCTCCGGGGTACCGCTGGTCTTCGGCGGCGGCAACAGCAGCGAAGTCGACGCTGTCCAGCGGGTGCTGGCGGGGACCCCGGCGGCAGGCACCCCCGCGCGACCCTCCTCACCTATCGGGCATCTCCCCGTGCCCAACAGCGACCTCGCCGCCGTCGACGACCCAGCCGGGCTCCTCGGTCCCGCGTCCGCCGTCTACGTCGTCGGCGGCTACGACGGGAAGAAGCCACTCGACGCCGTGCTGCGCACGACCGATGGCAGGACCTTCACCACGGTCGCGCACCTGGCGCAGCCGGTGCGGTACGCCGCTGTCGCCCTGACGCCGCAGGGGCTCTGGGTCATCGGCGGTGAGGCCGGCGGACGGCAACTCTCGACCATCCAACTGCTGGCTCCGAACTCCTCCCGCGCCAGCATCGTTGGCCGGCTGCCCACGCCGACCGGTCACGCGAGTGCGGGCGTCGTTCAGGGCACGGTCGTGGTGGCGGGAGGCCGCACCGGGACCAACGCTCATCAGCAGCTGACCGATGCCATCTGGGCTCTCGACCCAGCGACCCGCGAGCTCCGCCAAGCCGGTCGGCTGCCGGCCCCCCGCGCCGACGCCGGCTCCGTGGTCCTCCCGGCCGGGGCCAGCACGACCGGCTCGGGCGACGTCCTGCTGCTGCTGGGCGGCGAGGCCCCGCACCCCGACCGTGCTGTCGTCGTCGTCACC
>JBQCDV010000057.1:0-3684 GCA_051960855.1 Actinomycetales bacterium
CGCCTGGGCCTACAGCGTCCCGTCCTGGTGGTCCCTCGTGGTTCGAGACCGCGACTTCCGCGCCACCGACCTCTCGGCGCTGCGGCTGCTGGGCTCCGGCGGCGCGCCCTTCCCCGTGGACACGCAGCTGGCCCTGCGGGCGGCGCTGCCGGGGGTGCAGCTGCTCGACATCTACGGACTGTCCGAGACCCACTCCCCCGCGACGATCCTGCGCGATGCGGAGTTCGCGGCCCGCCCCGGCTCCACCGGACGGCCGCTGCCGTGCATGGAGGTCAGCATCCGCGACGAGACCGGTCGGGACGTCCCCCCGGGCGAGGTCGGCGAGGTCTGGCTGCGCGGCTCCCTCGTGACGACCGGGTACGAGGGCGATGACACTGCCACCCGCGACGCCATCCGTGACGGGTGGTTCCGCAGCGGCGACGTGGGCCGCGTGGACGCCGAGGGCTTCCTCTTCGTCGTCGACCGCGTCAAGGACATGATCAACACCGGTGGCGAGAAGGTGTTCTCCGCCGAGGTCGAGGCCGTCCTGCGCCGTCACCCCCGCATCGCTGACGCCGCCGTCGTCGCCGGACCGGACCGGCTCGGCGGCGAGGCGGTCGTCGCCTTCGTCGTCGCGGTCGGCGCTGCCCCGGAGCTGTCAGAGGTCCGGCGCTGGGTGCGCTCCGAGCTGGGCGAGCGCGCCGCCCCCGTGGCCGTGCACGTGCTGCCCGACCTGCCCCGCAACGGAGTCGGCAAGACCGACAAGCTCAGGCTGCGCGAGCTGCTGCGGTCGTGGGCGGTGGAGCGATGACCGGTCCCCGCCGCGTCGGCGCCTACCGCGTGGTGTGCGGGCTCATCGACGTGGTGCTCCGGCTGGTCTGCCGGACGAGGGCCGACCTGTCCGCCCTGCCGCGGCGGGGGCCGTTGCTCGTCGTGGCGAACCACCTGTCGGTCGCCGACCCGCTGGTCGTGGCGGCCGCGCTCAACCGGCACGGCCTCGTGCCGCGTTTCGTCATCACCGCCGGCGTGATGCGGCATCCCCTGGTCGGTCCGATCCTGCGCTACTTCGACCACATCCCGCTCGACCGCGACGCCCGCGGGCCCGGCGCGCTCGACGCCATCGTCGCCGCCCTCAGGCGTGACGAGTGCGTGGTGATCTACCCCGAGGGCAAGGTCGCGGTCGACGTGGCAACGAGCCCGGGGAAGGCGCAACCGGGGGCGGTGACAGCCGCTGCCGCCGCTGGCGCCCCTGTCGCGCTGCTGGCCCAGTGGGGGTCGCAGGACATCTATCACTACGGCAGCAGCACCCTGCGGCGCGTACTGCCGCGGCGGGCCGTCGTCCACCTGCTCGCCGATGCTCCCCGGCCGGTCGCAGCCGTGGGACTGCGCGAGCAGTTGCGCGTCCACACCGAGCTGATGTCCCGGCTGCGTCGCCTCGTGGACACGCTGCGGCCGCTGCCCATCACCTCGGCGCGGAACTGAGCGACGCTGGGCGAGGCCCGGCTCCGACTCCGCTTGCGCGCCGCATCAGCGGAACCAGAACCCGGATCGCGCGTCAGCCGGGGATCCAGCTGACGTGGCCGTGCAGGAGCGTCCAGCCCACGAAGACGACGGTGTCGATGGTCGCGTGGGCCACGAACAGCGCGACGATCGAACGCCGGCGCGCGAACCACGCGACGAACAGCACGCCCATCGCCACGTTGCCCAGGCATCCCGCCAGCCCCTGGTAGAGGTGGTAGAGCCCGCGCAGCCCGGCGCTGATCGCGAGGATGACCGGCAGCCGCAACCCGACCCGCTCCAACCGGGTGACGAGGTAGCCGACGAGGACGGTCTCCTCCAGGGCGGCGTTGGCCAGCGCGGAGAGGATCAGGACGGGCAGCCGCCACCAGACGTCGGGCAGGGTCGTCGGGACCACCGTGACCGAGGTCCCCGACGCATAGGAGATCAGGTACGCGGCGAGGCCCACCCCGCCGACACCCGCCGCGAGTCCGAGGCCGAGCAGCACCTCGGTGGGCCATCCGCGCCGCACGATGCCGATCTCGGGCAGCCACCGCTTCGGCGTTCGGGCCCGGGCGGTGCCTGCGGTGCCCGCGCTGCCGGCGGCGCCCACGCTGGCTGCGGTGCCCACGCTGCCCGCGCTGCCCACCCGGTCACGGGCCACGAGGTAGATCGCCAGCAGTGCCGGCAGCAGCAGGGACAGGGAGAAGACCAGCTGGTAGCCGAGGTCGATCCAGGGGTGACTGGGGGCTTGGCTGGCGTTCAACGTGGCCGACTGGCTGCGCAGCGATCCTCCGGGCGACTCCAGCGCCCGCATCAGCGAGACGAGGAACGACAGCACCGACCGCAGCGCCGAGAGCCCCACCGCGAGCAGGACGACGACACAGACCTCGAAGGCGAGCATGCGCCGCGACGGCAGCAACGGGGCCGCCTCGGCTGGCGCCGCCGCTACCTCGGACTGCACCGACGCTTCTGACTGCACCACCGCTTCTGACTCCACAGACGGGACGGACGACACAGGCAGCACGCTGCCACGAACGCCCGGCCGACGCAGGTCCTGCCCCGCGCCCTCGATCTAGCGGCGGACGGCGACGGCCGCGTCCAGCTCGGCGATCTCCGACCGGGACAGCGTCTCGAGGTCCAGCAGGGCCTCGGCAACGGCGTCGAGGAAGTGTCCATGGGCAGCGACCAGCTCGACGGCGTCGTCGAGAGCGGCCGCGAGCAGCCCGTCGACCCGCGCCATGACGGCATCGGCCATCGGCCCCCCCGAGGCGAGCAGCTGAGCGTCGCGCACCGCCAGGCCGAAGTCGGTCATGCCGTACTGGGTGACCATCTTGACGGCGAGGTCGGTGGCGTTAGTCAGGTCACCGTGCGCCCCCTGCGTGAACTCCCCGTCGAGCAGGCGCATCTCGGCTGCTCGACCGGCGAGGGCGACGACGAGCTGGGCGTGCGCCTTGCGGCGGGGCAGGAACTGGTCGTCGTTGCCGCCCATCCACGTCACTCCGCCAGCCGGGCCTCGCGGCACGATCGTGACCTGGACGGGGTCGTCCGCCTCGGGCAGGACGAACGCCGCCACCGCGTGGCCGGCCTCGTGCCAGGCGGTGACGCGCCGGTCGTGGTCGGTCACCAGAGCGCTGGTCCGGGCGCGGCCCATCGCGACGGTCGCGACAGCGGCGTCGAGGCAGGCCTGGTCGACGAGGTCCTTGTGCTCGCGGGCGGCGAGCAGGCAGGCCTCGTTGACGACGGCGGCGAGCTGGGCGCCGGAGAAGCCGGGCGTGCGGCGGGCCAGGGACAGCCGGTCGATGTCGGCGGCCAGCGGCTTGCCAGCGAGGTGGACGTCGAGGATCGCCTGCCGCCCGCGACGGTCCGGCAGCCCCACCTCGATGCGCCGGTCGAGCCGGCCGGGCCGGGTGATGGCGGTGTCGAGGACGTCGGGCCGGTTGGTGGCAGCGAGGACCAGGACCTCGGAGCCGGTGAAGCCGTCCATCTCGTGCAGCAGCGCGACCAGCGTGCCGTCGCGCTCGGTGTCGGCAGGGCTGGAGGCCGAACCGCGCTTGCGGGCAACGGCGTCGATCTCGTCTATGAAGACGATGGCGGGGGCGGCCTTGCGGGCCTTCTCGAAGAGGTCCCGGACACGGCGCGCGCCGTTGCCGACGAACATCTCGACGAAGTCCGAGCCGGCCGCGGAGAAGAACGCGACGCCGGCCT
>JBQCDV010000058.1:0-4366 GCA_051960855.1 Actinomycetales bacterium
CCGTCGATCGGCTCCGCCGACGCCGCCCAGTCCTCGTAGGCGAAGGCGCCCGTGGGCCACAGTTCGGGCAGGACGACGAGGTCGCAGCCGGCTTCGGCGCGGACCAGGTCCTGCGCCCGCTGCACCCGGTCGGCGGGGCTCTCGTCGTCGCTCACGTCGAGCTGGAGCAGCGCGACGGACAGCGGTCGGGCGGGAAGCGTGTCAGTCACGGGACGAGCCTTGCAGGTTGCTCGGAGAGCTGGCGAGGCGAGCCGACGGGAGGGCCGGCACCAGGGCGCGGTGTCCGTCGTGCCGCCTCAACGCAGGGGAGCGGCGCCACCCGCGGTGCTCTCCGCCACGTCGCGGGCCTCGATCCACCGCACCCAGCGCCCGAGCCAGGCCAGGGGACGCGCGCGGGGCAGCCGCCGCCAGATGCGGACGAGCACGGTCAGCCCGAGCGCCTGGAGCACGAAGACACTGAGGAACGCCCAGCGGAACGCACCGAGCGTGTAGCTCTCCGGGCCGCCCGGTGAGAGGTGGTCCAGCACCAGGCCGATCACGAGGAGCGTGACGACCGAGGCAGTGAAACCACCCACGTTGACCATGCCGGTCGCCGTGCCCAGCCGCGCGATCGGGTTGCCGGTGCGGGCGAGGTCGAAGCCGATCATTGACGCTGGCCCCCCGGAGGCGACGACCGCGACGAACGCCACGAGCACCGGCAGCGGGGCGCGCCCCGGCCAGAGCAGCACCGCCGCAAAGGCGAGCGCGGTCGCGAGCACGACGATCACAGCGAGCTTGAGCCGCCATTCCGGCCGACGCGCGACCATCACCCCGAAGACCTGCCCGTAGACCATCGCCGCGACCACGAGCTCCGAGAGCAGCAGGCTCCCCTGCGCCGGGCTCAGCCCCTCGCCCTGCACGAGGAAGGGGTAGCCCCACAGCATCCCGAAGACGGTCGACGGGAACTGCGTCGTGAAGTGCACGAAGAAGCCGGCCCGCGTCCACGGGGTGCGCGCGGCTGCGCGCAGCGTGGCGCGGAGGGGGAGGTCCATTCCCGAACGGCGCTGGTCGCCTTCCGCCCGTCCCTGCTTCGGCTGGCCGTCGCGCGACTGCCGTCTCTGCAGATAGCTCGCGGGAGAGTCGGCGAGGCCGCGCACGGCGACCCCGGACAGCAGGACCGAGGCGATCGCGGCGCCGAGGAAGGTCGGGGTCCACCCGAGACCGTGCAGCGCGGCTGACAGCGGGAACGTGCTGACGATGCTGCCGGTCTGGCCGACGAGGGCGGTGAGCTGCACGACGAGTGCGTTGCGACGGGGCGGGAACCACGCGGCCACCAGGCGCAGCACGGACACGAAGGTCATGGCGTCGCCGCAGCCGAGTAGAGCCCGGGCCAGCAGCGCCGGGCCGAGACCGTGCACCACCGCGAACATGCCCTGTCCGGCTGCCATCACGACCAGGCCGGTGACGAGCAGGCGGCGCGGACCGAAGCGGTCGACGAGCACCCCGACGGGGATCTGCATGCCGGCGTAGACCAGCAGCTGCACCATCGGGAAGGCCGCCAGAGCGGTCGACCCGACGCCGAAGCGCTGCGCCGCCAGGACGCCGGCGACTCCGAGGCTGGAGCGGTGGAAGACCGCGACGAAGTACACGGCGACACCGAGCGACCAGATCAGCCAGGCGGTGCGGCTGCCGCGCAGCTGGTCGGGAGTCGGCTGGGTCGCAGCGGCGTGTGCAGATCCGGGAACGGCTGGCAGCGGTGCCGCGTCAGCGGTCGGCCCGCCGACTCCGTTGGTGGGAGTCGGCGCGCCGCCTCGGTTGGTGGGAGTCGGCGCGCCGCCTCGGTTGGTGGGAGCGTCCGGCGAGGTGTCGGCGACAGCGGTCACGACAGGCTCCGTACCTGAGCTGCGGCCGTGCCGACGTGGTCGAGCGCGAGCTGCCGGAAGGCGTCCGGATCGTCCCCCGCCAGCGCTGCGACGAGTCCCCGGTGCTCGGCGAGGGCGCGTGACATCCGCTCCGGCGACACCCGCATGACCGCGACACCCATCAGCTGCTGCCGGTCGCGGAGCCCCGCGTAGAAGCGGGTGAGGACGGCGTTGCCGGCGGCTTCGACGACCCGCTCGTGGAAGGCGCGGTCGGCGGCCATCAGCGCCCGGGGATCACCGGCGTCCACGGCGGCCTGCATGGTCTCGAGCAGTGAGCCGAGGTCGGCGAGCAGTGAGCTGCGGCGTTCCCAGATCCGTGCCGCGGCGTGGCCCTCGACGAGCAGCCGCGCCTCCAGGATGTCCTCGACATCGCGGGCGGACATCGGCAGGACGAGGGCGCCCTTCTTCGGGTACAGCCGCAGCAGCTCCTCAGCCGCCAGGCGGAGGAGGGCCTCGCGGACGGGGGTGCGGCTGACTCCGACGGCCTCGGCGATCTCGGTCTCGGTCAGCAGGCTGCCGCCCTCGTAGACCTGCTCGAGGATCGCGGCCTTGACGTGGCTGTAGACGCGCTGAGCGGAGACGGAGAGGCTGCCTGGCGGAGCGCTGGGGGAAGCGGCGGAAGCAACAGAGGAACCCGTGGGAGTCATCAGGGATACAACAGTAGGTGTCGCGACGGGGTGGTGTCCGCCCGTCTCGGGACGTGAGACCGCGGCAGCCAGGGTGACCGCCGCCGCCGCGTCTAGGTCCCGGCGGCCCCCGGGACCCCTCCTGCTGTGCAGGTTCTCGCGCTACTACGCAAGAACCTGCACAGTCAGAGCCGGTCCAACAGCCAGAGCCGGTCCAACAGCCAGAGCCAGGCCAACAGCCAGAGGCGGTCCCCCAGCCAGAGCCACCTCCGGCCGGTGTGGCGCCCTCACCCTCCGTCGGGTAGGACTGCGACAGCACCCAGCGAGCCGGCCCGACCGCTGAGTAGGCCCTCACCGCGGCCGAGGCCGCCGATTGCCTTCGGAAAGGAAGTAGATGATCTTCATCACGGCGAAGTTCAAGGTGAAGCCGGAGGACGCCGACCGCTGGCCCGAGATCAGCCGGTCGTTCACTGAGGCGACGCGCGCGGAGGCCGGCTGCCTGTGGTTCGACTGGTCGCGCAGCCTCGAGGACAGTGACGAGTACGTGCTGGTCGAGGCCTTCCGCGACGACGCGGCCGGCGCCGCTCACGTGCAGTCCGACCATTTCAAGCAGGCGCAGCAGGACCTCCCGCAGCACCTGCAGGAGACGCCGCGCATCGTGAACTTCTCGGTGCCCCAGGACGGCTGGTCCGAGCTCGGGGAGATGGCGGTCAAGTGATCTACGAGCATGCCCGGATCTACGTGACGCCGGGCCGAGAGGACGAGTTCCTGCACGAGCTGCCGCGCGGGCTGGCCATCATTCAGCAGGCGGACGGCTTCGTCCGGGCGGAGGTGTTCCGTGGGGTCGAGGAGCCGTCGACGATCTTCCTGCGCGTGACGTGGGAGTCGCTCGAGGCCCACGTCACCGGCTTCCGCGAGGGTCCGCTGTTCGCTCAGTGGCGTGAGGTCATCGGACCGTTCTTCAGCCGTCCGCCGGAGGTCGACCACGTGGCGCCGACCGGGCTGGTCGCCGACGCGTAAGCGCGGCCACCCCCGCCCCGAGGCCTCCCACCGGGATATCCCACCGGCGTCAAGGCGTCAGCCCAGGACGAGCGCCATCCCCGGATCCTCGAGGATCCGCGCGACATCCGCGAGCACCTTGGAGCCGAGCTCCCCGTCGACCAGCCGGTGGTCGAAGGACAGCGCCAGCTGCGTCACCTGACGCGGCCGCACCATGCCCTTGTGCACCCACGGCATCTCCCGGACCTGGCCGAAGCACAGGATCGCGGCCTCACCCGGCGGCAGGATGGGTGTGCCGGCATCGACGCCGAAGACGCCGACGTTCGTGATGCTGATCGACGCGCCCTGCATGTCAGAAGGGGGCGTCTTCCCCTCGCGAGCCGTGCGGGCCAGCTCGGAGATGGCAGCGGCCAGCTCCGGCAGCGACAGCTGCTCGGCGTCCTTGATGTTGGGCACCACGAGCCCACGCGGTGTCGCAGCAGCGATCCCGAGGTTGACGTAGTACTTGAGGACGATCTCCTGCGCGGCCTCGTCCCACGACGCGTTGATCTCGGGATGCCGCTGCACCGCGAGGATCAGCGCCCGCGCGACGAGCGCCAGCGGACTGATCCGGACCCCCTCGAACTCCCGCATCCCGCGCAGCCGCTCGACCAGCTTCATCGTGCGCGTGACGTCGACCGTCACCCACTCCGTGACGTGCGGCGCGGTGAAGGCACTGCGCACCATCGCCTCGGCCGTGGCCTTGCGGACGCTCTTGACGGGCACGCGCGTCTCGCGCTCGCCGTTGCCGCCCATCCCCCGACCGCCGAACGACGCAGCTCCTCCCGCCCCGCCGTTGGC
>JBQCDV010000059.1:0-25379 GCA_051960855.1 Actinomycetales bacterium
GCCGGTAGCGCGGGGCGCGACGGACCCGCTGCAGCTGCCGCTCGCCGCTGGTCGCGGGCGCAGCCGCGGTCTCGGCGTCAGTCGGCTGGGCGGGCTCGGAGCTCACCTTCTGAGAGTACGTCGGGGCCACGCGTCCGGCCGGTCGAGGGGTGGACGTCAGCGCACCAGCGGCAGCAGCGCCGAGAGGTCGGCGCGTGACCCGCTCGCGGCGACCCGGCCGGACTCCACCGCTGTCCTCCACGCCGTCTCCCCCAGCACCAGCGCCAGCCATGTGACGGCGTCGGTCTCGATGACATTGGGCGGTGTCCCACGGGTGTGAGCGGGGCCGTCGAGGCACTGGGTCACGCCGAACGGCGGCACCCGCACCTCCAGCGTCGCCCCCGGCGCCCTGGCCGCCAGCTCCTCGAGGGACCAGCGGACTGCGGTGGCGGTGACGCTGCGGGAGGGGGCGGCTCCGGCAGCGACGGCGGCGCGCCATTCCGACAGCGCCGTTCGGCCCTCGACGGGGTCGATGCGGCGGCGGGCTGGCATGCCCCCGAGCGTAGGACGCCCCCGAGGTGCAGCCGGACCCGCGGCGGGGAGGATGGGCGGGTGCTTGCAACGACGATCAGCGGTGCCTACGACATCGTCCTCGAGACCGTGCCAGACCCGAAGCTCCTGGAGCCGACCGACGCCCTCGTGCGCGTGACCGCGAGCTGCATCTGCGGCTCCGACCTGTGGCCCTACCGCGGCGTGCTGCCGAGGCAGCCGCACACGCGGATCGGGCACGAGTTCGTCGGCGTGGTCGAGGAGGTGGGGCCGGAGGTGCGCTCGGTCAAGCCGGGCGACTTCGTGATCGCGCCGTTCGTGTGGAGCGACGGCACCTGCCCCAACTGCCGCAACGGCGTGCAGACCTCGTGCCTGCATGGTGGTGGCTGGGGTTCACCCCACGTCGATGGCGGCCAGGGGCAGGCGGTCCGCGTGCCGCAGGCGGACGGCACGCTCGTCGCGACCCCCGAGATGCCGGATGACGCGCTGGTGCCCGCACTGCTGACCCTCTCCGACGTCATGTCGACCGGGCACCACGCTGCGGTCAGTGCGGGCGTGACCCAGGGCTCGAACGTCGTCGTCGTCGGTGACGGCGCCGTCGGGCTGTGCGCCGTGCTGGCGTCGGTTCGGCTCGGAGCCTCGCGTGTCGTCGCGATGAGCCGGCACGCAGCCCGGCAGGCGGTGGCGCGTCGGTTTGGTGCGACCGATGTCGTGGCCGAGCGCGGGGAGGAGGGGGCGGCGCGGATCCGGGACCTCTTCGACGGCATCGGTGCGGACGTGGTGCTGGAGTGCGTCGGCACCAACGAGTCAATGAAGCAGGCCTTGGACTCAACGCGGCCCGGCGGCCGGGTCGGCTATGTCGGCATGCCGAATGGCGTGGAGCTGCCGGTGCGGCAGATGTTCAGCAACAACATCGGCGTGGTCGGGGGCGTCGCTCCGGCGCGGCACTACATACCGCAGCTGCTGCCCGAGGTGCTCGACGGTCGACTCGACCCGTCGCCGGTCTTCGACCTGACCCTGCCGCTGACCGAGGTTGCCGAGGGCTACCGCGCGATGGACGAGCGGCGGGCCATCAAGGTGCTGCTGCAGCCGTAGGTGTCGACGAGACCCCTGCGCCGCCGGAGCCCCTGCGCCACCCAGCCCCCAGCGCCGCCGGAGCCCTTGAATGGGTCACATACCGCAACTCCGGGGCCGGTTGGGTTGCGGCTTGTGACCCATTTCTGGCAGCGCGCCGAGGCGCCTCCGCCGAGCCGGATAGGTCGCCTGAGGAGCCCTCAGTCCAGGACAGCCGGCGTCGCCTGAGGAGGCGTCAGTCCAGGACAGCCGGCAGGGTCTGCTCGTGCGCCTCGCGCAGCTCTGCCACCGTGACGTCGAAGAGGCCTTGCACCTCGAGCCGCGCGTCCTCGCCGACACCGTCGACCACCCCGACCCGGGTCACTGGGACGTGCCGGGCGACGCACATGTCGGTGAAACGCAGCTCCTCCGACCGCGGCACGACGACGATCGCCCGCGCCGTCGACTCGCTGAAGAGCGCGACGAACGGGTCGAGGTCGTCCGGCAACCAGACCCTGGCACCGCGGCCGCGACGCAGGCAGGCCTCGACGAGCGCCTGCGCCAAGCCTCCGTCGGACAGGTCGTGCGCCGCCGAGACCATGCCGTCCCTCGAGCCGGCGACCAGGATCTGCCCGAGCTGCCGCTCCGCCTCGAGGTCGACCCGCGGCGGGAGACCGCCGAGATGCCCCTGCAGATGCGCCCACTCCGAGCCGCCGAGCTCGTCGCGGGTCTCCCCGACCAGCAGGATGCTCTCGCCCTCGACGTCGAAGCCGATCGGCGTCCGGCGCGTCACGTCGTCGAAGACACCGAGCACGCCGACGACCGGTGTCGGGTTGATGGGCGTGTCCGCGGTGGAGTTGTAGAAGCTCACGTTGCCGCCCGTGACCGGGACGCCCAACACCTGGCAGCCGTCGGCCAGACCGCGCGTGGCCTCGGCGAACTGCCACATGACGTCGGGGTCCTCCGGCGAGCCGAAGTTGAGGCAGTTGGTGACGGCCAGCGGGACGGCACCGGTCGTGGCGACGTTGCGGTAGGCCTCGGCCAGGGCGAGCTGAGCGCCCGCGTAGGGGTCGAGCTTGGTGTAGCGGCCGTTGCCGTCGGTCGCGATCGCAACACCGCGGCCGGTCGCCTCGTCGATCCGGATGACACCGGCGTCCTCGGGCTGCGCGAGCACGGTGTTGCCGAGGACGTAGCGGTCGTACTGGTCGGTGACCCACGCCTTGGACGCGAGGTTGGGGGAGGCGACCAGCTCCAGCAGCGTCGTTCGGAGCTCGTCGGGGGTGGCGGGCCGGGGCAGGCGCGAGGGAGCCGGGGCGTCGGCCTGCAGCGCGTCCTGCCAGGACGGCCTGGCACAGGGCCGCTCGTAGACCGGACCCTCGTGCGCCACCGTGCGCGGCGGGACGTCGCAGATGGTCTCGCCGTGCCACTCGACAGTCAGGCGGCCGGAGTCGTTGACCTCCCCGATGACGGCAGCCAGGACGTCCCACTTGCGGCACACGGCCAGGAACTCGTCGAGCTTGTCAGGCTCGACCACCGCGCACATCCGCTCCTGCGACTCGCTCATGAGGATCTCCTCAGGAGCCAGGCTGGCGTCGCGCAGGGGCACGCGGTCGAGGACGACGTGCATCCCGCCGTCGCCGTTGGACGCCAATTCGCTTGTGGCACACGAGATTCCGGCGCCACCGAGGTCCTGGATGCCGACCACGAGCTTGCGCGCGAAGAGCTCGAGCGTGCACTCGATCAGCAGCTTCTCCAGGAACGGGTCACCGACCTGGACGCTGGGACGCTTCGACGGTCCGGTCGCCTCGAAGGTCTCGCTCGCCAGCACCGAGACGCCGCCGATGCCGTCGCCCCCGGTCGCCGCGCCGTAGAGCACCACCTTGTTGCCGACACCGCTGGCCTTGGCGAGGTGGATGTCCTCGTGCCGCATGACGCCGACACACAGGGCGTTGACGAGCGGGTTACCAGCGTAGGAGGCGTCGAAGACGACCTCGCCACCGATGTTGGGCAGTCCCAGACAGTTGCCGTAGCCACCCACGCCGGCGACGATGCCCGGCAGCACGCGCCGGGTGTCGGGCGCGTCGAGAGGCCCGAAACGCAAGGGATCCATGACCGCCACGGGTCGCGCGCCCATCGACAGGATGTCGCGCACGATGCCGCCCACTCCGGTCGCTGCGCCCTGGTAGGGCTCGACGTACGACGGGTGGTTGTGGCTCTCGACCTTGAACGTCACCGCCCAGCCGTCGCCGACGTCGACGACGCCCGCGTTCTCACCGATGCCGACGAGCAGGGCATCGGTCTTGGGGGCCTTATCGCCAAACTGACGCAAATGGACCTTGGATGACTTGTAGGAGCAGTGCTCGCTCCACATCACCGAGTACATCGCGAGCTCGCTGCTGGTCGGTCGGCGGCCGAGGATCTCACTGATGCGCTGGTACTCGTCGTCTTTGAGACCGAGTTCGCGGTAGGGCTGCGGGGTGTCCGGCGACGCCTGCGCCCGAACGACGCTGTCCACGGCGTGCGTCACGGTCGACGTGTCCGTCACGCGGCACCCACCAGAGCGGTGAGCACGGAGGTGAAGAACGCGAGCCCGTCCGTCGTGGGACCCGTCAGCGTGTCGATCGCGTGCTCCGGGTGGGGCATCAGGCCGACGACGTTGCCGCGCTCGTTGGCGATGCCGGCGATGTCGCGGTAGGAGCCGTTGGGGTTGCCGCCGAGGTAGCGGGCGACGACGCGGCCCTCGCCCTCCAACTCGTCCAGCGTGCGCTCGTCGGCGACGAAGCCGCCCTCGCCGTTCTTGAGCGGGACGACGATCTCCTGCCCCTGCTCGTAGCCGTTGGTCCAGGCGGTCGCTGTCGACTCGATCCGCAGCCGCTGGTCGCGGCAGACGAACCGCCGGACATCGTTGCGGATCAACGCACCTGGCAGCAGGTGCGACTCACACAGCACCTGGAAGCCGTTGCAGATCCCGAGCACTGGCATGCCGCCGCGGGCGGCGTCGACGATCTGCTCCATCACCGGCGCGAAGCGCGCGATGGCGCCACACCGCAGGTAGTCACCGTAGGAGAAGCCACCGGGCAGCACCACTGCGTCGACACCGGAGAGGGAGGCATCACCGTGCCAGAGCGCGACGGCCTCGGCCCCGGCGTCGATGACCGCCCGTCGGGCGTCGCCGTCGTCCAGCGACCCAGGGAAGGTGACGACGCCGATGCGAGTCACGCCTGCACCCCCCGCACGACGAAGTCCTCGATCACGGGGTTGGCCAGCAGCGCCTCGGCGGCCCGCCGCACCTGCTCGAGCCGTTCCTGGGTGACCTCGCCCTCGAAGGTGAACTCGAACCGCTTGCCGACCCTCACCCCCGAGAGACCGTCCTCCGGACCCAGTCCGAACTTCGGCAGGGCACCGGCGACGGCCTTGCCCTGAGGGTCGAGGATCTCCGGCTTGAGCATCACGTCGACAACGACGACGGCCGACTCGGCCATGCGAGTTCTCCAGAAGTGCGAGCAGCGTGGGGGCAGCGTGCGAGCAGCGTGGGGCCCTGCCAGAGTACCGGTGGCGTTCTGGGAGGATTCCCGCGTGAGCGACGCCCGCCCCGATGGCGCCCCCACCCTGCGCCACCTCCACAGCGGCAAGGTCCGTGACCTCTACGAGCTGCCGGACAACCGTCTGCTCATGGTCGCCAGCGACCGGATCTCCGCCTACGACCACGTGCTGCCCACTCCGATCCCGGACAAGGGCCGCATCCTCACGGCGATGAGCCTGTGGTGGTTCGAGCGGCTCGAGGACCTGGTGCCCAACCATGTCCTCAGCGACGAGCTGCCAGCGGGCGCCGACCCCGCCTGGGCGGGCCGTGCGCTGGTCTGCGAGCGGCTGGACATGTGGCCTGTCGAGTGCGTCGTGCGCGGCTACCTCACCGGTTCGGGCCTGGCCGACTATCGCGCGAACGGCGCTGTCTGTGGCGTGCGCCTGCCGGCCGGGCTGGTCGACGGGTCCCGGCTGCCGCAGCCGATCTTCACCCCGGCGACGAAGGCCGCGATCGGAGAGCACGACGAGAACGTCAGCTTCGACCAGGTCGCCGAGACGATCGGGCTGCGTGAGGCCGAGCAGCTGCGCCGGATCTCGCTGGCGGTCTACGAGCGCGCGGAGAGCGTCGCCCGCGAGCGGGGCATCCTGCTGGCCGACACCAAGCTCGAGCTCGGCCGGAATGCCGAGGGCGCAGCGGTCCTCGGCGACGAGGTCCTGACGCCCGACTCGTCCCGCTTCTGGCCGGCCGAGCAGTGGGAGCCAGGGCACGCGCAGCCGTCCTACGACAAGCAGTACCTGCGCGACTGGCTCACGTCGCCACAGTCGGGGTGGGACCGCTCCTCGGACGCTCCGCCACCGCCGCTGCCCGATGAGGTGGTCGAGCGCACCAGGTCCCGATACGTCGAGGCCTACGAGCGGTTGACCGGCCAGGCCTGGAGCTGACCGAGGCCGAGCGAGGTCACGTCCCCTCCGGGCGGCGCAGCGCTGACCAGGGCGGCGTCTCGGCATGCGGGATCAACACGACCAGCACGTGGACACACCTTTACTATTGCGCGTGCCGTCGGGGGGCGGCGACCCGCTGCTCCGTCTCTCGTCGAGGTGACCGAATGCGCTCCACCCTGCGCCCGTCGACCGGCCTGGTCCGGTACGTCCTGCCGACCGTCTCCGCCGTCGCGTTGCTGGCGGCCTGTGCGCCGGCAGACTCGGGGAGCAACACGAGCACCGGCAGCGCCGCCAGCACAGCTGCGGCCTCCAGCAGCGCACCCGCGAGCTCGGCGGCAGCCTCGGACACCGCGAGCGCGTCCGGCACCGCCGCAGCCGCCGGCATCGAGGGCTGCACTCCCGACTCCATCAAGACGCTGACGGCCGGGACGCTGACACTCGCGACGGACGAGCCGGTGTACGAGCCGTGGTTCGTCGACGACAAGCCGCAGAACGGCAAGGGCTACGAGGGCGCAGTGGCCAAGGCGATCGCCGAGAAGCTGGGCTACACCGACGCCACGACGACCTGGGTGCGGGTGCCGTTCAACGCCGCCATCTCCCCCGGCGCCAAGACCTTCGACGCCGACATCAACGAGTTCTCTATCACCGACGAGCGCAAGAAGGTCGTCGACTTCTCGTCGCCCTACTACGACGTCAGCCAGGCGGTCGTAGCGGTCAAGGGCAGCAAGGCGGCGGCCGCCACCAGCCTCGCCGACCTCGCCAAGCTCAAGCTGGGTGCCCAGGTCGGCACCACGAGCTACGACGCCATCAACGCCCAGATCAAGCCGAGCAGCCAGGCCAAGGTCTACAACACGAACGACGACGCCGTGAAGGCGCTGGAGAACGGCCAGATCGACGCGCTCGTCGTCGACCTCCCGACCGCCTTCTACGTCGCCAACGCCCAGCTCAAGGGCGGGACCATCGTCGGCCAGCTGCCTCAGGGCGGCGGCACCCCGGAGCAGTTCGGTCTGGTCCTCGACAAGGGCAGCGCGGTCACCGAGTGCGTGAGCAAGGCGGTCGACGCCCTCAAGGCGGACGGCACCCTCAAGAAGCTCGAGGACACCTGGCTGTCGCAGGCCGGCGGGGCGCCCGTCCTCTCGTGACGGCTGTCGCTGACGCCGCAACTACCCTGCAGCCGTGAACGACCGGCGCTCGCGACTGCTGTCCCCTCCCGGAGGGCGAACAGAGGACCCGCAGGACTGGCAGCCGAGCGACGTACAGCGGTCGCGCGACGCCTGGCGCCGGTCGCGCACGCGCCGTTCCAGCCTCATCGCCGTCGTGGCCACCGTCGTCTTCGTGACGGCGGTGGTCATCGGCGCGGTCAGCTCCCCCGGCTGGTCCCGGGTCCAGTCGTCCTTCCTGGATCCGACCATCGCCCGCTCCTCGCTCGTCCCGATCCTGCAGGGGCTGTGGCTCAACATCCGTGTGCTCGCCGTCTGCGAGGTGCTGATCCTCGGTCTCGGGCTGCTCATCGCGGCGCTGCGAACTCTGCGCGGGCCTGTCTTCTTCCCGCTGCGGGCGCTGGGCGCGATCTACACCGACGTCTTCCGCGGCATGCCGCTGATCGTCCTGCTCTACCTCATCGGCTTCGGCCTCCCGGGCCTGCGCCTGCAAGGCGTCCCCAACGACCCGGCCATCCTCGGCAGCATCGCCCTGGTCCTCTGCTACACCGCCTACGTCGCGGAGGTGTTCCGAGCAGGGATCGCCTCCGTCCATCCCTCGCAGCGCGCCGCCGCTCGCTCGCTCGGCCTGAGCTACCGGCAGACGCTGCGCATCGTCGTTCTGCCCCAGGCCGTCCGACGGGTGCTGCCGGCTCTGCTCAACGACTTCGTCGCGTTACAGAAGGACGTCGGCCTGATCTCCGTACTCGGCGCGATCGACGCGGTCAAGGCGGCGCAGATCGAGTCGGCGCGGTACTTCAACTTCACGCCGTATGTGGTGGTGGGCCTCATCTTCGTGGCGATGGCCATCCCCACCGCCCGCCTCGCAGACTGGGCGGCCGCGCGGGTGGATCGCCGCATCACGCAGGGCGGTGTGGTGTGACGAGCCAGCAGTCCCGGTCCGGCCAGCAGGTCCTGTCCTGCGAGGGCGTCCGCAAGCGGTTCGGCGACACCGTCGTCCTCGACGGGATCGACCTGTCGGTGGCCGAGCACCAGGTCGTCGTGCTGATCGGCGCCAGCGGGTCCGGCAAGTCCACCTTGCTGCGCTGCATCAACCTGCTGGAGACCGTCGACGACGGCGTCATCCGCCTCGACGGCGAGGACATCACCGACCCGCGCGTCAACGCCGACCTCGTGCGCCGCCGCATCGGCGTGGTCTTCCAGTCCTACAACCTGTTTCCGCACATGAGCGCCCTCGACAACGTCGCGCTCGCGCCGACCGTCGTGCACGGCGTGTCGCGGAAGGAGGCGCGCGACCGAGCCCGCGCGCTGCTCACCCGGGTCGGCCTCGGCGACAAGTGCGACGAGTACCCCGACCGCCTCTCGGGGGGACAGCAGCAGCGCACCGCGATCGCGCGCGCCATCGCCGGCGACGTTCGGCTGTTGCTGCTGGACGAGATCACCAGCGCCCTCGACCCAGAACTGGTCGGCGAGGTGCTGCACCTGGTGCGCGAGCTCAAGGACGACGGGATGACGATCCTCATGGCGACGCACGAGATGGGCTTCGCGAAGCAGGCCGCCGACCGGGTCTGCTTCCTCGACGGCGGCCGCCTGCTCGAGGAGGGTCCGCCCGAGCAGATCCTCGGCGCGCCGCGGCAGCCCCGGACTCAGCAGTTCCTCGCCCGCATCCTCGAAGCCGGCCGGCTCTGACGCCATGAGAGCCCAACCCCCCGGCCCGAACGACGCAGCCTCGCTCCCCGCCGTGCTCACCCAGCGCGCCGTCGTGCTCGACGGCGGATTGGCGACCCAGCTCGAGGCCGACGGTCACGACCTCTCCGGGGTCCTGTGGTCGGCCCGACTGCTGGCGGAGCAGCCCGAGGCGGTCGTCGCGGCGCACCGGGCCTACCTCGACGCCGGGGCCGAGGTCATCGAGACCGCGAGCTACCAGGCGTCATTCGAGGGCTTCGAGCGAGCCGGCATCGACCGCCGGACGGGACAGCAGCTGCTGCGTCGCAGCGTCGAGCTGGCCCGCCAGGCGATCGAGGAGTGGGGTGCCACGACGGGCGGAGCGGCGTCGACCGGCGGAGCAGCACCTGTTGTCCCGACCGGCGCGACTCCGGGCTTCTCGCCCCGCTGGGTCGCCGCCTCCGTCGGGCCCTACGGCGCCATGCTCGCCGATGGCTCGGAGTACACCGGCACCTACGGCGTGGGCGGCGATCCGGTGTCGGTCGAGGCGCTGCGTCGGTTCCACCGGCCCCGGCTCGAGGCACTGGCCGAGGCCGAGCCCGACGTCTTCGCGGTGGAGACCGTTCCCTGCCTGCGCGAGGTCGAAGCGGTCGCGTCCGAGCTCGAGGCGCTGGGACTGCCCGGCTGGATCTCGGTGACGGTCGCTGACGGCCGCCTCCGCAGCGGCGAGAGCCTAGGTGAGGCCTTCGACGTCGCGGCGACGGGGCGCACCGTCATCGCCGTCGGCGTCAACTGCTCGGCGCCGGAGGACGTGGACCAGGCCCTCGCCGTCGCCGCCGCCTCCCGGGCCCGCGACCTCCCGCTGGTGGTCTACCCCAACAGCGGCGAGGGGTGGGATGCGAGCACGGGCGGGTGGCGAGGGACAGCGACATTCGGGAGTGAGCGGGTGCACGACTGGCTCGCGGCCGGCGCCCGGCTCGTCGGCGGCTGCTGCCGTGTCGGGCCCGAGCAGATCGCCCAGCTGGCCCGCCTGGCGGACTGACAGGGAAGGCGGCTGGCGAGCACGCCTCGCCTTTCGCCAGTCCTCCTCACTCGACGGCTGTCACCGGCACCGCGGGTTGCGCAAAGTCGACGGGGCTCGGTCCGGACGAGGGGGCTTTCAGCAGAGAACGCGCGGCGGGCACGAACGCTGCCATCGCGGCTACCAGCCCGAGGATCCCAGCGATGGGGCTTCCCGTGCTGCCGCTGGCGACGAAGACCACCGCCGCCACGAGCGCCCACACCGGGACGCGCCGGGCGCGGAGCAGACCGGCAAGCAGCACGATCGGCCCGAGCATCATGCCGACGATGAACAGCAGGATCAGGACCGCGAGCAGCGGATAGGACTCGGAGGCTGCGTCGATCGCCGTCAGCTGGGGCGCAGGAGTCTTGGCCTCGGCGAAGAGCGCGTAGGGCGCGTAGAAGGCAACGGTGTGCCCGAGCGAAGCCAGGGCTCCGAGACCGACCAGGCTCGCGCCGACCGTCGTGAGCCGTGCCCCTCGCCCCCGTGTGGTGAGCAGCAGACCGACGACGCCCGGCACGAAGCAGATGGCAGAGGCCAGGCTCAGCAGCCCTGCCGCTAGCCACGCGCCGGAGTGCTCAGCCACAGCGGCCGTGATGGCGGCCGGAGTCGGTGTGCCGGAGGGTACGACCACGCGGCGTAGTAGGTCGGCAAGGGTGAACAGCAGCGGCCCGAGGACCAGGCCGGTGGCTGCCAGGCGGAGGTGAGGTGCGGTTCTCATGCGGACACCGTGCTCGCCGTCCACCGCCCGGCGCGTCCCCCGCCGTGACGTTTGCCGTCACCCGTGAGATTGAGCTGCGTCATCCGCGATGTGGACCCTCTGGCAAGGGTCGCGCACCTAGCATCCCCACTCATGGGACGTCGGCTGCTGCCCAGCCCGCTTGGGCGGCTGCCCTTGACCGACGCAGCGCTGGCGCTCGGGCTGGCGGTCCTCGCCGTGGGCGGCCTGCTGTCCGGGCAGGTGCAGGAGCAGCCGCTGTCGGTGACGCTTCCCGTCGCTGTGGTCTCGACCCTTGTCCTCGCTGCGCGCAGCCGGTTCCCGCTGAGCGTCACGGCGACGGTGTCCGTGCTCGCGGTGGTCCAGGCGCTCCTGGCCAACCGGGGGTCGGGGACGCTCTGGGCGCTCGTGGCTTTTCTCGTGTGCGCCTACACCGTGGCGGCCGAGCGGGATGAGGGGGCGGCCCTGGTCGGGTTGGGGCTGGTGTTGGGCGCCCAGTTCCTCGACGAGTGGCTCGATCAGGGGACCGACTACGCCTTCGATGCGCTCGTCTTCGGCGGTGTCTGGCTGTTTGGGCGAGGCACCCGGTCCTGGCGCAACCAGGCAGTGCGAGCCGAGCAGCACCGGCACGACCTGGCGCGCATCGCCGTCGCCGAAGAGCGCACGCGGATCGCGCGGGACCTGCACGATGTCGTCGCGCACAGTCTCACCGTCATCGCCGTGCAGGCCGACGCCGCTGAGGCGGCGCTGGGCCGCCGGCCAGAGCTCGCCGGCCCCCCGCTGCTCGCGATCCGCGACAGCGCCCGCGACGCGCTCGTCGACATGCGCCAGCTGCTGCACGTGCTGCGAGGCGGCCATGAGCTCGACGACGCCCCCCTCGACCCTGCGCGCGGCCTCGCGGACCTCCACCACCTGGTCGTCCGCATGCGTGCGGCCGGGCTCCCGGTCAGTGCCGACATTGAGCCGGAAGGCCAGCTGACGGCAGGCCTCGAGCTCACGGCCTACCGCATCGTCCAGGAGGCGCTGACCAACGCCCAGCGGCACGCCGACGGGGCCCCCACGACACTCGTGGTGCGCCGCCACGGCCAGGTCCTGCAGGTGGAGGTCCGCAATGCACGGCCCTCCTCGCAGCACCAGGGGCCCGGCGAGCTGTCCACCGGCCACGGCCTGCTCGGCGTCCGCGAGCGAGTCGAGGCCGCGGGCGGCGCGCTGGAGGTCGGTCCCACAGCGGACGGCGGCTTCGCCGTCGTCGCCCGGTTGCCGGTCCAGCCGACCGAGGTGTACCGGTGAGCGGTAGCCCAGTCAGCGTCGTGCTGTGCGACGACCAGGAGCTCGTGCGCGCCGGCCTGCGCCTGATCCTCGATCTGGCCGACGGCGTGGAGGTGGTCGGGGAGGCCGCGGACGGCCAGGAGGGGCTGCGGCTTCTCCGGGAGCTGACACCTCAGGTCGCCCTCATGGATGTGCGGATGCCGCGGATGGACGGCATCGAGGCGACGCGGGAGGTGGTGCGATCGGGCCTGCCCACCCGCGTCCTGATGCTGACGACCTTCGACCTTGACGAGCTGGTCTTCGCCGCGATGTCCGCCGGCGCCTCCGGCTTCCTCCTGAAGGACGCGCCGCGCGAGCAGCTGGTCGCCGCCGTGCAGATGGTCGCGCGGGGTGATGCCGTCCTCGCACCCGTCGTCACACGACGCCTCGTCGAACGCTTCGTGTCCGCGCCCGCCCCCTCCGGAGGCCTACCGGCGGTCCTCGCGTCGTTGAGCGAGCGCGAGCTGGAGGTCTTCGGCCTGCTGGCGCAGGGGAGGTCGAACGCCGAGATCGCCGCTGCGCTCTTCCTCGGCGAGGCCACCGTGAAGACCCACGTCGCGCGGATCCTCATGAAGCTCGACCTGCGAGACCGGGTCCAGGCCGTCGTGCTCGGCTACGAGTCGGGGTACCTCCAGCCCGGACGCAGGACTGGCTAGCGGCGTCGTTCCATTCCACGCCGGTAACACCCGGCCCGGCGCTCTATCGCTTGTAGTGCAACCTCCTCAGGCCGACTCGACGTGCTGGCTCTAAGGTCAAGGCCATGGCGGAAGTTCTCCTTTTTCACCATGCGCACGGGCAAACACCGGGCTTTCTAGAGTTCGCCCAGGAGCTGCGCCGCGCCGGCCACGGTGTCCACACCCCCGACCTGTTCGAGGGTCGCGTGTTCGACGACCTCGAGGACGGCATCCATCACGCCGATGCCATCGGCGAGGAGCGGATGTTCGCGATCGCGCGGCGCGCCGCCGATGAGCTGCCGCACGACATCGTCTATGCCGGTATCTCGCTGGGCGTGATGCCGGCGCAGGCCCTTGCGCAGCAACGGCCTGGGGCACTCGGGCTTCTCAGCTACTGCGCAGCCGTGCCTCCGCACTTCTTTGGCGCGTGGCCGGACCACATGCCCTCGCAGTTGCACACCACCGCCGAGGACCCGTGGACGTCACGCGAGGAGCTGGCCGAGACGACGGCGGCCATGCCCAACGTGGAGTTGTTCGAATACCCCGGCTCCGGCCATCTCTTCTTCGAGCCGGCCTCGCCCGACTACGACGGCCACGGTGCCGAGCTGGTGCTCAAGCGGACGCTGGACTTCCTGCTGCGGGTCTCCGCCCCCGCCGGCCAGGAGTAGCACCGGTCCGATCACGGCACCCCGCCACGCTACGAACGACGGAGGCCGTCCCCCACGTCCTGGGGAACGGCCTCCGTCGTTCGTAGTGGGCGCCCTCTTCGGGCGCAGTCGCCGCCGTCAGAGGCGGGTGCGGCGAGGGTTCGCGACGCTCGTCTCGTCACTGCTGTCGTTGTCGCTGGAGGGGGCAACGGCGGGGCGGGACGAGAGGATCATGCGAGCTCCTTCTGCGGCGTCGTGACGTACACCCGCTGCAGCGCAGCGGACGCCCTACTCCTTCCCACGCCGAGCCGCCGAGGCGCGTGATCTGCCTCACTCGTGGTGGGAAAGGCGCCTACAGGATGGCCGCAGGTTCGTAGGAAGCGGCCTGCGGATAGCGCGCTGCGACCTCTCCTACCTGGCGCGCCACCTCATCGACCTGGGTCCCCGCGGCGCCGGTGAATCCCGACCGGTCC
This sequence comes from Actinomycetales bacterium, assembly GCA_051960855.1. Lineage (GTDB taxonomy): Bacteria > Actinomycetota > Actinomycetes > JAJZTN01 > JAJZTN01 > JBQCDV01. Next base: position 13,754 of record JBQCDV010000059.1, read on the forward strand.
TCGAGCAGCGCCGCCAGGTCCTCCCGCGTCAGCCCCAGCCTCGCGTCCCCGGCGAGGCGCGCCACCAGGTCGTTGTCGGCCTGACCCTGCTCGCGCATGGCGAGCGCGACGGCGACCGCGTGCTCCTTGATCGCCTCGTGCGCCGTCTCGCGACCGACGCCAGCCTTGACCGCCGCCATCAGCACCTTGGTGGTCGCGAGGAAGGGCAGGTACCGCTCCAGCTCTCGCTCGATCACAGCCGGATAGGCCCCGAACTCCTCCAGCACGGTCAGGAATGTCTCGAACAGGCCGTCGACGGCGAAGAACGCGTCCGGCAGCGCCACCCGCCGCACGACGGAGCAGAAGACGTCCCCCTCGTTCCACTGGGCACCGGCCAGCTCAGCCGCCATCGCGGCGTAGCCGCGCAGGACCACCGCGAGACCGTTGACGCGCTCGCAAGAGCGGGTGTTCATCTTGTGCGGCATCGCGCTGGACCCGACCTGCCCCGGCTGGAAGCCTTCGGTCACGAGCTCCTGGCCGGCCATCAGCCGAATGGTCGTGGCCAGCGACGAGGGCCCCGCGGCGACCTGCACCAGGGCGGACAGCACGTCGTGGTCGACCGACCGCGGATAGACCTGGCCGACCGACACGAGCACCGCGCCGAAGCCGAGGTGGGAGGCGACGCGCTGCTCGAGCTCGGCGAGCAGGTCGGGAGACCCGAGCAGGTCCAGCATGTCCTGGCCCGTGCCGACCGGGCCCTTGATGCCGCGCAGCGGCAGCCGCGCCAGCAGGTCCTCGACACGCTGGACCGCGAGCAGCAGCTCCTGGGCAGCCGAGGCGAACCGCTTGCCCAGCGTCGTCGCCTGAGCGGCGACGTTGTGGCTGCGCCCGGCCATCACCGTGTCCCGGTGCTCCTGCGCGAGCCGGGCCAGACGCACGAGCGTGGCGACTGCCCGGTCGCGGACCAGCTCGAGTGCGAGCCGGACCTGCAGGAGCTCGACGTTCTCGGTGAGGTCGCGGCTGGTCATGCCCTTGTGCACGTGCTCGTGCCCGGCGAGGGCGTTGAACTCCTCGATACGGGCCTTGACGTCGTGCCGCGTCACCCGCTCGCGGGCGGCGATGGACTCCAGGTCGACGTCGTCCCGGACCTTCTCGTAGGCGGCGACCACCCCCTCGGGCACCGCGACGCCGAGGTCGGCCTGGGCGCGCAGCACGGCGATCCACAAGTCCCGCTCGAGTCGCACCTTGTGCTCCGGCGACCACAGCTGGGCCATCTCCAGGCTGGCGTAGCGGGCGGCGAGGACATTCGGAACGTTGCTGGGCAGGCGTGGCTTGCTCGTCACGAGCGCTGATTGTCCCGCACCCGGGCCAGCAGCCGCTCCAGCGGCTCCTCGTCGAGCGGGGCGAGAGACACCGCCGTCTCGGGACTCGGCTGTGAGAGCACGGTGAGGCTGAGCGGCGCGGCCCCTAGTGCCCTCACCCGAGGGCTGCCGTCAGGGTTGTCGAGGAGCAGGCCCGACTGCTCCGGCAGCCCGAGCGCGACGGGCGCGAGCTCCCCGTCAGGCCCAGGAGCAGGCCCAGGAGCAGGCCCAGGAGCACGGTCGCGCTGAGCGGCACGAGCAGCGGCGTCCACCCATGCCCGGGACGCGCTCCAGCTGCGCCAGTGCGGGACGACGAAGGCCCACGGGACCACGGCGGCGCCGTTCGTCACGAAGGGCCCCCCGCTGTGGCCGGGCGCCGGCTGGTCGGGCAGCGCGGTGAGGCCACCCAGCAGCATGGCGCCGGCGCTGCTGCCGGAGACGGCGGCGCCGGCGGCGACACGAGCGTGGAGCAGGTCCATCAGCGTGCGGCTGGGGCTGGCGTTGTCGGCCACCGGGGTGAGGAGGGCCTCACGCAGCCGGCTTGGTGAACCACCGGGCAGCACGAGGAGGTCGGCGGCCTCGACCGGCGCCAGCGCTTCGGCGGACAGCGCCGCGGGCCGCCGCGGATCCGGCGCGAGGGAGGTGTCCCGGGCGCCGAGGCTGCGGTAGTAGCGGACGGCGTTGCCGCCGGTGGCGTCGTAGTTGCCGCCGCTGGGCGAGGCCAGCGGCAGGACGACCACGACCGGGGACCGCCCGAGGCGGCCGTGCAGGACCTCGAGCAGCTCGCCGTCCATCCCTCGGCAGCGGGACCCGAACTCCGCGCCTCCCTGCAGCAGCACCGGCATGCGCCCAGTCTCGGTGCAACCGGACGGAGGACGCACCCTCGGGTCAGACGACGATCTGCTTGGCGGCTGCGGCGGCGGCAATGTCACGGCGGTACTGCTGACCGGCGAAACGGACTGCCGCCACACCCCGGTAGGCGGCATGCCGGGCGGCGTGCAGGTCTCGGCCGGTCGCTGTCACCGACAGCACGCGTCCCCCAGCGGTGACGAGCGAGCCGTCGTCAGCGGTCCTCGTGCCGGCGTGCAGGACGTACGCGGGAGCTGGCACGGTGTCGGCGCCGGCGATCGGGTCGCCGAGGCGGGGCGCCTCGGGGTAGCCGGCGGAGGCAACCACGACAGTGACCGCCGACTCCTCCGACCACTCCAGCGGCGGGAGGGACGAGAGCCGTCCGGTGGCGGCGGCGAGCAGCACTCCGGCCAGCGGCGTGCGCAGCCGGGCCAGCACGACCTGGGTCTCAGGGTCGCCGAACCGGGCGTTGAACTCGACGACCCGCAGGCCGCGCGAGGTCAGGGCCAGGCCGGCGTAGAGGAGTCCCACGAAGGGACAGCCGCGGCGGCGAAGCTCGTCGACCGTGGGCTGCAGGACCGTCGCCAGCACCTCGTCGACCAGGCCGGGGGGCGCCCAGGGCAACGGCGAGTAGGCGCCCATGCCTCCGGTGTTGGGTCCCTCGTCGCCGTCGCGCAGCCGCTTGAAGTCCTGCGCGGGCTGGAGCGGCAGGACCGTCTCGCCGTCACTGATGGCGAACAGCGACACCTCGGGCCCGTCGAGAAAGTCCTCGACCACGACGCGTCCGCAGCGCAGCCCGTGCTCGAGCGCTGCCTCACGGTCGCGGGTCACCACGACGCCCTTGCCGGCGGCGAGACCGTCGTCCTTGACGACGTATGGAGACCCGAAGGCGTCGAGCGCCGCCTCCACCGACGCCGGCGTCTCGCAGAGGCGGGCAGCAGCGGTCGGGACGCCGGCCGCCTCCATGACTCCCTTGGCGAACGCCTTGGACCCCTCGATCTGGGCCGCCGCCTTCGACGGGCCGAAGCACGCGACACCGGCGTCGCGCACCGCGTCCGCCACTCCGGCGACGAGAGGGGCCTCGGGCCCGATCACGACCAGGTCAGCCCGCACGTCAGTCGCCAGCGCTGCGACGGCGGCCGGGTCGGAGGCGTCGACGTCGCGGTTGACGACGCTGAACGGAGCGGTGACGCCATCCGGGCGCGTGACGGCGGCGGTGCCCGGGTTGCCGGGGGCGCACGTCAGCGCGGTGACATCGGGGTCGGCCGCCAGGGCACGAGCCAGAGCGTGCTCACGGGCGCCGGAGCCGACGACGAGGATCTGCACGTGACAGGAGCGTAGCCGCGGACCGGCCGCTAGCCTCACGTGCATGACCGCGGCGAGCGCGACGAGCGGCGTGCCGGCGCAGCCCCGTCGCGGCGACCTCGCCGACCTGCTCACCGCGTTGGTGCGGTCGGCGCCCGTCGGTATGGCGGTGTTCGACGCGGACGCTCGCTACCTCGCCATCAACCCGATGCTCGCCGCCACCGGTGGCCTTCCCGTCGAGGCCTACCTCGGTCGCCGCATGACGGAGCTCGGCGACCAGAACACGGCCCATCTCGAAACAGTTGTCCTCGAGGTCGCCCGCACCGGCGTCCCCGTCTTCGGAGTCGAGACGACCGGGGACGACGACGAGACGTGGATCTCCTCGTTCTTCCCCCTTGACGTCGCGGACGCAGCCCGCTGGGCGGCCACCTCGCCGTTGTCGGGAGGCCGCACCGCGAGCGCGGCCCCTCTTCCACCCGGCAGTCCCCCGAACGACGCAGCGCCGCTGCCCGTCGTCGTCGGCAGCATCTTCGTCAACGTGAGCGCCAGACGGCAGGCGGAGCGCGAGCGCACCGCGGCGCTGCAGCGGCTCGCTCTGATGAGCCGTGCCAGCGACCTGCTGAGCCGCTCCCTCGACCCGCAGGTGACCCTGTCCCACCTCAGCGACCTGGTCGTGCCGACGCTGGCCGACCACGTCTTCGTCGACCTCAAGGACGAGGCCGGCCGGCTGGTGCGCTCCTACGTCCGGCACGCGGAGGGCGCACCCCAGGACCCGCGGCTGGAGCGGCCGATGGGCAAGCCGAGCGAGTACCCGGCCGGTCACCCCATGCGCCTGGCCGCCGAGGAGGGACGGCTCACGCGCATCGCCGACCTTGGGGAGCGCCTGCCGACGGCGGTCACCGGCGCGGACACGGCGATGGTGCGCGCCCTGCAGGCGTCATCGGTGATGGTCGTCCCGATGGTGGCGGGAGGACGCCTCGTCGGGGCTGCCTCGCTGCTGTGCTCGGTGAGCGAGCGTCACTACGGCGAGGCGGACGAGCAACTCGCGATGGACCTGGTGTCCCGCGCGGCGGTGGCGGTCAGCAATGCCCGCGCCTACGAGCAGCAGCGGCTGGCCGCCGTGCAGCTGCAGCGCAGCCTGCTGCCGCCCACGCTGACCGCTCACGACCTCGAGGTCGCGTGGCGCTACATCCCCGGCACGGCCGACACCCAGGTCGGCGGCGACCTCATCGACGTGTTCGACCTGCCGGGTGGGCGCGTGGCGGTCGTCGTCGGTGACGTCATGGGACGCGGCCTGACCGCCGCCGCAGTCATGGGGCAGCTCCGCACCGCCGTCCGCACCCTCGGCGCCCAGGACCCGCCGCCGTCGGAGGTGCTCCAGCAGCTCGACACGATCGTGCAGGGGCTCCCCGGCGACCAGATCGTCACGCTCGTCTACGCCGTCTACGACCCGGGTCGCGGTGCGGTGACCTACGCGAACGCCGGTCACCTCCCCCCGATCGTGCTCGACGCTGCGCAGTCCCGGCTGCTGGACGACCAGCTCGGCGTGCCGCTCGGTGTCGGTCACGTCGGCTTCGACGACCGCGAGGTCCCGCTGCCTGCGGGAGCCACCCTCGTCCTCTACACCGACGGGCTGGTCGAGCGTCCGGGGCAGGACATCGACGTCGCGGTTGCTCGTCTGGCGGAGCGCATGTGGGCCAGCGAGGGCAGCCTCGACGAGCGCTGTGAGGCCGGGCTGCGCGCGGGGCCGTCGGCGGGCCCGGACGGGTACGACGACGACGTTGCCCTGCTCATGGTGCGCGCTGCCCCCGACGTCGTCGGCGACCTCCTCGTGCGACGACTGCCTCCGGACGCCACGTCGGTCGCAGCCGCTCGGCACGCGCTGGGCGACTCCCTGGAAGCGTGGGGCCTCGGGCGCGCCGAGCTCGCCGGCACCGCGCTGCTGCTGGTGAGCGAGCTGGTGACCAACGCCATCCGCTACGCCGCCCATGACGTCGAGCTGCTTGCCCGCCGCAGTGAGCGGTCGCTCTGGGTCGAGGTCAGCGACGACGACACCCGCCTGCCACGCCTGCGGCACGCGCGGCTGGACGACGAGGGCGGACGGGGACTCGCGCTCGTCGACACCCTCGCCGACGCGTGGGGCACCCGGGCGACCCACCAGGGGAAGGTCGTGTGGTTCCGGCTCGACCTCGACTCCTGACGGCCGGCGCCCCGCTTACGGTCGCGTCGCCGCCAAGCGGCGTTCGAGTCCCTCGCGGACCTGCGGCCACTCCTCGCGCAGCACCGAGAACACGACGGTGTCCCGGAAACTGCCGTCGGCACGCTTCGTGTGCCGGCGCAGAACGCCCTCGCGAGTGGCGCCGAGCTTTGCGATCGCCGCCTGAGAGCGGGCGTTGATGCCGTCGGTCTGGATCTTCACCCGGCCGAAGCCGCAGTCGTCGAACGCGTGCCCGAGCAGCAGCAACTTGCACTCGGGGTTGACGGCGCTGCCCCAGACAGCGGGGCTGTAGGCCGTCCAGCCGAGATGGATGCGCTCGTTGACGAGGTCGGCGTCGCCCAGGCTGGTGGTGCCAACGACCCGTCCTGCCGGCCCGAGAGGGCTGTCTGCGGCGAGGCGTACGGTGTACGAGGTGCGGCCGCCCTCCCCACGGGCGGCGGCGAGCGCGGCCAGAGACGAGGCGACCTGCTGGCTGTCGCGCCACCGCGCCGCGGGCCCGCCGCCGTAGCCCGCCGCCCACACCCGATCGTCGTCGAGGGCGGCCACCAGCTCGGCCGCGTCCTCGGGACGGCTGACGTCGAGCCGCACCGTCGCTCCCACGAGCGGGCCGGTGGGCAGCCGGGGCGTGGACGACCCGCTGGCTGTCTCGTCCCTCATGCCGGCGCGAGCAGGTCGCGGACCACGATGGTCTCGTCACGGCCCGGCCCGACTCCGATCGCGGAGAACGGCGCCCCGGACATCTCCTCGATGGCTGACACGTAGACCTGCGCGGCCTTCGGCAGGTCACTGAAGCTGCGGGCGCGCGTGATGTCCTCGTCCCAGCCGTCGAAGTACTCGTACACCGGTGTGGCGTGGTGGAAGTCGGTCTGCGTCATCGGCATCTCGTCGTGCCGGACGCCGTCGACGTCGTAGGCGACGCACACGGGAATCCGCTCCCAGCCGGTCAGCACGTCGAGCTTGGTGAGGACGAAGTCGGTGACACCGTTGATCCGGGTGGCGTACCTCGCCACGACGGCGTCGTACCACCCGCAGCGGCGGGGGCGACCGGTCGTCGTTCCGAACTCGCCTCCCGCGGTGCGGAGCCGCTCGCCGTCCTCGTCCAGCAGCTCCGTGGGGAAGGGCCCGGACCCGACACGGGTCGTGTAGGCCTTGACGACAGCCACGACACGGTCGATGCGGGTCGGGGGGATGCCGGAGCCGGTGCAGGCGCCGCCGGCCGTCGGGTTGCTGGACGTGACAAACGGATAGGTGCCGTGGTCCACGTCGAGCAGCGTCGCCTGGCCGCCCTCGAGCAGCACGGTCTTGCCGGCGTCCAGGGCCTGGGACAGCAGCAGCGAGGTGTCGGCGACCAGCGGGCGCAGCGCCTCGGAGTAGGTCGCGAACTCCTCCAGCACCTCATCGACGGAGATGGCGCGGCGGTTGTAGACCTTGACGAGCAGAGAGTTCTTCTGCTCGAGCGCGGCCTCGACCTTCTGCCGGAGAATCTTCTCGTCGAAGAGGTCCTGGACCCGCACCCCGACGCGCGACATCTTGTCCGCGTAGGTCGGTCCGATCCCGCGGCCGGTCGTGCCGATACGGGCCTTGCCCAGGAAGCGCTCGCTGACGCGGTCGATGGTGCGGTGGTAGGGCGCGATGACGTGCGCATTGGCGCTCACGACCAGACGTGAGACGTCGACGCCCCGCGCGGCCAGCGTCTCGAGCTCGGAGAAGAGCACCGGCAGGTCGATGACGACGCCGTTGCCGATCACCGGTGTGCACGACGGCGTCAGGATGCCCGCGGGCAGCAGGTGGAGGGCGTACTTCTCACCCCCCACCACGATCGTGTGGCCGGCGTTGTTGCCGCCGTTGTACTTGACCACGTAGTCGACGCGCGCACCCATCGCGTCGGTCGCCTTGCCCTTGCCCTCGTCGCCCCACTGGGCGCCGAGCACGACGACTGCCGGCATCGCTGTCTCCTCGGTCGATGGGACTTCGCGATCAGGCTAGTGGCGATGGCGGTCGCGGATGCTCGCCGCACAGGAGAAACCCAAGAAAAGGTAAAGATTCCGCATTGCAGGGCAAAGTTCGCGGGCACGGGCTCCGGCGGCAGCCACGATTGCTGTCGCCGCAAGCAAACGCTTACGGCCCTGGTCTGCAGCATCGCCGAGTCCCGCCCGCTGCCGCCACGGTACCTAACCCCCTGGGCGGGAGCGGGGGACCCACCCGGGCCCTCTCGTGAGGGCTCATGGGGTGAAGCCGCTCCGCGGTGCGAGATGGCTGGCGAGATCGCCGGCCGGCCAGCACCGTGAGGCGGCCGGGCTACCTTCGGCCCGAACCCGTCAGCTGACCTCGCAGGCGTCGGAAGGGACTTCGCCGTGCCTGCACTTCTGTCCTCGACGCTGTTCGCCCGCTTGTCCGGACTCGGACGGGGCCGCGCGTTCCTCATCCGCCCGCTGCTGGTCCTGACCGTGCTCATCGCCGGCCTGGCGATCACGCCGGTCGGGTCGGCCGACGCGACGACCACCCTCGGCTACCGCGCCACCACGACCGCTGCTTCCCTCAAGGGCCACCCCTACCGCTACGGCTCCGAGGGCCCGTACTACTTCGACTGCTCGGGCTACACCCGCTACGTCTTCCGCAAGGTCGGCAAGTACCTGCCGCGGACGTCGTCGGCCCAGAGCGCCTACGTCAAGCACGTCAACAAGGTCTACAAGCGCCCCGGTGACCTGATCTTCTTCTACAGCAGCTCCGGCCACGTCTTCCACGTCGGCATCTACGCGGGCAACGGCTACATCTGGCACGCCCCGCACACTGGCGCCGTGGTGCGCAAGGAGCGCATCTGGACCTCGCGGTACATGGTGGGCCGCGTCGGCTGAGCCGACTGAGTGTCAGAGGCGCTCCAGCAGCGCCCGCCCCAGGTCGCGTCCGGAGAGCCACGCGGACTCGATCTTCGCGGTGCCGTGCCAGCCGTCACCGCAGAGGCCGACCATCTCAGGACCGAGGTAGAACGGCGCTGGTCGCGCTGCCGCAGGGCGAGCCAGCGACCAGCGCCGCACCTGGGACCAGGTTGGCTCCTCACGCACGCCGAGCAGTGAGCGCAGCTCGGCCAGCATCACGGGAGCGGCAGCGTCGACGTCGTCGAGGTACCGGGCGGCGAGCACAGCCGTCGCGTGCGCGGTCAGGACAGGGGCGCCGTCGCCCCGGCGCCGACCGTCATCCGCGATGAAGCTCAGCACCGGGGACTCGTTGACGAAGACACCGTCGATCTCCGGCCAGCTTCGGTCCGCCCAGCCAGCGAGCAAGGCGAGGCTGGGCTCCCACTCGACCTCCTCGCTGATCGCGCGCACCTCGGGGAGGTCGTCACCGAGCAGGTCGGCCGCCTGAGGGTCGGGCATCGCGAGCACCACGGCGTCGTAGCGCTCCCCGTCCACGCGCGGTCCTGCACACACCTCCTGCACCTCGTGCGGGTGCTCCACCTCGAGCCCCTGCGCCAGCGCCTCCACGATCGTGCGCAGGCCCGCGGGCGCGGAGTAGCGCATGGGGCCCAGACGCAGCCCCTCCAGGCCGTCGCCGTCGGCGACATGGAACGTGTCGGTCCACCGCTGCGCGAGTCCCACCTCGACCCAGCGAGCGACCTCGCCTGAGAAGTCGGGGTCGCGAGCGGTGAAGTAGGAGGCGCCGGCATCGACGGGACGGCCGTCCACCGTCCGCACCGCCATCCGGCCCCCGAGCCTGCGCCCGCGGTCGCGCACCCGCACGTCGACACCGCCCGATCGCAGCACCTGCGCGCACACCACGCCGGAGATCCCGGCACCGACGACTAGCACTCGTGACACGCGGTCACTGTCTCAGAGCGGCGGGACTGCCGCGTCCCGAGGACGCCCACACGGCCGGCCGCAGGGTTGCCGCTCCGCCACTACAACGTTATGACGCGTGGTGGGGGGAACATCGGCAAGATAGACCGCGGCGGCGGAACCGAGGCAGGGGACGGTTCCGCCGCCGCGCCGTCCCCCGGACGGCTACTCCAGCGGACCGAGGACGTCGAGCGCGGCGGGGTCGCTATCGCGCAAGAAGTCCGCGATCCGCTCCCTCTCCCCGGTCTCGCCGATTCCCGCGGCAGCGCGGCCGAGTGCGTGCAGTGCGCGCAGGAAACCGCGGTTGGGCTCGTGGGACCACGGGACGGGCCCATGCCCCTTCCAGCCGTTGCGCCGCAGCGCGTCGAGACCGCGGTGATAGCCAGTCCGGGCGTAGGCGTAGGCCGCGACGGTCTCGCCGGAGGCAAGCGACTCCCCGGCCAAGACCGCCCACGGCAGGCTCGAGGCGGGGTGCCGGGCTGCCACCGCAGTCGCCGGCTCCCCCGCTGCCAGCGCCTCGCGTGGTGACGGCTCGTCGGGAAGCAGCGTGGGCGGCGGCCCGGCAAGCAGGTTCTGGGGTGGGTTGCTGGTCATGCCCCGAGTGTCGCGCATGGCCCGTCTTCGGCAGACTGCCCGGGTGACGCCCCCTGCCTTCGTGTCGCCTGCGTGGCCGGCCCTGGACCCCTCCCTCCCTCTTCTCCCGAACGTCGTTGCCGGTGCCCGGACTCCGTCGTCGTCCTCGCGCCGGTCGCCGGTGCTGGACCCGGCACGGGGGCTCGCCTGGGCGCAAGCACCGGTGTCCACCCCGCAGGACCTCGACGAGGCGTTCCGCGGTGCGCGCGAGGGATTCCAGCGCTGGCGGCGTTCGACTCCTGCCCAACGCCAGGCGGCCATGCTCGACCTCGCCGACCTCGTCGAGGCACACGCCGATGAGATCGTGGCGACGGAATGCCGCAACACCGGCAAGCCCGAAGCCTGGGTCCGCAACGACGAGCTGCCGCCGATCCTCGACACGCTGCGGTTCTTTGCCGGGGCCGCGCGGGCGCTGCAGGGCCCGCTCCCGGGGGAGTTCGTCCCCGGTCACTTCTCGTCGCTGCGACGCGAACCTCTCGGTGTCGTGGCCGCCGTGACGCCCTGGAACTACCCCCTCTGGATGGCCATCTGGAAGATCGCACCAGCGCTCGCCGCCGGCGACGCCATTGTGCTCAAGCCAGCCGAGACCACCCCTGCGACGCCGCTCCTGCTGGCGGAGCTCGCGGCCCAGGTCCTGCCGCCCGGCGTGCTGACCGTGGTCTGCGGCGATCGCGACACTGGCCGCCTGCTGGTCGAGCATCCTGAGGCGGACATGGTCTCCATCACCGGCTCCGTCCGCGCGGGACGCGAGGTGGCAGCGGCGGCGGGACGACATCTCAAGCGCGTGCACCTGGAGCTCGGCGGCAACGCTCCCGTGCTGGTGCTCGACGACGCGGACCTCGACCTCGCCGTGCCAGGCATCGTCGCCGCCGGCTACTACAACGCCGGCCAGTCCTGCACCGCGGCGAGCCGGGTGCTGGTGACGGCGGGCGTGTACGACGAGTTCGTCGCACGGCTGGCCGAGGCAGCGCAGCAGACCCGCGTCGCCGTTCCGCAGCCGGACGGGTCGGTGTCGGAGGGCTACTACGGCGCGCTGAACAACCCCGACCAGCTGGCGCGGGTCGCGGGCCTCGTCGAACGGCGCAGCGACAGAGCCGAGGTCGTCGCGGGTGGCGGCCCCTTGGGGTCGCCGGGCTACTTCTACGAGCCCACCGTGGTGGCCGGGGTGGGGCACGAGGACGAGCTGGCGCGGACGGAGATCTTCGGCCCCGTCGTCACGGTGACCCGCGTCGCCGACGTCGAGGAGGCGGTGCGGCTGGCCAACAACTCCGACTACGCACTGTCGGCGTCGGTCTGGACCCGCGACTCGCGGATTGGCGCGCGACTGCAGACTGAGCTCGACGCAGGCTCGGTGTGGCTGAACTGCCACTCGGTGCTGTCCCCCGAGATGCCGCATGGCGGTTTCAAGGCCTCCGGCCATGGCAGCGACCTGTCGCTGGTGTCGCTCG
>JBQCDV010000060.1:0-9890 GCA_051960855.1 Actinomycetales bacterium
GGTTGGTGCGCACGCTGCACCAACAGGCGCCGCCTTGCTCGAGCCTTCCGCGTTCCACCACCGCGCGGGTGCGTTGCTCCGGTTTCTGACCGGGCGGCGACACGCCCGACCGCGGGGGTCGGCCGAGGGCCACGGGCGGGGACATCCGCAGCGGTACGACACGAAGGACGCACACGATCGCCATGGCGGGACAGAAGATCCGCATCCGGCTGAAGGCCTACGACCACGAGGTCATCGACAGCTCGGCTCGCAAGATCGTCGAGACGGTGACGCGCACGGGCGCTCAGGTCGCAGGCCCGGTGCCGCTGCCGACCGAGAAGAACGTCTACTGCGTCATCCGCTCGCCTCACAAGTACAAGGACAGCCGCGAGCACTTCGAGATGCGCACGCACAAGCGCCTCATCGACATCCTCGACCCCACGCCCAAGACGGTCGACTCGCTCATGCGACTCGACCTTCCGGCTGGTGTCGACATCGAGATCAAGCTCTGAGAGACGCCACATCATGAGCATCACTTCCACTGCCACGCAGCAGACCGCGGTCGTCCGCGGACTGCTCGGCGAGAAGCTCGGCATGACGCAGGTCTGGGACGACAACAACCGCCTCGTGCCCGTCACGGTCGTCAAGGCCGGCCCGTGCGTCGTGACGCAGGTCCGCACCCCCGATGCTGACGGCTACGAGGCCGTGCAGTTGGGCTTCGGCGCGATCGACCCTCGCAAGGTGACCAAGCCGCTGGCCGGTCACTTCGCGAAGGCGGGCGTGACCCCACGCCGCCACCTCGTCGAGATCCGCACCGCCGACGCCGCTGACTACAGCGCCGGCGAGGAGCTGGGTCCCGAGGTGTTCGAGGCCGGCCAGCTCGTCGACGTCGTCGGCACGAGCAAGGGCAAGGGCACCGCCGGTGTCATGAAGCGCCACGGGTTCAAGGGACTGGGCGCCGGTCACGGCACGCAGCGCAAGCACCGCTCACCGGGCTCCATCGGCGGCTGCTCGACCCCTGGGCGCGTCTTCAAGGGCCTGCGCATGGCTGGCCGCCTCGGTGGCGTCCGGACGACCACCCAGAAGCTCGTCGTCCAGAGCGTCGACACGGAGAAGGGCCTGCTCCTCATCAAGGGCGCCATTCCTGGTGCGCGCGGCCGTGTCGTCCTGATCCGCAGCGCAGCCAAGGCCGCGCCGGTCGCCGCGAAGGGAGCAGCCCAGTGACCACCGCCACGACAGAGCGTGCCTCGCTCACCGTCGACGTCACCGATGCCGACGGCAACCGCACCGGGACGGTCGACCTGCCGGCCGAGGTCTTCGGTGTCCAGGTCAACATCCCGCTGATCCACCAGGTCGTCGTGGCCCAGCTGGCCGCGGCCCGCCAGGGGACCGCTGACACCAAGACGCGTGGCGAGGTCTCCGGTGGCGGCAAGAAGCCGTACCGCCAGAAGGGCACCGGCCGCGCCCGTCAGGGCTCGACCCGCGCTCCGCAGTTCGCCGGCGGTGGCGTCGTCCACGGACCGACGCCGCGCAGCTACGTCCAGCGCACCCCCACGACGATGACGGCTGCCGCCCTCCGCGGTGCCCTGTCTGACCGCGCAGCCAACGGCCGCATCCACGTGGTGTCCGGCCTCGTCGCCGGCGAGGCGCCCTCGACCAAGGCCGCCGGGGTCGCGCTGGGTCGGCTCAGCGAGCGCCCGCACGTGCTGGTCGTCGCCGAGCGCTCCGACGAGCTGACGGTGCGCAGCGTGCGCAACCTCGACCGCGTGCACGTCCTCGTGCCCGACCAGCTGAACACCTACGACGTGCTCGTCAGCGACGACGTGGTCTTCACCCAGGGTGCCCTCGAGGCGTTCCTGGCAGGCCCGACGACCGGCCGCGGCGCTAAGGCCGTCGCGACCGAGAGCGAGAGCGAGGAGACCCGATGAGCACCCCCGCCGAGACCGCTGCCCCCAGCGTCCTCAACGTCGGCAAGGACCCGCGCGACGTCCTGCTCGCGCCGGTTGTCTCCGAGAAGAGCTACGGCCTGCTCGACGAGAACAAGTACACGTTCCTCGTCCACCCGGACGCCAACAAGACCGAGATCAAGATCGCGGTCGAGAAGGTCTTCGGCGTCAAGGTGGTGCGGGGCGGCGTCAACATCATCAACCGGCAGGGCAAGCGCAAGCGCACCCGGTTCGGCTACGGCAAGCGCAAGGACACCAAGCGCGCGATCGTCACTGTCGCGCCCGGTGACCGCATCGACATCTTCGGCGGACCGGTCTCCTGACCCGGGGCCGACGAGAGCGCAAAGGGATTTCACGCAATGGGTATCCGCAAGTACAAGCCGACCACGCCCGGTCGGCGCGGCGCGAGCGTCGCGGACTTCGTCGAGGTCACGCGGTCTGAGCCGGAGAAGTCGCTGCTTCGTCCGCTGCACTCCCGCGGTGGCCGCAACGCGCACGGCCGCGTCACGGTCCGCCACCAGGGTGGCGGTCACAAGCGCGCCTACCGCGTCGTCGACTTCCGTCGCAACGACAAGGACGGTGTGCCGGCCAAGGTCGCTCACATCGAGTACGACCCCAACCGCACCGCTCGCATCGCGCTGCTGCACTACGCCGACGGCGAGAAGCGCTACATCATCGCGCCGCAGCGGCTGAACCAGGGCGACACGGTGGAGAGCGGCGTCGGCGCCGACATCAAGCCCGGCAACAACCTCCCGCTGCGCAACATCCCGGTCGGCACCGTGGTGCACGCCATCGAGCTGCGTCCCGGCGGCGGCGCCAAGATCGCCCGCTCGGCGGGCTCCAGCGTGCAGCTGGTCGCCAAGGACGGGCCCTACGCGCAGTTGCGGATGCCCTCCGGTGAGATCCGAAACGTCGACGTGCGCTGCCGTGCGACCGTCGGCGAGGTCGGCAACGCCGAGCAGTCGAACATCAACTGGGGCAAGGCCGGCCGCATGCGCTGGAAGGGCAAGCGGCCCACCGTCCGAGGTGTCGCCATGAACCCCGTCGACCACCCGCACGGTGGTGGTGAGGGCAAGACCTCCGGTGGTCGCCACCCCGTCAACCCCAAGGGCAAGCCCGAGGGACGCACGCGGCGGGCCAACAAGGCCAGCGATGCGCTGATCGTCCGTCGCCGCAAGGCCAACAAGAAGCGCTAGGAGCAGCCTCGATGCCTCGCAGTCTGAAGAAGGGTCCCTTCGTCGACGACCACCTCATGAAGAAGGTGGACGTGCAGAACGACAAGGGGACCAAGAACGTCATCAAGACGTGGTCGCGGCGCTCCATGATCGTTCCGGCCATGCTCGGCCACACGATCGCCGTTCACGATGGGCGCAAGCACGTGCCCGTCTTCGTGACGGAGGCGATGGTCGGCCACAAGCTCGGCGAGTTCGCGCCGACCCGTACCTTCCGCGGTCACGTGAAGGAAGACCGCAAGGCCCGTCGCCGTTGACCCGCTGGTAACCACGAAGAGAGCTGACAGCAGATGACCGTCATGGAGCGCAAGCGCGTCACCGCGCGGCGCGAGAGCCTGCTCGGGGACACCCCGGGCGCCTTCGCCACCGCGCGCAACCTGCGCGTGTCGCCGATGAAGGCCCGCCGAGTGATCGACCTGGTTCGTGGTCTGCCGGCCGACGAGGCCCTGGCCGTTCTCCGGTTCGCCCCGCAGGCCGCGAGCGAGAGCGTGTACAAGCTCGTCGAGAGCGCCGTCGCCAACGCCACCAACGTTGAGCGGCTGCCCCGCGAGAGCCTCGTGGTGAGCCAGGCCTTCGTCGATGAGGGACCGACACTCAAGCGGTTCCGTCCGCGCGCACAGGGCCGTGCCTACCGCATTAACAAGCGCACGAGCCACATCACCGTCGTGGTGACCCCCACCGCGACCTCGTCGAAGGGAAGGACCCGCTAGTGGGGCAGAAGGTCAACCCGCACGGGTTCCGTCTCGGCATCACCACGGACTTCAAGAGCCGCTGGTACGCCGACAAGCTGTACAAGGACTACGTCGGCGAGGACGTCGCCATCCGCCGGATGATGAACACCGGCATGGAGCGCGCCGGCATCTCTAAGGTGGAGATCGAGCGCACCCGCGACCGGGTCCGGGTGGACATCCACACCGCCCGTCCGGGCATCGTGATCGGCCGCCGCGGCGCCGAGGCCGACCGCATCCGCGGCGACCTCGAGAAGCTGACCGGCAAGCAGGTGCAGCTCAACATCCTCGAGGTTAAGAACCCCGAGACCGACGCGCAGCTGGTGGCGCAGGGCATTGCCGAGCAGCTGTCGAGCCGTGTCAGCTTCCGCCGCGCGATGCGCAAGGGCATGCAGGCGGCGCTGAAGGCCGGCGCCAAGGGCATCCGGGTGCAGTGCTCCGGCCGCCTCGGCGGCGCCGAGATGAGCCGCTCGGAGTTCTACCGCGAGGGTCGCGTTCCGCTGCACACGCTGCGCGCGAACATCGACTACGGCTTCTACGAGGCGCGCACCACGTTCGGCCGCATCGGCGTCAAGGTGTGGATCTACAAGGGTGATGTCATCGGCGGCCGGGTCGAGCCGGAGGTCGCAGTCCGCCCCGGTCGCGGCACCCGCCCCGCCCGTCCTCGCCGTGCCGAGGCCGCTCGCCGTGACGAGCAGCCCAACCGCGACGACCAGCCGCGCGAGGAGACCAGCGTGGCCACCGCCGCCGGTGTCGACGCTGCCGCTGTCAACCAGGGACTCGAGTCCGGTGCGACCGGCGCTGTCGCAGGCGACGACGCTGCCGCGCTCGGTACTTCGAGCACCACGATCACCTCGGCTGCGCAGCCGAGCGCCGCGGACAAGGTCGAGCCGTCCGAGGCCGGCAGCGCCATCGCCGATGAGGGCAAGGAGAGCTGACGATGCTGATTCCTCGCAGGGTCAAGCACCGCAAGCAGCACCACCCGGACCGCTCGGGGGCTGCCAAGGGCGGCACCAACGTCACCTTCGGCGACTTCGGCATCCAGGCGCTCGAGGCCGCGTACGTGACCAACCGGCAGATCGAGTCGGCCCGTATCGCGATGACCCGTCACATCCGTCGTGGCGGCAAGGTCTGGATCACGATCTACCCGGACCGGCCCCTGACGAAGAAGCCCGCCGAGACCCGCATGGGTTCCGGCAAGGGCTCGCCGGAGTGGTGGATCGCCAACGTCAAGCCGGGCCGCGTGATGTTCGAGCTCTCCGGCGTTCCGGAGCCCATCGCGCGCGAGGCGATGCGTCGCGCCATGCACAAGCTCCCCATGAAGTGCCGGTTCGTCCGGCGCGAGGCAGGTGACAACTGATGGCCGTCGGGTCCAAGGACCTCCTTCCCCCCGCGCTGCGGACGATGGAGGACGACGAGCTCGTGAGCAAGCTGCGCGAGGCCAAGGAGGAGCTGTTCAACCTGCGCTTCCAGGCCGCGACCGGGCAGCTGGAGAACCACGGCCGGCTGCGCGCGGTCCGCAAGGACATCGCCCGCATCTACACCGTGATGCGGGAGCGCGAGCTCGGCATCACGACCGTGGAGAAGGGTGAGGGTGCCGCATGAGTGAGACCGGCGTGACAGGTGGAGACAGCAGCGTGACGACCAGCAGCAGTACCTCGGCGCAGGCCCGCGGGTTCCGCAAGACCCGTGAGGGTCTCGTGGTGAGCGACAAGATGGACAAGACCGTCGTCGTCGCCGTCGAGGACCGCGTCAAGCACCCGCTGTACGGCAAGGTGCTCCGCCGCACCAGCAAGCTCAAGGCGCACGACGAGGCCAACTCGTGCGGCGTCGGCGACCGCGTCCTGCTCATGGAGACGCGTCCGCTGTCGGCCACGAAGCGCTGGCGGGTCGTCGAGATCCTCGAGAAGGCCAAGTAGTCCCGCGCGGTCGCACCCGACCGGCGCGGCTGCCCGAGGCACTCTGCCTCTCTGCACTTATCCCACTGTTCCGCAAGGCTCCAGGCCGGACCAGCTTTGGCCGGCCAGGAGAACCAGCAGACAACCTTTGGAGTCATCGTGATCCAGCAGGAGTCGCGGCTGCGCGTCGCTGACAACACGGGTGCCAAGGAGCTCTTGTGCATCCGTGTGCTCGGCGGGTCGGGCCGCCGCTACGCCGGCATCGGCGACGTCATCGTGGCCGCCGTCAAGGACGCCATCCCTGGCGGCACCGTCAAGAAGGGTGACGTCGTCAAGGCGGTTGTCGTCCGCACCGTGAAGGAGCGGCGTCGGCCCGACGGCTCCTACATCCGCTTCGACGAGAACGCCGCCGTCATCATCAAGGACGGGGGAGACCCGCGCGGTACGCGCATCTTCGGCCCCGTCGGCCGTGAGCTGCGCGACAAGCGCTTCATGCGGATCATCTCGCTCGCGCCGGAGGTGCTCTAAGCCATGAAGATCAAGAAGGGTGACCTCGTCCAGGTCATCACGGGCAAGGACCGGGGCTCGCAGGGCAAGGTCATCGAGGCCTACCCCGACACCGAGCGCGTCCTCGTCGAGGGCGTCAACCGCGTCACGCGGCACACCAAGGCCGGCCAGACCGCGCGCGGTGCCCGCACCGGCGGGGTCGTCGTGCAGGAGGCCCCGATCCACGTCAGCAATGTGATGCTGGTGACCGAGGTCGACGGCAAGAAGGTGCCGACGCGCGTCGGCTACCGCATCGACGAGTCCGGCGCCAAGGTGCGCGTCGCCAAGCGATCCGGCAAGGACATCTGATGACCACCACTGCTGACACCAGCACCCACACGGCGCCGCGGCTCAAGCAGCGCTACCGCGACGAGATCGTCCCCGCGCTGCGTGAGCAGTTCGGCTACAGCAATGTCATGCAGGTCCCGAGCCTGACCAAGATCGTGGTCAACATGGGCGTCGGCGAGGCCGCGCGTGACTCCAAGCTGATGGACGGCGCCGTTCGCGACCTCACGACCATCACGGGTCAGAAGCCGGCCGTCACCAAGGCCCGCAAGTCCATCGCGCAGTTCAAGCTGCGCGAGGGCATGCCGATCGGCGCCCACGTCACGCTGCGCGGCGACCGCATGTGGGAGTTCCTCGACCGCCTGCTGTCCCTGGCCCTGCCCCGCATCCGCGACTTCCGCGGCCTGTCGCCGCGTCAGTTCGACGGCAGCGGCAACTACACGTTCGGCCTCAACGAGCAGTCGATGTTCCACGAGATCGACCAGGACCGCATCGACCGGGTCCGTGGCATGGACATCACCGTCGTGACGACCGCGACCACCGATGACGAGGGGCGCGCGCTGCTGCGCCAGCTCGGCTTCCCCTTCAAGGAGTCCTGACCGTGGCGAAGACCGCTCTGATCAACAAGGCCAAGCGCAAGCCGAAGTTCGCGGTGCGCGCCTACACCCGCTGCCAGCGCTGCGGGCGTCCGCACTCGGTCTACCGGAAGTTCGGCCTGTGCCGCGTGTGTCTGCGCGAGATGGCGCACCGTGGCGAGCTTCCCGGCGTGACCAAGAGCAGCTGGTAACCCTCCTACGCCTCAGGTCCGAGGGACTTCCTCGGAAACCGTCGCGAGAAAGGCCGATGCGGCCATGACGATGACCGACCCGATTGCAGACATGCTCACTCGTCTGCGCAACGCCAACTCGGCGTACCACGACTCCGTGGCTATGCCGTACTCCAAGCTCAAGTCCCACGTGGCTGAGATCCTGCAGCAGGAGGGCTACATCTCCGGCTGGAAGGTCGAGGACGCTCCTGAGGGAGCGGTGGGCAAGGTGCTCGTGCTGGACCTGAAGTTCGGTCCCAACCGCGAGCGCTCGATCGCGGGAATCCGCCGGATCAGCAAGCCCGGACTGCGCGTCTACGCCAAGTCCACCGGCCTGCCCAAGGTCCTCGGCGGTCTCGGCATCGCGATCATCTCGACGTCGTCGGGCCTGCTGACTGACAAGCAGGCCGCCAAGAAGGGCGTGGGCGGGGAAGTCCTCGCCTACGTCTGGTAACGGGAAGGAGGCAACAGTCATGTCGCGAATCGGACGTCTGCCCATTCCCGTCCCCGCGGGCGTTGACGTGGCCATCGATGGCCAGCAGGTCGTCGTCAAGGGCCCCAAGGGCGAGCTGCGCCACGTCGTCGCCGAGCCCATCGCGGTCGAGCGCAGCGAGGAGGGTGTCCTCACGGTCACCCGCCCCGACGACGAGCGCCTGTCGCGCTCGCTGCACGGTCTGACCCGCACGCTGCTGGCCAACATGGTCACCGGCGTCACCCAGGGCTACGAGAAGAAGCTCGAGATCAGCGGTGTCGGCTACCGCGTGGCCGCCAAGGGCACCGACCTCGAGTTCTCCCTCGGCTTCAGCCACCCCGTCGTCGTGACCCCTCCCGAGGGCATCACGTTCGCCGTCGAGTCGCCCACGCGGTTCTCCGTGGCCGGCATCGACAAGCAGAAGGTGGGCGAGGTCGCCGCGAACATCCGCAAGCTGCGTCGCCCGGACCCCTACAAGGGCAAGGGCGTGCGTTACGCCGGCGAGACGATCCGCCGCAAGGTCGGAAAGGCTGGTAAGTAGTCATGGCGAGCACCCTCGGTGTCAAGATCGGCAAGGGTGGCGCGCGCAAGAACGCCGCCCGCGCTCGTCGTCACCTGCGCGTCCGCAAGAAGGTCGCCGGCACCACGCTGCGTCCCCGTCTGGTCGTCAACCGCTCCAGCCGGCACGTCTTCGTCCAGGTCGTCGACGACACGCAGAGCCGGACGCTGGCCTCGGCCTCCACGATGGAAGCTGACCTGCGCACCTTCGACGGTGACAAGACCGCCAAGGCTCGCCGGGTCGGCGAGCTCGTCGCCGAGCGGGCGAAGGCGGCCGGTGTCGACGCGGTCGTGTTCGACCGCGGCGGCAACCGCTACCACGGCCGTGTCGCCGCCGTCGCAGACGGCGCGCGCGAGGCCGGGCTGGCTCTGTAAGTGACGCACGTAGCAATCGGAAAGAGGAATCTCTGATGCCAGGACCCCAGCGCCGCGGCAGCGGCGCCGGCACCGCGGGCGGCTCGGGCAGCGAGTCCGGCCGTCGCGACCGCCGGGACCGGGACAACCGTCGCGGGGACGCCGGAGCGGACAAGACCGCTTTCGTGGAGCGCGTCGTCACGATCAACCGCGTCGCCAAGGTCGTCAAGGGCGGCCGTCGCTTCAGCTTCACGGCGCTCGTCGTCGTGGGTGACGGCGACGGCACCGTCGGTGTCGGCTACGGCAAGGCCAAGGAGGTGCCCGCGGCGATCGCCAAGGGTGTCGAGGAGGCCAAGAAGCACTTCTTCAAGGTGCCGCGCATCCAGGGCACGATCCCTCACCCCGTCCAGGGTGAGGACGCCGCTGGTGTCGTGATGCTGCGTCCGGCTTCGGCCGGTACCGGCGTCATCGCCGGCGGCCCGGTGCGCGCGGTGCTCGAGTGCGCCGGCGTGCACGACGTCCTCAGCAAGTCGCTCGGGTCGGACAACGCGCTCAACATCGTGCACGCCACGGTCGCCGCGCTGAAGATGCTCGAGCGCCCCGAGGCTGTCGCGGCCCGTCGCGGCCTGCCCCTCGAGGACGTCGCCCCGGCGGCGCTCCTGCGGGCCCGTGCGGGGGTGACTGCGTGATGCCGCGCCTGAAGATCCGCCAGACGAAGTCCGCCATCGGCGGGAAGCAGAACCAGCGCGAGACCCTGCGCTCGCTGGGTCTCAAGCGCATCGGCGACGTGGCCGTCAAGGAGGACCGTCCCGAGATCCGCGGGATGGTTCGGACCGTGACGCACCTCGTCACCGTCGAGGAGGTCGACTGACATGACGCTCAAGGTTCATCACCTGCGTCCCGCTCCGGGAGCCAAGACCGCCAAGACCCGCGTGGGTCGCGGCGAGGGCTCCAAGGGCAAGACGGCTGGTCGCGGCACCAAGGGCACCAAGGCCCGCTACCAGGTGCCGGCCCGCTTCGAGGGTGGCCAGATGCCGCTGCACATGCGGCTTCCTAAGCTCCGGGGCTTCAAGAACCCGGCGCGGGT
>JBQCDV010000061.1:0-3822 GCA_051960855.1 Actinomycetales bacterium
CTCGGCCGACCCCCGCGGTCGGGCGTGTCGCCGCCCGGTCAGAAACCGGAGCAACGCACCCGCGCGGTGGTGGAACGCGGAAGGCTCGAGCAAGGCGGCGCCTGTTGGTGCAGCGTGCGCACCAACCTCCAGAACGGAGGCCGGCAGCGAACCCGCCGGCGCCGCGCCCCGACCGCGGAAGCGGTCCGAGGCAACCTGGACAGTATGCCGTAGGCGCGGGGGCTTTGGCCAATCCGCCCTCTCCCCTACCTACAGCCCCCCTCGCCGGCGCGCGCGGGCACCGGCGTGAGGCGTGTCGGACGGCGTTCGCGCGCTTGCGTGGCCGAACGGGCCACAACCGGCGGGAACGCGCCGACATGCCCCGGCCCCAGGCAGGAGACCCTGCACTGGGGCCGGAACTGTCGTGCTGGTCGAACTAGTCGTGCTGGTCGAACTAGTCGTGCTGGTCGTGCTGTCTTACTTGAGGATCTTCGTGACGCGACCGGCGCCCACGGTGCGGCCACCCTCGCGGATGGCGAAGCGGAGGCCCTCCTCCATGGCGATCGGCTGGATGAGCTTGACGCTCATCTCGGTGTTGTCGCCAGGCATGACCATCTCGGTGCCCTCGGGCAGGTCCACGACGCCGGTGACGTCGGTGGTCCGGAAGTAGAACTGAGGGCGGTAGTTGTTGAAGAACGGCGTGTGACGGCCACCCTCGTCCTTGGACAGGATGTAGACCTGCGCCTCGAACTCGGTGTGCGGCGTCGTCGAGCCGGGCTTGACGACGACCATGCCGCGCTCGACGTCCTCGCGCTTGGTGCCGCGGAGGAGCAGACCGACGTTCTCGCCGGCACGCGCCTCGTCGAGGAGCTTGCGGAACATCTCGACGCCGGTGACCGTCGTCTTCTGCGACTTCTCGCGGATGCCGACGATCTCGACCTCCTCGTTGACCTTGAGCGAGCCACGCTCGACACGGCCGGTGATGACGGTGCCACGACCGGTGATCGTGAAGACGTCCTCGACGGGCATGAGGAAGGGCTTGTCGATCTCGCGCTCCGGCTCGGGGATCGCGCTGTCGACGGCGTTCATGAGCTCCATGATCGACTCGGCCCACTTCTCGTCGCCCTGGAGCGCCGGGAAGGCAGCCACGCGCACGACCGGGACGTCGTCGCCCGGGAACTCGTACTCCGAGAGGAGCTCACGGACCTCGAGCTCGACGAGCTCCAGGATCTCCTCGTCGTCGACCATGTCGCACTTGTTGAGCGCCACGACGATGTAGGGGACGCCGACCTGGCGGGCCAGGAGGACGTGCTCCTTCGTCTGGGGCATCGGGCCGTCGGTCGCCGCGACCACGAGGATCGCGCCGTCCATCTGAGCGGCACCGGTGATCATGTTCTTGATGTAGTCAGCGTGACCAGGGCAGTCGACGTGCGCGTAGTGGCGCTGCTCGGTCTGGTACTCGACGTGCGCGATGGAGATGGTGATACCGCGCTGGCGCTCCTCGGGCGCCTTGTCGATCTGGTCGAACGGCGTGAACGGGTTGACGTCCGGGTAGCGGTCGTGCAGCACCTTGGTGATGGCGGCCGTGAGGGTCGTCTTGCCGTGGTCGATGTGACCAATCGTGCCGATGTTGACGTGCGGCTTAGTCCGCTCGAACTTCGCCTTCGCCACGGGGTCCTCCTAGGACGATGGATTGCCGCGTCTGACGACGCAGGTCAGGTGGTGAGGTGCGGTCAGAGGGGTTACTCGCCGCGTGCCTTCTTGATGATCTCGTCCGCGACGTTCCGGGGAACCTCGGCGTACGAGTCGAACTGCATGCTGTAGCTGGCCCGCCCCTGTGTGCGGCTGCGGAGATCGCCGACGTAGCCGAACATCTCCGACAGCGGCACCAGCGCCTTGACGACGCGGGCGCCGGCCCGCTCCTCCATGGCCTGGATCTGGCCACGGCGGGAGTTGAGGTCGCCGATCACGTCACCCATGTAGTCCTCGGGCGTCGTGACCTCGACAGCCATCATCGGCTCGAGCAGGACCGGGTCGGCCTTGCGCGCAGCCTCCTTGAAAGCCATCGAACCGGCGATCTTGAAGGCGAGCTCGGACGAGTCCACCTCGTGGTAGGCACCGTCCTGCAGCGTCACCTTGACGTCGACCATCGGGAAGCCGGCGAGAACACCGAACTCCATGGCCTCCTGGCAACCGGCGTCAACGGAAGGAATGTACTCCCGCGGGATGCGGCCACCCGTGACGGCGTTGACGAACTCGTAGCCGCCGTCGCCGCCGCTCGTCGGCTCCAGGTCGATCTGCACCTTCGCGAACTGGCCGGAACCACCGGTCTGCTTCTTGTGGGTGTAGTCGACCTTCTCCACCTTGCGGCGGATGGTCTCACGGTAGGCGACCTGAGGCTTGCCGACGTTGGCCTCGACCTTGAACTCGCGGCGCATGCGGTCGACCAGCACCTCGAGGTGCAGCTCGCCCATGCCGGAGATGACGGTCTGGCCGGTCTCCTCGTCGGTGCGGACCTGGAAGGTCGGGTCCTCCTCGGCGAGGCGCTGGATGGCGACACCCAGCTTCTCCTGGTCGCCCTTGGACTTCGGCTCGATGGCCACGTGGATGACCGGAGCCGGGAAGTTCATCGACTCGAGGATGATCGGCGCCTCGGGGCCGCAGAGGGTGTCGCCGGTCGTGGTGTTCTTCAGACCCATGACGGCGACGATCGAGCCGGCCGAAGCCTTCTCGATCTCCTCGCGCTTGTTGGCGTGCATCCGGTAGATCTTGCCGATCCGCTCCTTGTTGCCCTTGGTGCTGTTGAGCACCTGGGTCCCGGCGGTCAGCGTGCCCGAGTAGAGCCGCACGAAGGTGAGCTTGCCGAGGTGCTGGTCAGCCATGATCTTGAACGCGAGGCCCGAGAGCGGCGCCTCCTCGTCGGGGTCACGGGTGAGCTCCTGCTCCTCGTTGCCGACGGTGTGGCCGGTGACGGCGCCGATGTCGAGCGGCGACGGCAGGTAGCGCACCACGGCGTCGAGCATGGGCTGGACGCCCTTGTTCTTGAACGCCGAGCCGCACAGCACCGGGGTGCCCTTGCTCGCGATCGTGGCACGACGGATGGCCGCGATGAGCTCGTCCTCGGTGGGCTCGACGCCCTCGAGGTACTTCTCCATCATGGCGTCGTCGAGCTCGGCGATCGTCTCGAGGAGCCGGTCGCGCCACTCCTGAGCGGCCTCCGTGTGCGTCGCGGGGATGTCGACGGTGTCGTACATCTCCCCCTTGGCCGCCTCCTCGCTCCACACGAGCGCCTTCATGCCCACGAGGTCGATGACCCCGCGGAAGTCAGACTCGGCGCCGATCGGCAGCTGCAGCACCAGCGGCGTCGCGTTGAGGCGGGTGACGATCATGTCGACGCAGCGGTGGAACTCCGCACCCACGCGGTCGAGCTTGTTGACGAAGCAGATGCGCGGCACGTCGTAGCGGTCCGCCTGACGCCACACGGTCTCGGACTGCGGCTCGACGCCGGCGACCCCGTCGAACACCGCGACAGCGCCGTCGAGGACGCGCAGCGAGCGCTCCACCTCGACGGTGAAGTCGACGTGCCCCGGCGTGTCGATGATGTTGATGGTGTGGTCGTCCCACGAGCAGGTCGTCGCGGCGGACGTGATCGTGATGCCGCGCTCCTGCTCCTGCTCCATCCAGTCCATCGTGGCAGCGCCCTCGTGGACTTCACCGATCTTGTAGTTGATGCCGGTGTAGAAGAGGATGCGCTCGGTCGTCGTCGTCTTGCCCGCGTCGATGTGGGCCATGATGCCGATGTTGCGGACCTTGGCCAGGTCGACTGTGCGGAGGTCGGTCGCC
>JBQCDV010000062.1:0-7990 GCA_051960855.1 Actinomycetales bacterium
CTGGCGTCTCGCGAGTGACCCCCGTCGAGGGGTCCCGGCCGTTGTCGCAGCTCGTCGGCGGCCCGGTGCATCTCAAGTGCGAGAACCTCCAGCGCGGCGGCTCGTTCAAGATCCGCGGCGCCTACACGCGGATCCACGGCCTGAACGACGCTGAGCGGGCCCGCGGCGTCGTCGCAGCGAGCGCCGGCAACCACGCGCAGGGCGTTGCCCTCGCAGCGAGCCTGCTGGGCATCCGGTCCCGGGTGTACATGCCCTTCGGTGCGCCGATTCCCAAGGTGGAGGCGACCCGCAGCTACGGCGCCGAGGTCGTCTTCGCCGGCCACACCGTCGACGAGGCCCTCCTCGCCGCCAAGGCGCACGAGGCGGAGACCGGCGCGGTCCTCATCCACCCCTTCGACCACCGCGACATCGTGGCGGGGCAGGCGACGGTCGGGCTGGAGATCCTCGAGCAGGTCCCGGACGTCCGCACGATCGTCGTCAGCGCCGGCGGGGGAGGACTGCTCGCGGGGATAGCGCTCGCGGTCAAGGCCGCGCGGCCGGAGGTCCGCGTCGTCGGCGTGCAGGCCGAGAATGCCGCCGCCTACCCCGCCTCTCTGGCCGCCGGTCACCCGGTCGCTCTCGACTCGATGACGACGATGGCCGACGGCATCGCGGTCGGCTGCCCCGGTGTGGTGCCGTTCTCGCTCGTCTCGCGGCTCGTCGATGACGTCGTCACGGTCAGCGAGGAGTCGCTGTCCCGGGCGCTGCTGCTCATGCTCGAGCGCGCCAAGCTGGTCGTCGAGCCGGCCGGAGCAGCCGCGGTCGCCGGGTTGCTCGACGAGCCGCGGGCCTTCGAGCCGCCGGTCGTCGCGGTGCTCAGCGGCGGCAACATCGACCCGCTGCTGCTCCTGCGTGTGCTGCGGCACGGCCTGGCCGCCGCCGGCCGCTACCTGTCCTTCCGGGTGCGGGTGCCGGACCGACCCGGAGCGCTGGCGCGGCTGCTCGCGACCGTGGCCGAGGCCGACGGCAGCGTCGTCGAGGTCGAGCACGTGCGCACCGACCCGAAGCTCTCGCTCGACGAGGTCGAGGTGGCGCTGCAGCTGGAGACCCGCGGCGCCGAGCACGCCGACACGCTGCTGGCGCATCTGCGACGCGCGGGGTACCGGCTCGTCTTCGGCTGAGCGCTGCGGTTACGCCGCCGGCGAAATCAACGGGAACGAGGGGAGAACCGCCGGGAAAACCGTCGAACCCTGTCGGGGCCCGCTGCTAGCGTCCCCGACATGATCGCTCGCGCGCCGTCCGGCGGCATCGTGGCCGAGGGTCTCGTCAAGCACTACGGCGAGGTCAAGGCCCTCGACGGCCTCGACCTGGAGGTGTCTGAGGGCGCGGTGCTGGGGCTGCTCGGACCCAACGGCGCCGGCAAGACGACGACAGTGCGCGTCCTGACGACGCTCCTGGTCCCCGACGCCGGCCACGCGACCGTTGCGGGCCTGGACGTGGTCGGGCAGGCGGGCGAGCTGCGGCGCATCATCGGGCTGTCGGGGCAGTACGCCGCGGTCGACGAGCTGCTCACCGGCCGGGAGAACCTCGACATGGTCGGGCGGCTCTACCACCTGGGCAAGCGGCGGTCTCGGGAGCGGGCGACCGAGCTGCTCGAGCGCTTCGACCTGGCCGACGCAGCCGACCGCGTCGTCAAGACCTACAGCGGTGGGATGCGGCGCCGGCTCGACCTCGCCGGTGCGCTGGTGGCCGAGCCGCCCGTGCTCTTCTTGGACGAGCCGACGACCGGCCTCGACCCGCGCAGCCGCCAGCAGATGTGGCAGGTCATCGAGGAGCTGGTGAGCGGCGGGACGACCCTGCTGCTGACGACGCAGTACCTCGAGGAGGCCGATCTGCTCGCCGACTCCATCGCCGTCGTCGACCGCGGCCGGGTCATCGCCCGCGGCACGGCCGACGAGCTGAAGTCGCAGGTCGGCGGCGAGTGGCTGGAGATGGTGGCAACGACGGCCGCCGACCTTCCGTCCGTGACAGCGGTCGCGGCCGCGGTGGGCAGCGGCGAGCCGAGCTCCGACGAGCAGTCGCGCCGGGTGTCTGTTCCCGTCACCGGTGGCACCAAGGCCCTGATGGAGGCGCTTCGCCGCCTCGACACCGATGGGGTCGTGCTGACCGACGTCGCGATCCGGCGGCCGACCCTCGACGACGTCTTCCTCACCCTCACCGGCCATGCCGCGGAGGACACGGGCGAGGCAGCGGAGGGGCCGGAGGGTGAGCCGGCGACGGCGGGCAAGGGGCGCGGACGGCGTTCGGGACGTGGAGGACGGTCATGAGTGCTCTGAGTGCGGCGGTGTCGGACGGCGCGGTCGTCGCGAAGCGCAACCTCATCAAGATCAAGCGGATCCCGGACCTGCTGATCTTCTCGACGATCCAGCCGATCATGTTCGTGCTGCTGTTCGCCTACGTCTTCGGCGGCGCGATCTCGCCGCCGGGGGTCAACTACCGCGAATTCCTGATGGCCGGCATCTTCGGCCAGACCGTGGTGTTCGGCTCGGCGCTGACGGGTGTGGGACTGGCCGACGACCTGCAGAAGGGGATCATCGACCGGTTCCGCTCGCTGCCGATGTCGCGGGCTGCCGTGCTGCTCGGCCGGACCACCAGTGACCTGCTCAACAACATTCTCGTCGTCATCATCATGAGCCTGTGCGGTCTGCTCGTCGGCTGGCGGATCCACACTGGCGTCGGCAAGGCGCTCGCCGGCTTCCTGCTGCTGCTCGCCTTCTCCTACGCCTTCAGTTGGATCTCGGCGACGATCGGGCTGTCGGTGCGCAGCGTCGAGGTCGCACAAAGCGCGGGCTTCATCTGGCTGTTCCCGCTGACGTTCCTGTCCAACGCCTTCGTCCCGCTCAACACCCTGCCCGACTGGCTGCGACCCGTCGCGGAGTGGAACCCGGTGAGCGCGATCGTCGCCGCGGCCCGCCAGCTCTTCGGCAACGTGCCGCCGCCGGGGACACCAGGGCTTCCTCCCGCTTCGACAGCCTGGCCTCAGGTGCATCCCGTGATCACGTCGGTGCTGTGGATCGCGGTCATTCTTGCGATCTTCGTGCCGCTGGCGATTCGCCGGTACCGCGCCGCCGCCAGCCGCTAGACGACAACGGCCGCCCCAGCCCGGGTGGGCAGGGGCGGCCGTGATGCTGGGGCGCTGCGGCGGGAGCCGCGATCGGGGACTGCGGGGTCAGCCGGTGTACGGCTCCGCGGCCACGACCTTCACCGTGATCTCCCGTCCGTTGGGAGCGGTGTAGGTCGCCGACTCGCCGGGGCGCTTGCCAACAATGGCGGCACCGAGGGGCGACTTCTCGCTGTAGACGTCGAGGCCGTCCTCGCTGACCTCACGGGAGCCGAGCAGGAAGCGCATCTCCGAGCCGCCCACCTCGGCGGTCACGACCATCCCGGGCGCCACGGCGCCGCCGCTCTCGGGGGCCTCGCCGACGCGCGCGTTCTGCAGGAGCTGGGTGAGCTGGCGGATGCGGGCCTCCTGCTTGCCCTGCTCCTCCTTGGCGGCGTGGTAGCCGCCGTTCTCGCGGAGGTCGCCCTCCTCGCGGGCCTGCTCGATCCGCGCCACGATCTCGGCGCGGCCCGGACCCTTGAGGTGCTCCAGCTCGGCCTGGAGCCGGTCGTGCGCCTCCTGGGTCAGCCAGGTAGCGCTGCTGGTCGTCTCGGTCACGGTCAACCTTCCCGTTGTCGCGGCAAAAGGCCCAGGGTACCAGCGAAAGCGCGGGCCTTACTGTGGCTTACTGGCGTTGACAGGTGTCGACCAGGCCGGTGGTTGCCCGGCTCGTGGTCCGTACGACGTCCTGGCGCGTCTCGGTGAGGGAACCGGTCGGGCGCGGGGGAATGCGCACCGTGGACTGGCCCACGACGTCCTGGTGGGCGTCCTTGGCCTGCAGCGTGCAGATCGTTGCCTGGTCGCGGGAGACCTGCAGCTGGTAGCGGACTGCGACGTGGGAGTCGTCGGTGACCCGGTAGGAGATCGAGGTGACGCCGAGGTCGCGCGCGGCGGCGTGGACGCCGGCCCAGACCACCCAGGCGACGGCGACAACGGCCAGCAGCGCCCCGGCCACCAGGAGTGGACGGTTGTCGCGGCGGCGGCCGTAGCGCGCGTGCACGCCGGGCGAGCTCATGAGCGCACACTAGTGTCGGCACGAGGACCGCCGGAGAGAGGGACGCAAGGGTGAGTGCAGG
Source organism: Actinomycetales bacterium (assembly GCA_051960855.1). Classification (GTDB taxonomy): domain Bacteria; phylum Actinomycetota; class Actinomycetes; order JAJZTN01; family JAJZTN01; genus JBQCDV01. Next base: position 4,216 of record JBQCDV010000062.1, read on the forward strand.
TAGGTACGCCGGGTGGCGGCTGATGGCCGTGCACGCGCACCCCGACGACGAGTCGAGCAAGGGTGCGGCGACTCTTGCTCGCTACCGGGCCGAGGGGGCGCAGGTGCTTGTCGTGACCTGCACGGGCGGCGAGCGCGGCGATGTCCTCAACCCCAAGTTGCAGCACGACGCCGACGTGCTCGCCAACCTCGCCGAGATCCGCCGCCGGGAAATGGACCGGGCACGCGAGATCCTCGGCGTGGAGCAGGCGTGGCTCGGCTTCGTCGACTCCGGCCTGCCCGAAGGCGACCCGCTGCCGCCGCTGCCCGAGGGGTGCTTCGCTCTCCAGCCGCTCGAGGTAGCCGCTGAGCCGCTGGTGCGACTGGTGCGGGAGTTCCGGCCGCACGTCATGCTGGCCTACGACGAGAACGGCGGCTACCCGCACCCCGACCACATCATGAGCCACCGTGTGGCGATGGAGGCCTTCGAGGCCGCCGCCGACGGCGAGCGCTATCCGGCCGCCGGTCCGGCCTGGTCGGTCTCCAAGCTCTACTACTTCCAGACCATGTCACGCCCTCGCCTCGTCGCCATGCACGAGGCCATGCTCGCGGCGAGTCTGGAGTCGCCGTTCTCCGACTGGCTGGCTCGGTGGGAGGAGCGCGAGCCGCGGGAGATCACCACGCATGTCGAGTGCGGTGAGTATTTCGAGGTCCGCGACCAGGCGCTGCTGGCGCACGCCACGCAGATCGACCCGGACGGGTCGTGGTTCGCCTGCCCGATGGAGATCCAACGTCAGGTGTGGCCCACGGAGGACTACGAGCTGGCGCGCACGCGCGTGCCCGTGGCGTTGCCGGAGACCGACCTGTTCGCGGGCATCAACCCCGGGGCGCCCAGCGTTGGAGCCAGCAGCGACCCTCGCTCCGGCGTTCGGGGCGGGTATGAGGTTGAGGCAGCACACGAGGAGGCCTCCTGATGTCAGCGCTCATGCCGCTGGCCGTCGACCCGGACAAGGTCATCACCGGCCCTCTCGGCATGCTCATGTTCCTGCTGCTGTGCGCAGCGACCTTCCTGCTGCTGCGGTCCTTCCTCAAGCAGTTGAAGAAGCTCGACAAGGCGAACTTGCCGCACGATGACAAGCCCCGCGGCGTGCGCCGGGCGGGGTGGGCGCCGGTCGCCGATGAGCCGTCCGTGGACGGCCGCGCCCGGCGATCGACCGCGACGCAGGCTCCGCCGCAGCAGCAGCAGCAGCAGTAGTAGTCCGGCCGCCTAGCCCTGGTCGGCCGGCGTCTGCCCCTGCAACCGTCGGTCGGTGTCGAGCGACGCGAGCTCGTCGTCGACCGCCCGCTTGGCGGCGGCCTCCTGTGTGAGCTCCGAACGCTGCTCTAGCTCGGCTTCCACGCTGCGGCGGCCGGCGAAGTAGCCGCCGATCGTGTTGGCGACGGCGACGACGGGGACCGCGATCAGCGCGCCGAAGATGCCGGCGACGATCGTGCCTGCCGTCACGGAGATGACGACGGCGAGCGGGTGCACGCGGACCGCGCGGCTCATGACGAACGGGTGCAGCAGCTGACCCTCGGCCTGCACCGCCAGGATGATGGCGATCGCCACGACCAGTGCGGCGCCGACGCCGTGGGAGACCAGCGCCACCAGCACGCACAGCGTGCCGGTGACCAGAAGACCGATGAGCGGCACGAAGGCGCCCACGAAGATCAGCACTCCGAGCGCGATCGCCAGGGGGATCCGGACGATCAGCAGGACGATCGTGACGGTCACCGCGTCGGCGCACGCGACGAGCACGACGCCCCGGACGTAGCCGCTGAGTGTGCGCCAGGCGAGGCGGCCCGCGACGTGCACGTCGCCGCGAGCCGACAGGGGGAAGAGCTGCACGACCCAGCGCCACACCGTGGACCCGTCGCGCAGCAGGAAGAAGACCGAGACCAGCACCAGCAGCAGGCCGCTGATGGCCTCGATCGCAGTGCTGGCGGTGGTGAAGACGCCGGAGGCGATGCGCTGCCGGTTGTCGTTGATGGCCTTGACGATGTCGTTGCCGATCGCGTCCAGCTGCTTCTCGCTGATGTGGAGCGGACCGGAGACGAGCCACTCGCGGATGGCGTTCTCGGCATCGACGACCTGTCCGGCCAGCGTCGAGAAGTTGCTGGAGACCTGGGTGACGACGAACCAGCCGATCAGGCCGAGCGAGGCGATCCCGAGGATGAACACTGCGACCACGGCGAGCGGGGTCGGCGTGCCACGGTGCTGGAGGGCCGCGACAGCCGGTTGCAGCAGTGCGGTCACCAGCAGGGCGACGACGAGGGAGATCGTCACCAGCCCCACGGCATCGAGCAGTCGCCAGAGCACGAACAGCGCTCCGACCAGCAGCAGGAAGCGCAGGGACCACTCTCCGGCTACCCGCAGGCTCCAGCTGACCGCCTCCCCGGGCTGACGCCTTCCGGCGCGCGTCTGCGGCGGCCGGGCCTCGAGATCAAGGTCGGGTGCTGCGTCGGCGTCCCTGCGCGCGGTCACGGCGTCATCCTCGCTCACCGGGGTGCGTCGGGGCTGTGGGCACGCGCAAGAAGTCCGCAAGAAGTGCCGCTTGGCGTGGGTGATTCGTCCGTTCCGGCTGGCCGACCACGGGAGGCGGGTTACCGTGAAAGTCGTTGTCTCCTCCGCTGTTCTCGCGTGCGAAAGGCCGCCGCATGACTTCTGACGCGCTGCCCGAGCCCCGCGATCTGCCTGTCGCCGCTGCTGCCGGCGAGGGTGGGGAGCAGGTCCCCGAGCTCGCGCTCGACCCTGGCGGCCGGTCGATCCCGGCGCCGCGGCCGCACCCGCCGCGGCGAGGCGCCCGTGACGGCCAGAGCGGCCAGCGGCACGAGCGGGCGACGGGAGCAGCGGCGGGACGGCCCTCCGGCCCCGGTCGCGAGCACGGCCGGGATGGCCGCCGCGCGCTCTCCGGCAGCGGTCGCGGCCCGCGCCGGCTCTGGCAGCTGCTCCGGAGCCGGGCCGCCCAGTGGGGGACCCAGCTGTTTCCCGGTGGCCACCCGTCGCGGGCAGTCTGGGTCGCCTTTGCCGCGGTGGCGTTGCTCAGCGCGCTGCTCGCCGGCCTCGTCGGGAGCCTGTCCTCGAGCCGAGAGGCCTCGCAGGTGCCGCTCAGCGACCTCGTCAAGGTCCTGCAGGGGGACAAGGCAAGCTCGCTCGTCCTCGACGAGGGTCAGGGCCTGGCGGATGTCACGCTCACGACCGGTCACCGCCACGTCGTCGCCGAGTACCCCGCATCCCTCGCGCCGCGGCTGACGCAGCTCGCCCTCGACCATGACGTTGTCGTCCGGACCGACCGGACCACCAGCGCCACCGACCAGGCCGGCGCCGTCCTCGCCGCCCTGCTGCCCGTGGGGCTGCTGGTGCTCGTGCTGCTCTGGCTGCGTCACAGCAGCGGTGCTGGCCTGCCCGGTCGCTCCCGGCGCCGGCACGAGGCGGTCGTGGACATCCCCGACACCCGCTTCGCCGACGTCGCCGGCGCCGCCGAGGCCGTCGCCGACCTGGCCGAGATGGTCGACTTCCTCCGGGACGGGGAGCGGTTCACCCGCACCGGGGCGAAGGTCCCCAAGGGGGCTCTCCTCGTCGGCCCGCCCGGGACCGGCAAGACCCTGCTGGCCCGGGCCGTCGCTGGGGAGGCCGGCGTCGCGTTCTTCTCCGCGGCCGGCTCGGACTTCGTCGAGATGTTCGTCGGCAACGGCGCGCGCCGTGTCCGGGACCTCTTCGAGAAGGCCCGCAAGGCCGCCCCCGCCATCGTCTTCAT
>JBQCDV010000063.1:0-27827 GCA_051960855.1 Actinomycetales bacterium
GATGCGCTCGAGGTCCTCCAGCGAGGCGAACTCAACGGTGATCTTGCCCCGGCGCCGCCCCAGGTCGATCTTCACGCGCGTCTCGAAGCGGTCGGATAGGGAGTCGGCGAACTCCGACAGCCGCGGAGACACCGGACGTCGGGATCGCACGCGACGGCTTGAGGACTCCTGGTCGGCGGCCCCGACGGCGACGATCTCCTCGACCGCGCGCACTGAGAGACCCTCGGCCACGATCCGGGAGGCAAGGCGGTCCTGGGCATCGTGGTCATCCAGGCTCAGCAGCGCTCGAGCGTGGCCAGCGGAGAGAACTCCCGCTGCGACCCTGCGCTGCACGGGAGCCGGCAGCCGCAGCAGCCGGAGCGTGTTGCTGATCTGCGGCCGACTGCGACCGATCCGCGTCGCCAGCTCGTCATGGCTGCACCCGAAGTCCTCGAGCAGCTGCTGGTAGGCCGCTGCCTCCTCCAGGGGGTTGAGCTGCGACCGGTGCAGGTTTTCCAGCAGAGCGTCGCGGAGCAGGTCATCGTCCGCCGTCGATCGGATGATCGCGGGGATGGACGTGAACCCCGCCTCCTGGGACGCCCGCCACCGGCGCTCCCCCATGATGAGCTCGAACTGCTCAGCCGACGAGTCGTCGGTGGGGACACGACGGACAACGACGGGCTGAAGGAGACCGACCTCTCGGAGGCTGGCGACCAGCTCGGCCATCGCCTCCTCATCGAACACCTGCCGGGGTTGCTTCGGGTTCGGGCGGATGGCGGCGATGGGGAGCTCGGCGAACGTGGCCCCGGGCACCACGGCAAGACCTTGGTCCGACGGGCCGCCGTCCGCCCATGGGTCACCGTTCGCCGCGTCCGACTCGCTTCCGGCGTCAGGCGTCGACTGTGCCTCGCCGACACCGTTCGTGGAGCCGCCGGAGACCTCGTTCCCTCCGTCAGCTGCGATGTCGCTCGCCTCCGCTGCTCGAGCGTCCTCCTTGGTCGGCGAGGGGCTTTCGGAGGTAGGGGCGTGAGGGTCAGCGGCCGCCGTCGAACCCGCGATGACGAGGTCGACCGGGCGTGGGCCGAACGCTGAGCGGGGGGGATCCTGCCGCTCTCCCGGCCCAGTAGGGATGAGCGCGCCGAGGCCGCGCCCGAGTCCACGACGCTTGTCAGACATCGTTGCCGGTTCCCTTTCCTTCGGTCGCGGGGTAGCGCAGGGCGAGCTCGCGGGCGGCCTCGAGGTAGGAGAGAGCACCGCTCGAACCCGGGTCGTACGTGATCACAGTCTGGCCGTAGCTGGGCGCCTCAGAGATCCGCACCGATCGCGGGACGGTGGTCCTGAGCACCAGTTCCGGGAAGTGCTCTCGCACCTCGTCGGCCACTTGCGCGGCCAGCCGTGTTCGCGCGTCGTACATCGTGAGCAGAATCGTGCTCACATGCAGATCGGGGTTGAGGTGCGACCTCACCAGCTCCACGTTCTTCAACAGCTGACCGAGGCCCTCCAGTGCGTAGTACTCGCACTGGATCGGAATGAGGACCTCGGCAGCCGCGACAAGCGCGTTCACCGTCAACAGGCCGAGACTCGGCGGGCAGTCGATAAAGACGTAGTCGTAGCGGTCGCCATCTCGCGAGGCGGTGGCCAGGGCGCGCTGCAGCCGGCTCTCGCGGGCCACCATGGGAACTAGCTCGATCTCCGCTCCTGCGAGGTCGATCGTCGCCGGGGCGCAGAAGAGACCCGGAACCTCCTCCACATCGACGACCACGTCCGGAAGGGGCTTGCCGTCCACCAGCACGTCGTAGATGGACGGCTGCGAACTGTGGTGGTCGACGCCGAGCGCAGTAGAGGCGTTGCCCTGGGGGTCGAGATCGACTACCAGCACGCGGGCTCCGTGCTGAGCGAGCGCGGCAGCCACGTTCACCGTCGTGGTGGTCTTGCCGACGCCGCCCTTCTGGTTGGCGACAGTCAGCACGCGCGTCTCGGCTGGACGGGGTAGTTCGCGCACCGAGGCCGCCTGGGCACGGCGGGCGACCAAGTCTGAGAGCTCGGCAGCGATAGGGGTGTCTACTGAGGAGGTACTCGCCACCGACGCTGTTTCACGTGAAACGGGGCGGGATGACACGGATGCCGAGTTGGGCGATGCAGCAACCTCTAGCTGTGAGGTTTCACGTGAAACGTCAGCGCCACCGAGCTCCTCACCGGGCACTCGCTCGAGGGCACCCGGTGCGGCGGCAGCATTACCGGCTGGCGTTTCCCGCGACGCCGGTCCTGCCGGTGAGTCGAGAGGAGCTGCGCGCTCGTCCCGTTCCGCCCCGTCGCGCGCCGTCTCGGCGACCGCTGTTTCACGTGAAACAGGAGCGGGTGCCGGCCAGCCGAGGCCTGTCTCGGCGAGTGAAGAGCCCACGTACCCCGAATTCGGGCCCAGGCGGGAAGCCGGGTCGAACTCATGACCGGCACCCGCCACAGTTGGGGGCCATCCCAGCCCTGCGTCTCTTTCGCTGACCGCCGTTCGCACCACGTCACTCTAGTGGGACCGACCACCGCCCGGCCGCCGACCTCCACGCCCCGCGAGGGAGCGTCACACCCGGTGCCGGAGGTCAGGTCCTTTGAGATGGCGACCCAGGTCGCGCGCGGTTCGTGAGGAGACTCGGCCGTCGCCTCGCACCAGTCGAAGAACGGTGACGAGGCCATCGGCGACGTCATGAAGTTGCTCGACGCGCACCTCGGCGATGTCCAGCTCCCGCCGGTGCGGGTCGAGGTCCTTGAGCTCGCTCTGCAGGCGGCTTCCCTTCGGGGCAAGGAGCACGCCGCCGGGCCGCAGGAGCGGCAGCGACCACGCGGCCAGCCGTAGGGCGGGAGCTACTGCGCGCGCAACGATCACGTCAGCGGACTGCGGCGGGAGGTCCTCGGCCCGCGACCGCACGACTGCCACCTGCGACTGCCCCGTCGGCAACCGCAGGTCGAGCGCGCTCACGGCCTCGTCAAGGAACCGGACTCGGCGCTGCAGCGGCTCGACCAGCGACACCGAAAGGTCCGGGCGAGCCAAAGCGATCGGAAGCCCGGGAAGCCCTGCCCCCGTTCCGAGGTCCACCAACGGACGATCGAACGACGCCCCTGACGGCGACGTCGGTACCAGGGTGGCCAGTGCAGCCGACGGCAGCAGGTGGCGCTCCAGCAGCGACTCTGCCTCGCGGGGCCCCAGCAAACCCTGGGTGATGGCTGGACCGGCCAGCAGGTCCAGATAGCGAGCGGCGGCCTCGGCCCGAGGACCGAAAGCCGCCGCCAGAAGATGCGGTTTCACGTGAAACAGCCGGACCGCGAACTCAGGAAGGAAGCACCACTACCCGGCGCTGCGGTTCGACGCCCTCCGACTCGGACCGCAGTCCAGCGGCAGCGACGGCGTCGTGCACCACCTTGCGCTCGAACGGCGTCATGGCCTCCAACGTCAGGCGCTCACCACTTGCCCGGACCTTCGTGATGGCTTCCTCGGCGAGGTGCTGAAGGTCGCTCTTGCGCTTGGCGCGGAAACCGGACACGTCCAACATCAGGCGGCTCCGCTCCCCAGTCGACGCCTGAACGGCCAGACGCGTGAGCTCCTGCAGAGCCTCCAGCACTTCTCCGTCCCGTCCGACGAGCTGGGCCAGGTCAGCGCCCACGATGGAGACGCTGGCGCGGGAGCCCTCAACATCCATGTCGATGTCACCATCGAGGTCGGCGATGTCGAGGAGGCCCTCGAGGTAGTCGGCGGCGATGTCGCCCTCGTTCTCAAGCCGAGCCACGCGGGAGCTGCCGGCCTCTCCGCCCTCAGCGTCAGGGCTCGCGTCGCCGGCGCTATCGCCAGCCGACGCGTCGCGATCCTCGTCGGTGCCGTCGCCCGCGACCACGGGCGCCTCGGGGAGACCGGTGTCCAGGGCCTCGGGTGACTGCGTCGACTCGGTCGTCATGACTTCTCCTTCGGAAAGATGCTGCAGAAGGTCAGGGAGGGCGTCAGCGCTTGCGCTTGGGCTGTCGCCTGGGCTGCTGGCGCTGGCCACTGGGCGAAGCCGTTTCCGCAGCTGTGCTTCCTGACCCCGGATTCGCCCCTCCGCCCGGTGGCGGGCTCGTGGGACGACGGCCGGCGGTGGGCTCGGCAGGAGCCGCCGGAGTTGTTGGTTTGCTGCGAAAACGCGACAGCAGCGGACGCGGCGCCGCGTCGTTCGTGACCGTCGACTTACCCTGCCGGGCGCGCCGCTCCTCCAGCTCGATCGCGGCCCGAGAACCAGGCGTGGGGTTCCGCTTGATGACGTAGTACTGCTGCGCGCCCGTCCACAGGTTGTTGGTCAGCCAGTACAGCAACACACCAAGGGGGAACCCCAGGCCGGAGACCAAGAAGATGCCGGGCATGACGTACAGCAGGATCTTCTGCTGCTGAGCGAAGGGGTTGCCCTGGAGCGAGTCGGCCGGCATGTTCTTGAGCATCAGCTGACGCTGGGTCAGGAACATCGTCAGCGACATGGCCACGACCAGGATCGCCAGGACAGCCTTGGTGCTGACGGTGCCGTTGCCGAGAAACGTCTCGGAGAGGGGCGCTCCGAACAACGTGGCGTTGCTGGCGGATTCAGCCAGCGACCGGGTGAAGACACCAGGGGGGTTGTCAGGGTTCCGCGACACCTCGTTCAACACGTGGAAGAGGCTGAAGAAGAACGGGGACTGGACCAGCAGCGGCAGACAGCTGGAGAGGGGGTTGGTCCCCGTCTCCTTGTACAGCTTCATCGTCTCTTCGCTGAGCTTCTGGCGATCGTTCTTGTACTTCTGCTGCAGCGCCTTCATCTGGGGCTGCAGGGCCTGCAACCCGCGCTGCGCCTTGATCTGCTTGACGAACAGCGGAATGAGCAGGATCCGGATCAGCACGACGAGACCGACGATGGAAAGACCCCACGTGACGCCGGAGTCGCCGGGAAGGCCGACCGCCGTGAAGACGCGGTGGAAGGCGATCATGACCCACGAGACGGCGTCATAGATCGGGCTCAGAATGCCCGTCACAGGAACTCCTCAGTGCCGCGACAGCGGCTGGTCGTCGTGCCGCGACAGCGGCTGGTCATCATGCAGGCGGCCACGGACGGCCCCCACCTCAGGTACGTAATCGACGCCCCCCGGGTTCCATGGGTGGCATCGGAGCAGCCGCCGAGCGGCGAGCGCGCTGCCCCGCCAGGGACCGTGACGTTGCAGGGCCGTGATGGCATAAGCGGAGCAACTGGGGTAGAAGCGGCATCTTGGACCCAGGAGAGGGGAGATGAGCCGCTGGTAGGCCCGCACGAGCATCAGGAGCAGAGCCGTGGCGAGCCGTCGGAGGAAACGCAGGGCACTCATCGCACCGCCCCGGTGTCGCCGGCTGAGGGCTGCACCCCGCGCAAGGCGCGCTGCCAGCCCGACTCAACCGCTGCTGCCACGGCCGCTCGCGACGCGTCAGCCGCGGCGGGAAGGACTCGGACGACAACATCGAGCTCGGGTACGGCGTCCAGACGAGGGGCAAGTAAGCCGCGGACCTGCCGGCGGAGCCGATTGCGCACGACTGCGTTACCAACGGCGCGGGGGATCGCGAACGCGAGCCTGGCGCCAGAGGAGGTGCCGACGCCCGACGCGTCAACGCTCGGGCTCGGGCTCGGACTCGGACTCAGCTGCAGACCGGCGTCAGACGCACTTATCCCCAGGTTTCGCCAACACATGTGTACGACCAACAGGGGTGGGCGCCCGCCCGACGCCCGCACGCCTCGACGAAGCACCCGGGAGATGTCGGCCGAGCGTCGCAACCGACGCTCGACACCACGCCGGCGGACGACACGACCCGGAGCGACCGAAGCGGTCTGCGTCGCGGCGAGCGCGTCGGAGTCGACCGTGCCGGCAGGCGCAGTCACAGACGCGGAGCGGGCCACGGGTGTGGATCTCCGCCGGGAATGGTCAGGCGGAGAGCTTCTCGCGACCCTTGGCACGGCGGGCCGCGAGGATGGCACGCCCCGCACGGGTGCGCATACGCAGGCGAAAGCCGTGCGTCTTCGCGCGCCGACGGTTGTTGGGCTGGAACGTGCGCTTACTCACCTGGTGCTCCTGAAAGCTGCTGTGCGGACAAGCGCCGAGCTTGCTCGTCCGGGTCCCCACCCCAGCCTGGACGGCGGTCGCCGGCTCAGGCAGCCAGGAGCAGAGACGTGCGGAAGAAAACCGACGCAGAGTGGCTCGTCGGCTGGCTGTATGGAGGCAGCAGCAACCGTCGTCGCCGCGACCGAACAACGGTACGGCGCAGACAGCACAGGGTCAAACGGGCAGGGTCAAACGAGCGAGGTCCAACGAGCGATGCCACGAGCGACGCACGGACGGCGGACCGGCCCTGTGTACATCGATGCTGCGGGCGTCCGAAGTTGTGGACATCTGGTTGTGAGGGTCGGTGGCGAGAGGCTAACGTCTCGGCGGTCGGCGCCTGTGCGAGACACCGCTTCGGCGGCGTGTCGCTGACCCCCCGCCTATCTCCACAACTTGTGGATGGCGCTGTGGACGCACACCGCGGCGGCGGCAGGACCGGACGACGGCCACACCGTTCAACGGCCACACCGTGTAACGGCCACACCGTTCAACGGCCAGAGCGTTCAACGGCCAGACCAGACGACGCGGAAGGGAAGTTGCCGCATGCCCGAAGAGGACGTCGTCTCCACGGCGCCAGATCTCGCGGGAGTCTGGGCAGCCTCGCTCGCCGCGTTCGACCGCGAAGAGGTCGCCCCGAATCACCGAGCGTTCGTGCGGCTGACCCGGCCCCTGGCGCTCATTGAGGACACCGTCCTGCTCGCAGCGCCAGACGACTTCGCCAAGAGCGTCCTCGAGCAGCGTCTGCGCCCTCTGGTGACCAGCGTGCTGTCGGAGCTGATCGGCCGCGACGTCCGCATCGCGGTGACCGTCGATGCTCAGGCGAGTGCCGCGGAGCCACCGGCTGCAGCGGCCACGACCGGAGGAGGGTCGGGGACCGATGCGGCGGCCGCAGGAGTGGCCGAAACGCCGACCCTTGCTGCGGGTGGGGACGGCGCACCCGGGGACGGTTGGACAGAGGCACCGTCGGGAGCCGGCTCCCACGACCTACCCACGCGCGATGAGCACTTCCGGTACGGCGTCGTCACATCTGACAGCCTGGCGGACGAGTCGGCGGATGACGACCGACGTGGACTCGGGCTTGAAAGCCGTGCGACGACTGGACACCGAGTCGGCGGTCAGCGACCGCCGGCCAACGGGCGCATCGCCGGTGAAGGCACCCGCCTCAATCCGCGCTACCTGTTCGACACCTTCGTCATCGGCTCGAGCAACCGGTTCGCCCACGCGGCGGCAGTCGCCGTGGCGGAGGCGCCCGCGAAGGCCTACAACCCGCTGTTCGTCTACGGGGAGTCCGGGCTAGGCAAGACCCACCTGCTGCATGCCATCGGGCACTACGCCCAGAACCTGTACCCAGGGGTCCGGGTGCGCTACGTGAGCTCGGAGGAGTTCACGAACGACTTCATCAACTCGATCCGGGACGGCCGTGGCGAGTCGTTCCGCCGGCGCTACCGCGACGTCGACATCCTCCTCGTGGATGACATCCAGTTCCTGGAGAACAAGGAGGGGACGCAGGAGGAGTTCTTCCACACGTTCAACACCCTCCACAACGCGAACAAGCAGATCGTCCTCTCCAGCGACCGGCCCCCCCAGCAGCTGGTCACCCTGGAAGACAGGCTGCGCAACCGCTTCCAGTGGGGCCTCACGACGGATGTCCAGCCGCCCGACCTGGAGACCCGCATCGCCATTCTGCGGAAGAAGGCAGCACAAGAAGGTCTGACCGTCCCGCCCGAGGTCCTCGAGTTCATCGCGAGCAAGATCGCGACGAACATCCGGGAGCTCGAGGGGGCGCTGATCCGAGTCACCGCATTCGCGAGCCTCAACCGCCAGTCGGTCGACCTCTCCCTCGCCGAGATCGTGCTGCGCGACCTCATCCCGGACAACGCCGGCCCCGAGATCACGGCGGCGACGATCATGGCGCAGACCTCGGCCTACTTCGGTCTCACCATGGAGGATCTGTGCGGCTCCTCACGCAGCCGCGTCCTCGTGACCGCTCGGCAGATCGCCATGTACCTCTGCCGTGAACTCACGGACATGTCGCTGCCGAAGATCGGTCAACAGTTCGGTGGCCGCGACCACACCACGGTGATGCACGCCGACCGCAAGATTCGCCAGTTGATGGCGGAGCGACGCAGCGTCTACAACCAGGTCACAGAGCTCACCAACCGGATCAAGAGCCAGACGCGCTGAAGGCTGGACCCGCTCGTCGACCAACGCAACGATTCGTACGAACTCCACCATTCACACCTGGGGACAACCCTGTGGAGATGTGGATCGAAGCCGGGGACGACGAGGCGTCTGCCTGTGCACGCGAACGACAGGTTTCCGCAGGCTGTCTCGACCGTGCACAGCCGCCCCGCTTCTTGCCCGCGGCGGTCCACACGTCATCCGCAGCCGTCCTGTCGCCCTGACCTGCGACGACGACCGTTGTCCACACGATCCACGGGACCTACACACTTCTCACTTCTTGTTCTTCTCTTCCTGTCCAACCCCTGTGGGAGTTCCCATGCCGCTCCGATGACGCCGACGGAGATGGCAGACTGCGCAGCCAGATGAAGGAGGCTCAGCGGTGAAGGTGCAGATCGACCGGGACGTGCTCGCCGAAGCTGTGGCATGGGCGGCACGGACCCTTCCGGCGCGCCCGCCGCTGCCGGTGCTCGCGGGCTTGCTCCTCGAGGCGAGCGATGACGCGGGCACGGGCCAGTTGGTGCTCAGCGGCTTCGACTACGAGGTGTCGGCGCGGCAGGAGCTGACCGCCGACGTCGGTGAGCCCGGGCGCGTGCTGGTCTCCGGCCGCCTGCTCGCCGATATCTGCCGGAGCCTGCCCAACAAGCCGGTCGACCTCATCACCCAGGACAGCAAGGTGCTCGTCCGGTGCGGCAGCGCCCGGTTCACGCTGCTCACCCTTCCGGTCGAGGAGTACCCCGCGCTGCCGCAGATGCCGCCCACGGCGGGCCGGCTGGCGGGCGACCTGTTCGCTCATGCCGTGGCCCAGGTCGCAGTGGCGGCCGGCCGCGACGACACCCTTCCCGTCCTCACCGGGGTGCGGATGGAAATCGAGGGCGACCGGGTCACGCTGGCCGCTACGGATCGCTACCGCCTCGCCGTTCGGGAGCTCACCTGGTCTCCCGAGCGCAGCGACGCGAGCGCGATCGCTCTCGTCCCGGCGAAGTCCCTCAGCGACACCGCCCGGGCGCTTTCGAACGTCGCCGACGTCAGCGTCGCGCTGTCCACCGGCAGCGGTGGCGCCGAGGGCCTGATCGGCTTCGAGGGAGACGGCCGGCGCACCACGCAGCGCCTGCTCGACGGCGAGTTCCCGAAGTACAAGTCGCTGCTGCCCAGCGAGTCCAACACCGTGGCCGTGGTGGAGACGGCGGCGTTCGTGGAGGCGGTCAAGCGCGTCGCCCTGGTCGCCGAGCGCAACACGCCCGTGCGGCTGTCGTTCTCTGGTGACGAGCTGCGGCTGGACGCGGGGACCGGCGAGGAGGCGCAGGCCTCGGAGCAGCTGGAAGCGAGCCTCCAGGGTGACGACATCACGATCGCCTTCAACCCGTCCTTCCTGCTCGACGGCCTCGCCGCGATCAGCAGCCCCTACGCGAGCATGTCGTTCACCGTCGCCGCGAAGCCAGCCGTGATCACGGGCACGAGCGGTCCCGAGGGCGAGGTCGACGGCAGCTACCGCTACCTGCTCATGCCCGTCCGCGTCGCGGGCTGACCGTCACCCCGGCAGACCCGAGGCAGGTGGGACGGGGCAGACTGCCATGACGACAGGAACTGCAACCTGCAGGAGCAGGACGGAGCCGACGGGAGTGGCGATGCACATCGGGCTGATCGGGCTGGGCCGTATGGGCGGCAACATGCGGCAGCGACTGCGCCAGGCGGGACACACGGTGACCGGCTACGACCGCAACCCCGACGTCTCCGACGTGCCGTCGGTCGAGGCTCTCGTCGAGGCGCTGCCCTCGCCCAAGGTCGTGTGGGTGATGGTGCCCTCGGGCCAGCCCACGCGCGACACGATCACCCAGCTCGGTGAGCTGCTGAGCGAGGGCGACCTCGTCGTCGACGGCGGCAACTCCCGCTGGACCGATGACAAGGAGCACGCCGCCCAGCTCGCCGAGCAGGGTGTCGGCTTCGTTGACTGCGGTGTCTCCGGCGGCGTGTGGGGCCTCGAGAACGGCTACGCCCTCATGTGCGGCGGGTCCGAGAAGGACGTCGCGACCGTGCAGCCGATCTTTGACGCTCTCAAGCCGGAGGGCGAGTTCGGCTTCGTGCACGCAGGGCCGGTCGGTGCCGGCCACTTCGCCAAGATGGTTCACAACGGCATCGAGTATGCGATGATGCAGGCCTACGCCGAGGGCTACGAGCTGCTGATGGCCGCCGACGTCGTCGAAAACGTCCCCGAGTGCTTCCGCTCGTGGCGCTCCGGCACGGTCATCCGCTCCTGGCTGCTGGACCTGCTCGACAACGCCCTGACCCAGGACCCCGGACTGAGCAAGCTGCGCGGTTACGCGGAGGACTCCGGCGAGGGCCGCTGGACCGTCGAGGCCGCGATCGACCACGCCGTGCCGCTGCACGCCATCACTGCCTCCCTCTACGCCCGCTTCGCCTCCCGCCAGGACGACAGCCCGGCGATGAAGGCGATCGCGGCGATGCGCAACCAGTTCGGCGGTCACGCCGTCCACCCGGGCAACGCCTGACCCTCGTGCACCTGTCGCACCTCTCGCTGAGCGACTTCCGCTCCTACGAGCAGGTCGACCTGCCCCTCGAGCGCGGTGTGACGGCGCTCGTGGGACCCAACGGACAGGGCAAGACCAACCTCGTCGAGGCGGTGGGCTACCTGGCGACGCTGGGATCGCACCGAGTCGCGAACGACGCACCTCTGGTGCGGCTGGGTGCGCCCCGGGCCGTCATCAGGGGTGCGGCCGTCCGGGACGACCGGTCGGTGCTGATCGAGCTCGAGCTCAACCCCGGGCGGGCCAACCGAGCGCGGCTCAACCGCTCACCGGTCCCCCGGCCCCGCGAGGTGCTGGGCCTGGTGAGGTCGGTGCTGTTCGCGCCCGAGGACCTGGCGCTGGTCAAGGGGGACCCGGGCGAACGGCGCCGCTTCCTCGATGAGCTGCTGGTGCAGCGCGCCCCTCGCTTCGCAGGCATCCGCGCCGACTACGACCGCGTGCTCAAGCAGCGCAACGCGCTGCTGAGGTCCGCGGGGGCCGGCATGCGGGGCGCGCGCGGTGCTGGGAGTGGCGCAGCGACTGACCTGCGCACGCTGGAGGTGTGGGACACGCACCTGGCCACGGTGGGGGCCGAGCTGGTCGCCGCCCGCCTGGACCTCGTCGAGGCGCTGTCACCACTGGTCGCGACGGCCTACGCCGAGGTCGCTCGCGACCGGAGCGGGTCGGTCGCGGCGCTCGCCTACCGCTCGTCGCTGCTGCCGGACGCTGCTGACGGAGCCGTTCACGCCACCCCGGCCGCCGTCCCACCGGAGCTTCCCCGTGAGCCATCCGTCCTCGCAGCCGCACTGCTCAACGCGATGAGCGAACGCCGCCGCGCCGAGCTCGAACGCGGCGTCTCCCTCGTCGGGCCGCACCGCGATGATCTCGTCCTGACCCTCGGCCCCTTCCCCGTCAAGGGGTACGCGAGCCACGGCGAGTCCTGGTCGATGGCGCTGGCCCTGCGCCTGGCCTCCTTCGACTTGCTGCGCGCCGACTTCGGCGACGACGGGCAGCCCATCCTCATCCTCGACGACGTGTTCGCCGAGCTCGATGCCGACCGGCGTGACCGGCTCGCGGGCCTGGTCGCCGGCGCCGAGCAGGTCCTCGTCACCGCTGCCGTCGCCGGCGACGTGCCGGAAGCCCTCGACGGCGCGCGGGTCGACGTCATGGGCGGCGAGCTGCGGAGGGTGCTGTGAGCGAGACAGACGACCCGGCTCCCCACCCCACCCCCAGCCCGAACGACGAGGCGGTCGCACCCCAGCCGTCGCCGGCTGACGGCCTCGCTCTCGCTCGCCAGGCGCTGTCGGCTGCTCGCGGTAGTGCCGGGCCCGTGGACCCTCGCCGCGGTGGACGTCCACGGGGGTCGGCGCCGGACGGGGATGCGGGGGCAGGCGTGCCCGGGACGTTCCGTCGGAGGCGTCGGCGGGTGGTGCTGGACGAGGACGAGATCCCTTTCTCCGGAGCCCGACCCGACGCTCGTGACCCGCAGGCCGTCGAGTCCGTCGTCGCCCGGCTGCGCGCGGAGCACGGCTGGACCAAGCCGCTGGCTGGCGGCGAGGTCGTGGGACGGTGGCAGGAGATCGTCGGTGCCGAGGTCGCAGCCCATGTCGCGGCGGAGTCCGTGGACGGCGACGTCCTGACGGTGCGGGCGGACTCCTCGGCGTGGGCGTCGCAGGTGCGGCTGCTCGTGCCCACCCTGCTGGCGCGGATCAGCGAGGCTGTGGGTCCCGGAGTTGTCGCATCGGTCGTGGTGCGCGGACCGGCCGCACCCTCGTGGCGGAAGGGCGGCCTGCACGTCCGCGGCCGCGGCCCCCGTGACACCTACGGGTAAAATCGGCTCTCGGTAGCCCTACGGTCGAGCGCCGTCTCCGGTCTAGGGTCGGCCCATGAGCAGCGCAGACCGCGTCTCGAGTGGCGTTCCCGACTATCGCGACGTCGACGCGACCACCCTGTCCTCCCAGGTCACCGCGCTCCTCGCCGTCGCCGACGAGCAGATCGCGACGGCGGTGGCCGGAGCTCCGTCGTTCGACAAGGTCCTGGGCGGCATCGAGCAGACCCGCGCCCTGGTCAGCGACGGCTGGGGGCGATTCGGCTTCCTGGGGCAGGTCGGCACGAGCGCGGAGCTCCGGGAAGCCGGCCGGGAGGCGGGCCAGCGCCTGGAGACGTGGAGCGCGACGCTGCCGTTCCGCGATGACGTGGCCGCCGCCGTCCGAGCGGTTGCCGCCAGCGGCGACGCGGACGGGCTGGAGGGCGAGGACGCGCTGCTGCTGCAGCGGTGGCTGCAGGACCTCCGCCGCGCGGGGCACGAGCTGCGCCCGGAGGACCGGGGCGAGCTCGAGGCGCTGCAGCGGCGCCTCGTCGAGCTGCAGACCGACTTCGGGCGCAACGTCAACGACTACGAGGACGGGCTGGACCTCACCCGCGAGCAGCTGGCCGGTCTGCCGGAGGACTACATCTCCCGCCTTCCCACCGGGCAGCCGGGACAGCCGGAGGGGACCTACCGGGTCTCGCTGGACTATCCGGACTACTACCCCTTCCTCGAGCAGGCGCGGGACCGCGACCTGCGGCGTGAGCTGCTGCTGAAGAACTTCTCGAAGGCTGCCGAGGCCAACCGGCCCGTCCTCGAGGAGGCGCTACGCGTCCGCCGACGCATCGCCGAGCTGCTGGGCGCCGACACCTGGGCGCACGTGGCGATGGAGCAGAAGATGGCCGGTTCGCCGGAGCGGGTGTTCGCCTTCTACGACGAGCTGGTGCCGACCCTGCAGGCCGCCGCCGAGCAGGACCTCGCCCGCCTCACCGAGCAATTGCACGCCGACGGTTTCGACGGCCCGCTGCAGTCGTGGGACTGGAGCTACTACGACGCCCGCGAGCAGGAGCGGCTGGGCGTCGACCAGGAGCAGGTCGCGCCCTACCTTCCGCTGGACCGCGTGCTGGACGGACTGTTCGCGCTCACCGGTGACGTGTTCGGGCTGGACTACCGGGAGGTGGACGACGCGCACGCGTGGCACCCGGACGTCCGGCTGTTTGAGATCCTCGACCGCAGCTCTGGACAGCTGCTCGCCTGCTTCTACGCCGACCTGTTCCCCCGGCCTGGCAAGTACGGGCACGCGGCGGCCTTCCCGCTGGTCGTCGGCCACGAGCGGGCAGACGGCAGCTACGAGATGCCACTGACGGCAATCGTCGCCAACTTCACTCCCCCGGCCGGCGAGCGTCCGTCGCTGCTTCGGCACGGTCCCAGCGGTGAGGTGGAGACGCTGTGGCACGAGTTCGGCCACGTGCTGCACATGAGCCTGACGCAGGCCCGCTATGCGCGGTTCTCCGCGGCGAACACCGAGTGGGACTTCGTCGAGGCGCCCAGCCAGATCATGGAGCACTGGACGTGGGAGCCGGAGGTGCTGGCGCGCATCTCGGGTCACTACGAGACCGGAGAGCCGCTGCCCGCTGACCTGGTCGACCGGCTGCGGGAGACCCGCTACGTCGATGTCGGTCTACGGATGGTCCGGCAGGTCTTCCTCGGACGCCTCGACCTCGCTCTCCACGGCAGTGTCGAGGAGGTGGACCCCGAGGAGGCGCTTCGGGACGCCTACGCCCTCACCCTGCTCCCCTATCCCGAGGGCACCTTCTTCCTCGGCAGCTTCGGTCACCTCATGGGCGGCTACGACGCTGGCTACTACGGATATCTCTGGGCGCAGGTTGTCGGCGACGACCTCTTTTCTAGGTTCCGGCAGGAGGGCGTGCTGTCTCCGGAGGTGGGTGCGCAGTGGCGTGCCGCCGTGCTCGAGCCCAACGGCAGCCGCCCGGCCGACCAGCTCGTGCGCGACTTCCTCGGGCGCGAGCCGACGCCGGCGTCGTTCCTCGAGGTGCATGGCCTGTCGGGCCTGTCTGGGCAGTCGGGCCCGTCGGGGTCGTCGGCTACGTCGTGAGGGCTGGCCGGCTCTCCGCAGCCGGTCGGAAAATCGCCCGTCACGGCCCTGGAGCCCCCCACCTCGCGTATGGGGACACCACCGAGGACCGTCTGGCGCGTCTGAGGCGGCGCCACGGGCGTCTCGCCTGGGGATGAACGCCGTTGTCGCCGCCTCCGCGGAGTAGAATGGGCAAGGTTTGCGGTCGGCAGGCGTCGGCTGCGCCGACCGCCCGTGCTCTCGCCCGGCGGTGACGACGCTGATTGGGGACGCGTGGCTGTTCCGGAGAGTTTCGACGGTCAGGATCCGACGGAAGCCGACATCGCGCCTGAGGAGGCCCCCAGCCTGGCAGACGACTCCTACGGCGCCAGCGCGATCACCGTCCTCGAGGGCCTGGACGCCGTCCGCAAGCGCCCGGGCATGTACATCGGCTCCACGGGTGAGCGCGGGCTGCACCATCTGGTCTACGAGGTCGTCGACAACTCCGTCGACGAGGCCCTCGCCGGCTTCTGCGACACCATCGGCGTCACCCTCACCGCGGACGGCGGTCTCCGCTGCCGCGACAACGGCCGCGGCATCCCCGTCGACGTCATCCCCTCCGAGGGCCGCCCGGCCGTCGAGGTGGTGCTCACCGTGCTGCACGCCGGGGGCAAGTTCGGCGGCGGCGGCTACTCCGTCTCCGGCGGCCTGCACGGCGTCGGCGTCTCGGTCGTCAACGCCCTGTCCCGCCGGCTCGAGATCGAGGTCCGGCGGCAGGGTCACGTCTGGCGCCAGACCTACCTGATGGGAGTGCCGGAGGCCCCGCTCGCCAAGGGTGAGGAGACCGACGAGACCGGCACGACCGTCACCTTCTGGCCCAACGAAGACATCTTCGAGACGGTCGACTTCGACTGGGAGACGCTGCGGACCCGGTTCCAGCAGACGGCCTTCCTCAACAAGGGCCTTGAGATCACGTTCACCGACGAGCGGGTGCAGGCGGGCGACGACGCCGAGGACGAGCCCGCGACACCGGAGGGCGACGCCCAGGAACGCCGCAGCGTGAGCTACCGCTACGACGGCGGCCTCGTCGACTACGTCCGGCACGTCAATTCCTCGAAGCGCTCCGACGTGGTGCACCCCGACGTCATCTCCCTCGAGGCCGAGGACACCGAGCGGTCGCTGGCCCTCGAGCTGGCGATGCAGTGGACGACGGCCTACTCCGAGTCGGTCTACACGTTCGCCAACACCATCAACACCCACGAGGGCGGCACGCACGAGGAGGGCTTCCGGGCGGCGCTGACACGGCTGGTCAACGAGTTCGCCCGCGAGCAGAAGCTGCTCAAGGAGAAGGACGACAACCTCACCGGTGACGACATCCGGGAGGGCCTCACCGCCATCATCTCGGTCAAGCTCGGCGAGCCGCAGTTCGAGGGCCAGACCAAGACCAAGCTGGGCAACACCGAGGTCAAGAGCTTCGTGCAGCGTGTGGTCGGCGAAGAGTTCGGCCACTGGCTGGGCAGCCACCCCAACGAGGGACGCGACATCGTGCGCAAGGCCATCCAAGCCTCGGCCGCGCGCATCGCTGCTCGCAAGGCGCGGGAGACCGCCCGCCGCAAGGGCCTGCTGGAGTCCCAGTCACTGCCGGGCAAGCTGGCGGACTGCCAGTCCAATGACCCGACCAAGTGCGAGATCTTCATCGTCGAGGGTGACTCCGCGGGTGGCTCGGCCAAGGGTGGCCGCGACCCGCACACGCAGGCGATCCTCCCGATCCGCGGCAAGATCCTCAACGTCGAGAAGGCCCGCATCGACCGGGTGCTGCAGAACACCGAGGTCCAGGCCCTTATCTCGGCCTTCGGCACCGGTATTCACGAGGATTTCGACATCAGCAAGTTGCGCTATCACAAGATTGTGCTGATGGCCGACGCCGATGTGGACGGCCAGCACATCCGGACGCTGCTGCTCACGCTGCTGTTCCGTTTCATGCGGCCGCTCATCGAGAACGGCTACGTCTACCTCGCCCAGCCCCCGCTGTACCGGCTCAAGTGGACCAATGCCGAGCACGAGTTCGTCTACTCCGACCGGGAGCGGGATGCGGTCATGGAGGCGGGTCTCGCGGCGGGCAAGCGAATTCCCAAGGACAACGGTATCCAGCGGTACAAGGGTCTCGGCGAGATGAACGCCCGGGAGCTGTGGGAGACGACCATGGACCCGTCGCAGCGCATCCTCCTCCAGGTCACCCTCGAGGACGCCGCCGCTGCCGACGAGATCTTCTCCGTCCTGATGGGCGAGGACGTGGACTCCCGGCGCAGCTTCATCCAGCGCAACGCCAAGGACGTGCGCTTCCTCGACATCTAGCCCTGACCGGCCTTCTCGTCACGACGACGAGAACCAGGGACAGCGGCGGTCGAGGATGAGCATTGATGAGAGGACGAGCTTGTGAGCGACGTGACTGACGGTCTGCCTCCGGAGGGTGGCGACCGCGTCCAGGCGGTTGACCTGCAGCTGGAGATGCAGCGGTCCTATCTGGACTACGCAATGTCGGTCATCGTCGGGCGCGCGCTGCCCGAGGTGCGGGACGGCCTGAAGCCCGTGCACCGCCGCGTGCTGTACGCGATGTACGACGGCGGCTACCGTCCCGACCGCGCGTACAGCAAGTGCGCTCGCGTGGTCGGCGACGTCATGGGTACCTATCACCCGCACGGTGACGGCGCGATCTACGACACCCTCGTGCGGCTCGCGCAGCCGTGGTCGCTGCGCTATCCGCTCGTCGATGGCCAGGGAAACTTTGGCTCGCCCGGTAATGACCCGGCAGCGGCAATGAGGTACTGCGTCGTCGGTGACACCCGTGTTCGGCTTGCTGACGGCTCCACGCCGCGCATCGCCGACATCGTCCCGGACGCCGCGCCCAACAGCGACAACGACATCGAGCTCAAGGTGCGTGACCGCTCTGGTCTGCCCGTGCGTGCGACCAAGCTCTTCCACTCCGGAGCCCATCCCACGCTGTCTCTTACAACCCGCGAAGGCTACTCGCTTACGGGAACTCACAATCACCCCGTGCTCTGCCTGGTCAACGTTGGCGATGTCCCCACCCTGCTGTGGAAGTTGCTGGAAGAGATTGAGCCAGGGGATTCAGTCGTGCTCAGCCGAGCGTCGGCAGTCGAGTGGGGATACTCGGGGGACCTGCACGGCGAGGCATTTCTGGCGGGAGCGTTCGTCAGCGAGGGTTTTGTTTCCGCGTCACGAGCTGGGTTCAACAACACGGATCAAGAGTTCTTCGACCGGGTTGTGGAGTTGTATGACCGGCACGTCGGGGGCCGCCGATACGTGTCATCCCGCATCCTCCGATCGGGGTCCCGTTGCTTCGAGCTAGACATCCATCAGCTGGACAAACTCGAGGCCAGTTGCCTTGCATCTCTGCAAGGGCAGCGCAGCGCGGCGAAGAGCGTGCCCGAGTTCGTGTGGTCCTCCCCGCTCGACGTCAAGGCAGCATTCCTACAGGCTCTGTTTACAGGCGACGGCTCTGCCTCGGCTCTAGCTCGGAACTCTGTCCAAATTTCCTACTCCACCTGCAGCCAAACGCTTGCAACCCAGGTGCAGGATCTCCTCCTGGAGTTCGGCATCGTCGCGCGCCTCTGCCGCTACGCGAGTGGCGAGATCAAGGTTGTCATCAGCAACCGCCGCGATGCGCGCATATTCAACCAGTCCATCGGATTCTTCGGCGTCAAGGGCGAAAAGCTCCGCCGCATCTGTGGCGGTCTGCCGACCTCATCCACCTCTCTCAGCCGCGACTTGGTGCCAGGAGTAGCTGCCTTCCTCCGCGCACACGGCGGGGAGAAGTGGGGCGACCGTGACTGGCTCCGCAGGCACAACCTCGACCGTGTTGAGCGGTGGGAGCGGAACTTCCACGAGATCTTGGATCATGTCTCGCCGGAAGCGGAAGACGTCATCGTTCCGCTCGTCGACGGTCGCTTCTACTACGCGACGGTCGAGGCCGTTCGGCCTGCTGGCGTCCAGGACGTCTACAGCCTCCGAGTCGACACCGACGACCACTCGTTCATCACCAACGGCTTCGTCAGCCACAACACCGAGTGCCGGATGGCGCCGCTGGCCATGGAGATGGTCCGCGACATCGACGAGGACACCGTCGACTTCCAACCCAACTACGACGGCCGCTCCAGTGAGCCGCTCATTCTCCCCAGCCGTTTCCCCAACCTGTTGGTTAATGGCTCGGCTGGTATCGCGGTCGGTATGGCGACCAACATCCCGCCCCACAACCTCCGCGAGGTTGCGGCGGGTGTGCAGTGGTTCCTCGACAACCCGGAGGCCACTCACGAGGAGCTGCTCGGGGCGCTGCTGCAGCGCATCACCGGTCCCGACTTCCCGACCGGCGCTCTCATCATGGGCCGCCGCGGGATCGAGGAGGCCTACCGGACCGGGCGCGGCTCGATCACGATGCGAGCGGTCGTCGAGGTCGAGGAGATCCAGGGCCGGCAGTGTCTCGTCATCACCGAGCTGCCCTACCAGGTCAACCCCGACAACCTCGCCCTCAAGATCGCCGAACTCGTCAAGGACGGCCGGATCCAGGGGATCGCCGATGTCCGAGACGAGACCTCCAGCCGGACCGGCCAGCGACTGGTCATCGTCCTCAAGCGCGACGCGGTAGCCAAGGTCGTCCTCAACAACCTGTACAAGCACACTCAGCTGCAGGACAACTTCAGCGCCAACATGCTCGCGCTGGTCGACGGGGTGCCGAGGACGCTCTCGCTCGACGGGTTCGTCCGGCACTGGGTGGCCCACCAGATCGATGTCATCGTCCGGCGCACCCGCTTCCGGCTGCGGAAGGCTGAGGAGCGCGCCCACATCCTGCGGGCGCTGCTTAAGGCGCTCGACCGGATCGACGAGGTCATCGCGCTGATCCGCGCGAGCGAGTCAGCCGACGTCGCGAAGACCGGCCTGATGGACCTGCTCGAGATCGACGACGTCCAGGCCGGCGAGATCCTCAACATGCAGCTGCGGCGGCTCGCAGCCCTCGAGCGGCAGAACCTGCTCGACCAGTACGACGAGCTGATGCGCCAGATCGAGGAGTACCAGGCGATCCTGGCCTCGGAGGAGCGCCAGCGGCAGATCGTCAGCGAGGAGCTGGCGGCGATTGTGGAGCGCTACGGCGACGAGCGGCGCACCCGGATCATCCCCTTCGACGGCGACATGTCGATGGAGGACCTGATCCCCGAGGAGCCGGTGGTCGTCACCATCACGCGGGGCGGCTATGCCAAGCGCACCAAGGTCGACCTCTATCGGTCGCAGCGCCGCGGTGGCAAGGGCGTCAAGGGTGCCCAGCTGCGCGGCGACGACGTCGTCGAGCACTTCTTCGTCACGACCACGCACCACTGGGTGCTCTTCTTCACCGACAAGGGCCGCGTCTACCGGTCCAAGGCCTACGAGCTGCCCGAGGCCGGTCGCGACGCCAAGGGCCAGCACGTGGCCAACCTCATGGCCTTCCAGCCCGACGAGCAGATCGCTGCGGTCCTGACCCTGCGCGACTACGAGGTGGCTGACTACCTCGTGCTGGCCACCGAGAAGGGCTACGTCAAGAAGACCCGTCTCGGCGACTACGACTCCAACCGCAGCGGCGGCATCATCGCGATCTCGTTCAAGGACGAGGACGACAAGCTCATCGGCGCCCGACTCGTCAGCGCCGACGACGACCTGCTGCTGGTCTCCCGCAAGGGGCAGTCGGTCCGCTTCCGCGCCGACGACGGGCAGCTGCGGCCGATGGGACGTGCGACCGGCGGCGTGACGGGGATGCGCTTCCGCGACGGCGACTCCCTGCTCGCGGTCTCCGTCGTCCGGGCCGACATCGACGGCATCGCCTACCTCGTCACCGTCACCGACGGTGGCTACGCCAAGCGCACGCGCATCGACGAGTACCGGCTGCAGGGCCGCGGCGGCATGGGCATCAAGGCCGCCCGCCTGAACGACGAACGTGGGCAGCTCGTG
The DNA here is from genome assembly GCA_051960855.1 of Actinomycetales bacterium. Taxonomy (GTDB): domain Bacteria; phylum Actinomycetota; class Actinomycetes; order JAJZTN01; family JAJZTN01; genus JBQCDV01. Next base: position 20,675 of record JBQCDV010000063.1, read on the forward strand.
GGAGCGTTCGTGGCCGTCGAGACCGACGAGGTCCTCGTCGTCATGGCCAGCGGCAAGGTCGTGCGCACGCCGGTGTCCGAGGTGCCGCCGAAGGGTCGCGACACCATGGGCGTCATCCTGGCGAAGCCGGACAACGGCGACGCCATCGTCGCGGTCGCCCGCAACGCCGAGCCGGTCGCCGAGGAGGAGATCGAGGCGCTGCCGACCGACGTGGCCGAGGTGCCCGCCGCGGATCAGGACGAGGTACTGTCCGACGAGGCACGTGCACCTGAGTCAGGTCCGGTGCAGCCGGATGAGGGAGACGACGAGTGAGCAGCGCCGACTACCCGCGCGAGCGCGCTCGCGACGCCGGCGACCCGACGCAGAGCATGCCTCCGGTCACGGGCTGGAACCGCAGTGCGACCGCCGAGCGGGTCGACACCCGCACGGCAACCACCACCACCCGCCCGGCCGCCGGCCGCGTCCCTCGCGCCCGCCTCGTGGTCACCCGCGTCGACCCCTGGTCGGTGATGAAGCTCGGCTTCCTGCTCTCCATCGCCCTCGGCATCGTGCTCGTCATCGCCGTCGTCGTGCTGTGGTCGGTGCTCAACGGCATGGGCGTCTTCTCCTCCGTCAACGACCTGGTCAACCAGATCGTGTCGACCGAGGGCGGCAAGCAGTTCGACGTCCTGCGCTACGCCGGGCTGTCACGCGTGGTTGGCGTCAGCACGATCCTCGCGTTGGTCAACGTCGTGCTGATCACGGCTCTGGCCACACTCGGTGCTTTCCTGTACAACCTCGCCGCCAGCCTCGTCGGCGGTCTGCACGTGACGCTGGCCGAGGACGTCTGAGCCTCGGCGCGTCGTGTAGTCTGTCGGCTCGTGCTCGTACGTGACCTCGTCACGCACCAGCGCGGTCCGGGCCTATAGCTCAGTCGGTTAGAGCGCTTCCCTGATAAGGAAGAGGTCAGTGGTTCAAGTCCACTTAGGCCCACGCGTGTCCGTCCCCCTCCGCCCGGCCGATCCGCCTGGCGGCGCAGGATGGGCAGAGGTCGAGCCCTGAGAGGCGGTCATGAAGAAGTTGCTGCTCGCGGTCGCGGCCGTCGCCGGAGGGCTCGTCGGCTACCGCAAGCTGACCGCTGCCAAGGCCGACCAGGCGCTGTGGTCGGAAGCGACCGACAACCCGTCGACACCCGCCTCGCCCGCGACCGGCGCCTAGCCATCGACCGCCCCGTCGGGTCGCACTGACCGGACTGGCCGGCCGCTCTCCGGGGCCATAGCTCAACTGGCAGAGCACCGCCTTTGCAAGGCGGGGGTTCGGGGTTCGAGTCCCCGTGGCTCCACTGTCGAGAACATGACGAAGGGCCGGCCCGAGGGCCGGCCCTTCCTCATGCAGTCCCTGTCAGCTGCGGGTGTGCTTGCCCCGCGTGCCCTCGTCCCGCAGGTCGACCTGGCCCTCGCCAAGGGGCCCGGCCGCCCCTTCGCCGAGATCTCCGGTCTCGGTGACCGTGGTGGTCTCGTCCGCGAGGGCGGTGTCGGCGAGCGCCTCCTCGGGGGTCGCACCGGCGGCATCGCTGGCGGCGGTGGAACCAGCGGCGTCGGAGCTGACGACGCTGTCCGCGTCGTCGTGCCCTGCCGGCACCGAGCCGGTGGAGAAGCCCTCCCCGGTCTGCCAGAGAGCCGCCGCGTCCTGCTCCGCCTGACGCGCCATGACGGCCCGCACGATCGCGGCCAGGGCGCCGACGACGAGCAGGATCAGCAGCATCCGCTTCCCGCGGCCCGAGGACGAGTCCTCGTCAGAGTCGTCTCGACTGTCCCGGGTGTCGTCCGTGGCGTCACGTGACGCCTCCTGGAGCCGTGCCGACCCCGACGCGACAAGGTCGGACAGCGACTCGCCACGCAGAGCCGCGACCGCGGTCGACGCACGGCGCAGAGCCTCGTCCCGCGTGGGCTGGCTGGACTCCAGAGCGGTGAGCAGGGCCGCGGTGACACGCGGCGTGACGTCGTCGCGCACCCGGGCGGTGGCCTCGGCGAGTCGCGGCTCCGCCCACGCCCGTGCAGCCTCCGCCCGCGGCTCGCTCCAGTCCCTCGCCGCCTCGCTCCAGTCCTTCGCGGTGACGGACAGATCTCTCGCCGCCTTCGCCGCCTTGACCTTGGCGGCGGCGGTCGCGGCCTTCGTCGTCGCAGTGGCCTTGGCGGCCTCGGCAGCGGCCACGCCCTTGGCCTTGGCGGTCTCGGCGGCGGCGGCGCCCTTGGCGGCGGTCGCGGCCGCGGCATCCTTGGCAGCCGTCGTCGCGGCCTTGGTGGCGGTGGACATCGTCATGGCCTCCCAGTGCGACCAGAGCCGTCGGCGGGTCCCCCTGCCGGCCCTGGAGTGGTTGATCGATACGTCCCCAGCCCTACCCAGGGGCGCTCGTCGTCACGCGGTGGGCGTGCGAGGATGACAAGCCAAGCGTCCCCGAGGGAAGGCATCACGTCGTGGCCCAGCAGCTGTTCGCCACCCTGCACACCAACCAGGGAGACATCCGTCTGCGCCTGTTCCCCGACCACGCGCCCAAGACGGTGCGCAACTTCGTGGAGTTGGCCGAGGGCAGCCGCGAGTGGCAGCACCCCGGCACCGGCGCGCGGACGAGCGACAAGCTCTATGACGGCACCGTCTTCCACCGCGTCATCTCCGGCTTCATGATCCAGGGCGGCGACCCGCTCGGCACCGGCACCGGCGGTCCTGGCTACCGCTTCGCTGACGAGTTCCACCCGGAGCTGCAGTTCGACCGGCCTTATCTGCTCGCGATGGCCAACGCCGGACCGGGCACCAACGGCTCCCAGTTCTTCATCACCGTGGCCAAGACCCCCCACCTCAACCGCCGGCACACCATCTTCGGCGAGGTCGCCGACCAGCCGAGCCGGGACGTGGTCGACCGCATCAGCAACGTCGAGACCGGTTCGATGGACCGCCCGCGTGAGGACGTGGTCATCGAGTCCGTCGACGTCGAGCGTGTCGACGACTGAGCCGTCGGAGCCGCACGAGCCGCGGGAGGGGTCGCCGCCGGAGGAGTCGGCGGCGGCTCCGGACCCTCGGGCCGACAGCGTCCCGCACTGCTACCGGCACCCCGACCGCGAGACCTACATCCGCTGCACTCGCTGTGACCGGCCGATCTGCCCGGACTGCATGCGCCCGGCGGCGGTGGGGTTCCACTGTCCCGATGACGTGGCTGAGGGACGACGCACCCAGCGGCAGGTGCGGACGGCGTTCGGCGGCCGCCCGACGATGGGGGCACTGGTCACCTACGTCCTCATCGGGCTCAACGTGCTGGCCTACCTCGTCGAGCGCAGCGACGTCTCGGGAGTGCTCACGCGCTTCGCGCTCATCCCCGGGCCAGCGCTCGCCGGGCCGGCGGACGTCGGGCCGGCGGACGTCGTCGGCGTCGCGACGGGTGAGTACTACCGGCTGATCACCGCGGCGTTCCTGCACAGCCCGAGCTCGCTGCTGCACATCCTGTTCAACATGGTGGCGCTGTACAGCCTCGGCCCCCAGCTCGAGCACGTGCTCGGCCGGCTGCGCTTCCTGGTGCTCTACCTGCTGAGCGCGCTGGGTGGGACCGCGGCCAGCTACGCCTTCCTGCCGCCCAACGGGGAGTCCATCGGCGCGTCGACGGCCATCTTCGGACTGTTCGCCGCCTACATCGTCATCGGCGTACGGCGCCGTCTCGACATCCGCCCGATGCTCGGGCTGCTGGGCATCAACCTTGTCATCGGCTTCCTGCCTGGCTTGAACATCGACTGGCACGGCCACCTCGGTGGCCTCGTCGCCGGCGCCCTCGTCTCAGCCGGCATGGTGTTCGCTCCTGCCGGGTCTCGACGCTGGCTGCTGCAGGGGCTGGCCTCGGTGGCGGTCCTCGCCGTCATCGTCGCGGTGGTGCTCGCGCGGACGGCCGCCCTCACGTCGTGAGGTGCCCGGTTGCCACCCATCTGTGGGTATGTGCGTAAGCCTGGGGATAAGTTGCGCGCGGCTGGTTTCCGACCACGGCCCGTTGTCCCCAGTGTGGAGAACCCCTGTGGGTAGTTACACCCGTGTCATTCCGGGCACCGGTCGTCCTGCCGCTCCAGCCCGGCGCCGGAGAGATCCCCACGGCCGGGGCGCCGAAACAGCCGATCCCCCGAACGGCGCAGCGTCAGCGCCAGCGCGTCGAGAGGAAGAACCCGACGAGGATGATCCCGAAGCCGGCGAACAGGTTGCCCTGCCCGATCCCGGGGATGGGGTAGCGCGCCGAGGTCAGGTAGTAGACGACGACCCAGACGAGGCCCAGGAGCAGCAGCCCGACCATCAGCGGCACCAGCCAGCGGGGGTTGCCGGTCTTCACGGGGGCCTTGGCGGGTGGCGGGGTGTAGTCCGACTTGCGGCGGCTGCGCGACTCCGGCACCGCGTCCTCCTGAAGCTCGGGACCCGGGCGGGTCCAGCGGTCGTTCTCGACTCGGCCGGCGGCAGCGCCGGACGTTGCGACGGCCGCCCGATTCGCGACGCGCCACCCAGGTAGCGTAGTTGCGTGAGCGAGCGGCGGGGCTTTCGCGGCTGGCGCCTCGCCGCGCCGGTCGTGTTCGCCGTTGCCGGTGTGCTGTTCCTCACCAGTGCGCGGGCGTCAGCCGGCCATGACCTGCGCAACGACGAGCGGGCGTCGTTGCCGACCGTCCTCTCCCGCGAGCAGGCGCGGGCCGACGCGCTGTCGAAGCAGCTCTCGACGCTGCAGACCTCGGTCACGTCGCTGACGACCTCCGCTGCGCACACCAACGGCGCCATCGCGACCGCGCAGCAGCAGATCAGCCGGCTCGGGGTCGCGGCGGGCCTGGTGCCGGTCGAGGGACCCGGGCTGACGGTGACGCTGGACGACGCGCCCGCACCACCGCCGGGGCAGCCGCTGCCCGACGGCGTCAACCTCGACAGCTACGTCGTTCACCAGCAGGACGTCCAGGCGGTCGTCAACGCCCTGTGGGCAGGGGGAGCCGAGGCCATGCAGCTGATGGACCAGCGCGTGATCGAGACCAGTGCGGTGCGGTGCGTCGGCTCGACTCTGCTGCTGCAAGGACGCACCTACGGTCCGCCGTTCCGGATCCGCGCCGTCGGCGACCCCGAGCGTCTGCAAGCGGCGCTGGCCGGATCGCCCGCCGTGCAGAACTACCAGGACTATGTCGCCTACATCGGCTTGGGCTACGACGTCGAGGCATCCGACGCGCTGCGGCTGCCCGGCTACTCCGGGCCGCTGACCCTCCGCTACGCGCACGCGGACGCGGACGCCTCATGACACTGACTCCCACGCGACGACCGGAGCCCACCCGCCCGCCCCTCGGTCCGGCGCGCCTGGCCATGCGCACGCTCGGCGAGCTGCTCATCACTGCCGGGGTGGTGGTGCTGCTCTTCTGCGTCTACCAGCTGTTCTGGACGAACGTCGTCAGCGACCGGCAGGCGCAGGCGGTCACCGACCACCTGCGGCAGGAATGGCACGTCACCGCGCCGACCGCCTCACCCAGCGCCACGCCCACGGACCAGCCCTCCGCACCTGCCACCCCCGCCCCCGTGCCCTCGCCATCGGTGGGCACCGGCTTCGCGATCCTGCACGTGCCCAGCCTCGGCGACGGCTGGGCGCGTCCCGTTGTGGAGGGGGTGGGGCTGCCGGAGCTCGCCAAGGGAGTAGGCCACTACCCGTCCACGGCACTGCCCGGGCAGGTCGGCAACTTCGCGCTCGCCGGCCACCGCGCGACCAACGGCGAGCCGTTCGCCCACATCGAGAAGATCAAGGACGGCGACCTCGTCTACGTCGAGACCAACGACGCCTGGTACACCTACCGGATCACGAAGACTCACCTGATCGTGCCGCCGACCGCGGTGTGGGTGCTCGACCCGGTCCCTGGCAAGCCGTCCGCTACGCCGACCGAGGCGACGATCACCCTCACGACGTGCGAGCCCCGCTGGGCGTCCTACAGCCGGTGGATCGACTTCGGCACGCTCGTCGACACGCGTCCGGCCAGCGCCGGACCGCCGCCATCGCTCTCCGGAGGGCAGTGACCATGTACGTCTGGCTGTGGCACCGCCTCCCAGGCCCCCTGCTGCTGCGCGTCGTCATCGCCGTGGTGCTCGCGCTGGCGGTCGTCGCGCTGCTCTTCCTCGTTGTCTTCCCGTGGGTCGAGCCCCGGCTGCCGTTCACCCAGGTCACCGTCGACCCCACCGGCGGGAGCTGAGATGGGCGGGCTGCGGGTCATGGTCGTCGACAACTACGACAGCTTCGTCTACAACCTCGTCCACTACCTGGCGCAACTGGGGGCCGAGTGCGAGGTGCGGCGCAACGACGAGGTTACGGTCGACGACGCCCTGCGCGCGGACGCCATCCTGCTCTCCCCCGGCCCCGGGACGCCCGAGGCCGCCGGGATCTGCGTGCCGCTCGTGCGGGCCGCCGCCGACGCTGAGGTGCCGCTGCTCGGTGTCTGCCTCGGCCACCAGGCAATCGGGGTGGCCTACGGCGCGAGGGTCGACCGAGCTCCCGAGCTCCTGCACGGCAAGACCAGCCAGGTCACGCACGAGGGAGCCGGCGTCTTCGCAGGGCTGCCCGACCCCATGACCGCGACCCGCTACCACTCCCTCGCGATCGACTCGGACACGGTCCCCGCCGAGCTCGAGGTCACCGCCCGCACGACCAGTGGGCTCGTGATGGGAGTCCGCCACCGCAGTGCCCGCGTCGAAGGCGTGCAGTTCCACCCGGAGTCGGTGATGACCGAGGGTGGCCACCGGCTGCTGGCCAACTGGCTCGCCGAAGCCGGCGACCGCGACGCCGTCGGCCGGTCAGAGGGGCTCAAGCCCTAACGGCGACGTGGGCTTTACGCCGATCTGCTCGGCGCCGATCTGCTGGGCGCAGGTCAGCTCGAAGCAGGAGTCGTCTCCGGCGAGGAGGGCGCCTCCGACGGCGGCGGCGAGGACGACGGAGCCGGCTCGCTGCTGCTCTGCGTCGGCTCGGGCGTCGGGCTCGGGGGTGCGCTGGCAACCTTCAGCGTCACGGTCGAGCCCAACGGCTCGGCCTGACCGCTCTTCGGGTCCTGGTCGAGGACGGTGCCGGGCGCGTTGTCGGCGTTCGCGACGTTGATCGTCGCCACCTTGAACCCGGCACCGGTGAGCGTCTGCGTCGCGGCGT
>JBQCDV010000064.1:0-7062 GCA_051960855.1 Actinomycetales bacterium
CCGGCAGGAGTTCCTGTGGCGACCGACCTCCGCTCCGACATCCGCCGCCTCGGCACGCTGCTGGGCGAGACCCTCGTGCGGCAGGAGGGCGAGGACCTCCTCGACCTCGTCGAACAGGTGCGCGCCCTGACCCGGCGTGAGGAGGACCTCGACGAGACCGAGGCGACCCGTCGGGGCGAAGAGGTTGCCGCCCTCCTGGCACGGCTGGAGCTGCCCACGGCGATCCGGCTGGTGCGGGCGTTCGCGACCTACTTCCATCTCGCCAACGTCACCGAGCAGGTCCACCGCGGCCGGGACCTGACGCGGATGCGGCAGGAGGAGGGCAGCTGGCTGGCTCGCACGGTCGACCGGATCCTGGCCGCCGGCGTCGAGCCTGCCGAGGTCGCGACCGAGGTCGCACGGCTGAGCGTGCGACCGGTCTTCACCGCGCACCCGACGGAGGCGCAGCGACGCACGACCTTGGGCAAGCTCGCCGAGGTCGCCGAGCTGCTCGACGCCGACCCTGCCGACCCGCACACCGGTCGTCGCCTCGCCGAGGTCCTCGACCTGCTGTGGCAGACCGACGAGCTGCGGGTCGCCCGACCCGAGCCCATCGACGAGGCCCGCAACGCCGTCTACTACCTCGACGAGCTCTTCCGCCACAGCGTCGGCCGCCTCCTGCAGGACCTCGCCGAGGAGCTCGACCGGGCCGGGGCACCGCTGCCCCCGACGGCGAAGCCGCTGACCTTCGGCTCCTGGATCGGCGGCGACCGGGACGGCAACCCCTACGTCACGGCCGCCGTCACCGAGCAGGTGCTGCTGCTCCAGCACGAGCACGGCATCCGGGCGATGACGGCCATCGTCGACGACCTCCGCTCGGACTTGTCGACGTCGACTGCCATCGCTGAGGTCACCCCCGAGCTGCGCGAGAGCCTGCAGCGCGACCTCGCTGCGCTGCCGGAGCTCGAGGCCCGCTACCTGCGGCTGAACGCCGAGGAGCCCTACCGGCTCAAGCTGACCTGCATGCGGACCAAGCTGCAGAACACCCGCGTCCGCCTCGCCCAGGGCCGCCCGCACGAGCCCGGCCGCGACTACGCCCGCACGGACGAGCTGCTCGACGACCTCGGTCTGATCGCCGACTCCCTCGCCACCCACCGGGGTGGGTTGATCGCGGGCGGCCGGGTCGACCGCGCCCGCCGTCTCGTAGCGGCGTTCGGGCTGCATCTGGCCACCCTCGACGTGCGCGAGCACGCCGACGCCCACCACCATGTGCTCGCGCAGCTCTTCGACCGGCTGGGCGAGCTGGAGCAGCCCTACGAGACTCTCGAACGGCGCCAGCGGCTGGACCTGCTGCGTCGTGAGCTGGCGGGCCGGCGGCCGCTGGCCAGCGCGCACCAGGAGCTCGATGAGGCTGGCACGCGGACCTACGCCGTGTTCACGACGCTGCGCGAGGCCCTGGACCGCTTCGGCCCCGAGGTCTGCGAGTCCTACATCGTGTCGATGACACGCGGCGCGGATGACCTGCTGGCCGCGGTCCTGCTCGCCCGTGAAGCAGGCCTCGTCGACCTGTCGGCAGGGGTCGCGCGGCTGGGCTTCGTGCCGTTGCTGGAGACCGTCGACGAGCTACGCGGCGCCGCGGCGGTGCTGGAGGACTTGCTGTCGGACCCGTCCTACCGCCGTCTGGTGTCGCTGCGCGACGACGTGCAGGAGGTGATGCTCGGCTACAGCGACTCAACCAAGGAAGCCGGCATCGCCACCTCCCAGTGGGAGATCCACCGCGCCCAGCGACAGCTGCGTGATGTGGCCCTCCGCTACGGCGTCCGGCTGCGCTTCTTCCACGGTCGCGGCGGCTCGGTGGGCCGGGGCGGCGGTCCGACCCACGACGCGATCCTGGCGCAGCCGTGGGGCACCCTCGACGGTGAAATCAAGGTGACCGAGCAGGGTGAGGTCATCTCGGACAAGTACGCCCTGCCGGTCCTGGCACGGGAGAACCTCGAGCTGACCCTCGCCGCCTCCCTGGAGGCCACCGTCCTCCACCGCGGCCCCCGCGCCGCCGCCGAGGAGTTGGCCCGGTGGGACCCGGTGATGTCGACGGTGTCCGACGCCGCCTTCGGTGCCTACCAGCGGCTCGTCAACGACCCGGACCTGCCCGCCTACTTCCTCGCCTCGACCCCTGTCGACCAGCTCGGCGACCTCTACCTCGGGTCGCGCCCGTCACGCCGGCCCGACAGCGGCGCCGGCCTCGGTGGCCTGCGGGCGATCCCCTGGGTCTTCGGCTGGACCCAGTCTCGCCAGATCGTGCCCGGCTGGTTCGGTGTCGGCACCGGACTGGCCGCCGCGCGCGAAGCCGGTCAAGGTGCGCTGCTGCGCGAGATGTACGAGCGGTGGCACTTCTTCCGCAACTTCATCAGCAACGTCTCGATGACGCTGGCCAAGACCGACCTGCGCATCGCCCGGCACTACGTCGAGACGTTGGTACCCAAGGAGCTGCAGCACATCTTCGACCTGGTCGTCGCCGAGCACGAGGTCACCGTCCGCGAGGTCCTCGCCGTGACCCGCGAGGACGAGATCCTCGGGCAGCAGCCCGTGCTGCGACGCACCCTGCGTGTCCGCGACACCTACCTCGACCCGATCAGCTACCTGCAGGTGTCACTGCTGTCGCGGGTGCGCTCCCTGCCACCCGGCGCTGAGGTCGACCCCGAGCTGCGCCGTGCGCTGCTGCTGACGGTCAACGGCGTCGCGGCGGGTCTGCGCAACACCGGCTGAGAATCCCGCGCCGACGGCCGCAGGCCGAGCGCGTCCCGCCGCGCCGTCACCAACGCCGTTCGCGTGTGCACTCCTGGTCGCACCAAAGCCACCAGCGTCCACACGAGCACCGCGTCGACCGCACCCTGCCCGACCCACCCTGTTCCCGCACCCAGCGCCACCGCCGCCTGGGCATCCCCGCCGCACCGTCGTCAACGCCGTTCGCGTGTGCACTCCTGGTCGCCCCACAGCCACCAGCGTCCACACGAGCACCGTTTCCGGCCCACCGAGCGCCACCACCTGGGCGTCCCCGCCGCCACCGTCACCAACGCCGTTCGCGTGTGCACTCCTGGTCGCCCTACAGCCACCAGCGTCCACACGAGAACCGTGTCGAGCGCACTCTGCCCGACGCACCCTGTTCCCGCACCCAGCGCCACCGCCGCCTGGGCATCCCCGCCGCCACCGTCGTCAACGCCGTTCGCGTGTGCACTCCTGGTCGCCCCACAGTCACCAGCGTCCACACGAGCACCGTGTCCGCCCCCCCGAGCGCCACCACCTCAGCGTCCCCCGCAGCCCGTCGTCAACATTGCCGCTCGCGTGCGCACTCCTGGCTGCACCACAACCACCAGCGTCCACACGAGCCGGAGGAACGCCGCGACCGAGGTGGCACAGGGCGGCGGCGGTGGGGCGGGGCGTCGGAGGTGGGGGCAGGGCGGCGGCACGGTCCCGGATCGGCGCATCACACCGCTCGCGTGTGCGCTCCTGGCTGCACCACAGCCACCAGCGTCCACGCGAGCCCAAGGAACGCGACGACAGAGGTGGGGCAGGGCGGCCGAGCGGGCGCCGAGCTGCCGTCACACCGCTCGCGTGTGCACTCCTGGCTGCACCACAGCCACCAGCGTCCACGCGAGCCGGAGGAACGCGGCGGCCGAGGTGGGACAGGGCGGTGGTTGTGGGGCAGGGCGGCGGAGGAACGCGGCGGCCGAGGTGCGGCAGGGCGGCGGAGGTGGGGGCAGGGGCCGGGCCGCCGCACTCCGCACCTAAGCGCCACCGCCGCACGCCGGGAGGCGGCTACCGCGGCGAGTGGTACCGCGCCTGCGCGCGCTCGAGCCCCTCGGTGACGAGCAGCTCGACAGCGTCCGCGGCCTCCTCGACCAGCAGGTCGAGCTCCTTGCGCTCGGCCCCCGAGAAGTCCCGCAGCACGAAGTCCGCCGGGTCCATCCGTCCCGGCGGGCGGCCGATCCCGACGCGCACGCGGTAGTAGTCCTTGGTGCCGAGGGACTTCGTCACCGACCGCAGCCCGTTGTGGCCACCCTCACCGCCGCCGATCTTCAGGCGCACCTCGCCAAACGGGATGTCGAGCTCGTCGTGCACCACGACGACGGCGTTCGGGTCGAGCCCGAAGAACGCGGCGAGGCCGGCGACGGGACCGCCGGACTCGTTCATGTACGACTGCGGCTTCGCGAGGACGACGCGAGGCCCGGGCGCGCCACCGGGGAGGACCCCGAGCCGGGTCTCCGCCACGGCCGCGCGGGCGCGTCCGACCCCATTTTTGAACGACGTCCGCGACCGTGCCGCGAGCGCGTCCACGACCATCGCCCCCACGTTGTGCCGGTTGCCGGCGTAGTCAGGTCCGGGGTTGCCGAGGCCGACGACCAACCAGCGGTCGGGCTGTGGAGCAGCCGGGGCAGCGCCACGTGACGCGGCGACTGCTGCGGGGCGGACGGCCGCTTCCGCAGACGCCGACGCGCCGGCGCCCTGCCCCTGGGGGCGGGTGCCAGCGCGTCGGTCGGCAGACGGAGTGGTCACTCCTCGCCGGCGGCCTCGTCACGGGCGGCCTCGACATCGGCGGGCCGGTCGGTGGACTCCTCGTGGACGATGCCGACCTCGGCCTCGGACTCGGCGAGCTCGGCGTCGATCTGCTCGGCGGTCGGGGCGCCGGTGATGTTGATGACCAGCACGTCGCCGTCGGTGACGAGCTCGACGCCCTCGGGGAGCGTGAGGTCACGGGCGTGGATCTGAGTGCCGGCCTCCTTCTCCTCGATGTCGACCTCGATGGCCGTCGGGATCGCGGTCGCCGACGCCGACACCTGGACGGTCAGGTGCTCCTGGTTGAGAAGGGCACCGGGGGCCACCTCACCGACGTGGTGGACGGGGACGTCGACGGTCACGCGCTCGCCGCGGCGCACCGCGACCAGGTCCACGTGCTCGAGGAAACCCTTGACCGGGTCACGCTGGACGTCCTTGGGCAGGGCCAGCTGCGCGCCGCCCTCGAGCTCGAGGTTGAGCAGGACGTTGGGGGTCTTGAGCGCGAGCATCAGCTCGTGGCCCGGCAGTGACAGGTGACGGGGCTCCTCGCCGTGGCCGTAGAGCACGGCCGGCACCTTGTGCGCGCGGCGGATGCGGCGGGCGGCGCCCTTGCCGAACTCGCTTCGCGGCTCGGCGCTGATCTTGACCTCGGACACGGCAATCTCCTGGCGTTCGTACGTACTGGCAGTGCGGACGCCGATGCGCCCGGCAGGGTCGGGGTGTTGCACAGGAGCGGTGGCGCCTGCAGCCGTCGAGGGCGCACGAAGCGACCACCGCGTCGATCACGGAGACCGCCCGCGACCGTCACGCTTGCTAGCGGGCGGCCGGTGTCTCCCTCGCCGGGCAACCTCGGAAGTCTAGCGGCAACTGGGCAAAGCCTTCGATGCGGTCACGTGCGCCGTCCCGAACGACGATGATCACGGCGTGCCTCTGCGCGAAGCCCTCGCCATCGCGGCCCCGCTCGCGGTGAGCGCCTGGTGGCTGACCCGCCGCTACCTGCTCCAGCGGGGTTGGGCCATCTGGCCGGCGCTCGCCCTCGTCGTGCTGCTGCCGGTGACGTGGGCCGAGGTGCGCGCGGCGTCGTTCGAGTCGATGTTGGCGCGGGCGGCGGCACCGGTGACGACGGGTCTCCCCGCGTCAGTCGGGCTGTCGTCTAGCGGAGGCGGCTACTCCTCGCAGCTGACCGTGGCCCCCGCGCAGGTGAGGTCGAGCCGGCGGGACCTGCCGAGTTTCGCGTGCGAGCGGCTCCTCCATGGGCTGTGGCGCAGCGACGGGCACGTCGGTGAGGTGTGGTTCACCGCCGACGGAGTGCCGCAGTCCCCCGCCTGGCTGTCCTCGACAACGTGCTCCCGCATCCGCGACGAGGTCTCGCACCCCGATGCTGGCAACCTCGACGGCATCGTGGCGTTGCACACCGTCGTGCACGAGGCCGCGCACCTCGCCGGCGTCCAGGACGAGACGGGCGCGGAGTGCCTCGCGATGTCGCACGACGTCGAGGTGTGGCAGCGGCTCGGCATCCCCCCGGCGGTCGCGCAGACGATGCTGCAGCGGTACCGCACCGAGGTGCGCCCCCGGTTGCCCGAGCCCTACACGGGCCCCTGCCCCAGCTGACGCCTTCGGCACGCACTGCGGGTCAGCCGACGGCGGCGGGCGGTCGGGACGACGACGTTCGGGTCAGGCGAGGACGGCGGGGCGGCGGGCCAGCGACGTTCGGGTCAGGCGACGACGGCGAGGCGGCGGGCCAGCGACGTTCGGGTCAGCTGTTGCCCTCAAAGAGGCTGGTGACCGAGCCGTCGTCGAAGACCTCACGGATGGCTCGGGCCAGCAGCGGCGCGATCGAGAGCACGGTGAGCGTGTCGAACTGCCGCTCTTCGGGGATCGGCAGCGTGTTGGTGACGATGACCTCGCTGATGCGGGAGTTCTTGAGGCGATCGACGGCCGGGCCGGAGAGCACGGCGTGGGTCGCGGTGACGATGACGTCGGCGGCGCCGGACTCGAAGAGCGCCTCGGCCGCCTGAGTGATCGTGCCGGCGGTGTCGATCATGTCGTCGACGAGGACGCAGGTCCGGCCCTTGACGTCACCGACGACCTCGTGGACGCGCACCTGGTTGGCGACGTTGGGGTCGCGCCGCTTGTGGATGATGGCCAGCGGCACACCGAGCCGGTCGGTCCACTGGTCGGCGACGCGGACCCGGCCGGCGTCGGGCGAGACGATCGTCAGGTTGCTGCGGTCGACCCGGCGCCCGACGTAGCTGGCGAGCAGCGGCAAGGCGTGCAGGTGGTCGACGGGGCCGTCGAAGAAACCCTGGATCTGCGCGGTGTGCAGATCGACACTCATGATCCGGTCGGCGCCGGCGGTCTTGAACAGGTCGGCGATCAGCCGGGCCGAGATCGGTTCGCGACCGCGGTGCTTCTTGTCCTGGCGCGCATAGCCGTAGAAGGGCAGCACCACCGTGATCCGCTTGGCCGAGGCGCGCTTGAGCGCGTCGACCATGATCAGCTGCTCCATGATCCACTTGTTGATCGGCT
>JBQCDV010000065.1:0-25076 GCA_051960855.1 Actinomycetales bacterium
GAGGAGAGCTCAGAAGAGAAACGGGAAGAACGGCACGCGGTCGGTGGCCAGTGCGCGGCTGAGCTCGTCGACCGCACCGGCTCGCTGCGCCTGCACCAGCCCGGCTCGAGCCGACGAGGCGACCGTCACGCCACCGAGGTAGGCGCTGCCCAGCTCGCGCACGTCGACCGTCAGGTCGACATCGGCCTCGCCCCCCACCTTCTCGACCTTCTCGACCCCCACCTTCTCCACCACGAACGGCGCCGCCGCCTCCCGCGCCTGCAGGTGCCACACCCCGTCGTTCCACGGGCACGTCGCGTCGGTGACCCGGACGACGACGTCCAGGGGTGCGGACGCCGTTCGGGCAGCGAGAGCGCCCGGCAGGTCCACGAGCCGCAGATAGAGCGCATCCCGCAGCCGCGCGTGGGCCGCGCGCACGTTGGGCAGCCACCGCAGCACCGGGTCGTCGGGGTCGAGGATGCCAACGTCGACACCCGAGGACAGGTCGCGGTCGAGCAGGAACCGCCACAGCGCCGCTCGCGCCGCGACGTCGACGGCCGTCAGCTCACGCAGCCCGACCACGCCGGCCGCGATCCCGTCGGGCCACTCCTCCTTGTCCGAGAACAGCGCGTAGCCGCGCACGGCGTCGTCGTCGCCCCGTCGCGGATCGAGCGCGACCACCGCGTGCAGCTCGCTGGCGCCGCCGCGACGCTCGGCGAGGTCCGCCAGCCGGAGGCGGGCCCACCGCTCGTCGTAGACGGGAGTCCCAGGACGGGCGTCGGCGGCGGCCGCGCGCCGGGCGACGTCGACGAGCAGAGCCGGAGTCGCGGACACGTACCGCACGACCAGATGGTCGCTGTCCGGGGCGTGCAAGAGTCCCGGCGTGCGTGGCAGCTTCGCCGCGAGGTGGTGGGTCGCCAGGCCATAGCCGAAACGGCCGTAGATGGCCGGCTCGCTGGCCCAGAGCGCGGCGACGGCCTCTCCGGCGTCGCGGCGGTCGGCCAGCAGCCGGGTCATCATCGCGCGCAGCACGCCGCGTCGACGAGCGGTGGGGAGCACGCTCACCCAGGACACGCCGGCCGCGTCGACCACGGCGGCCGGGCCACCGGGGACGTGCAGCCGCAGCGGGTAGGACCCAGCCACTCCCACGACGCCGCCCAGGCCCTCGCAGCGCCGGCTGTCGTCGTCCTCGGCGAGCACCATGCGGTCGAGGGGCAGCGTCTCCGCGTAGAGCTGGCGCAGCTGCTCGCCGGGCAGGGGCGTGAGGAAGGCGTGCGCGTCGACCGCGGCGACGGTGTCGAGGTCGACGGCGGTCATGGCTCGAACCTGGAGAGTCATGTCGCTGCTCTATCAGAAGGACAGGGGTCACGGGCTGCGAGTTGATGATCACGTGGGGTCGTCGCCGCTATGGTGTCCGGCATGCTGCGGCGGAAGGGTCGGACGGCACGCGTCCCCGCCGTCCTGCGGCGACTGGTCTCCGGGCGACGCCGGGACCTGCTGCTCAGTGACCCCTCCGTCCTGCTCGGCCTTGCCGCCGTCACCGTCGCATTCACGCTGCTCGGCCTGCGGTGGCCCCGCCATGTGCCCCTGAGCGCGTTCTCCCTGGTGCTGCTGGTGGGCGGATTCCTCCTGACCGTCCGGAGCTTCGTCTTCGTCGTGATGTTGGTCGCGGCTGCCGTCGCCGCCCGTCAGTGGCACGCCGTCATGGCTGTGCCCGAGGACGTCGTGCTCATCCTGGTGTCGCTGCTGGCCGCGCTGCTCGCGCGCGGCCGCTCCGGACTCGGGGTCCAGGGCAACCTGGGGCAGTCCATGCTCGTCGACCTGCGCGACCGGTTGCGGTCGCAGGGCGAGCTGCCACCGCTGCCGCGGGACTGGGAGGCCGAGGTTGTGATGCGCTCGGCCGGTGGGGCGTCGTTCGGGGGCGATTTCCTCGTGGCCACGCTCGGCGGCGACGGGCGCACCCTGCAGGTCGTCCTCTGCGACGTCAGCGGCAAGGGCGTGGCGGCGGGCTCTCGGGCGCTACTGCTGTCCGGAGCCTTCGGCGGGCTGCTCGGGTCGCTGCCGCCGGACAAGTTCTTCGAGGCCGCGAACGACTGGCTGCTGCGCCAGCGCTGGGACGAGGGCTTCGCGACCGCGGTGCACGTCGCCATCGACCTCGAGACGGGGGAGTACACGGTCACGACGGCGGGGCACCCCCCGGCGACCCAGTTCCTCGCCGGGTCCGGTCGCTGGCGGGTGCACAACGACGAGGGCGGTCCGGTGCTCGGGCTGCTGCCGGGGGCGACGTTCGTCGGGGCGCCAGGTCGCCTCGGGCGCGGCGACGCCCTGTTGCTCTACACCGACGGGCTGGTGGAGGTGCCGGGACGCGACCTCGCCGTCGGCATCGACCGGCTGTTGGGGGAGGCCGAGCGCCTGGTCACGCGCGGCTTCCGGCACGGGGCGCGCAAGCTGATCGACGCGGTGGCCAGCGGCGAGAGCGACGACCGAGCCCTCGTGCTGCTGTGGCGGACCTGAGCGCCGGTCGCTGGAGGGGGATGGAGCGGGTGACGGGAATCGAACCCGCATGACCAGCTTGGAAGGCTGGGGCTCTGCCATTGAGCTACACCCGCGTCGAGGCAGTCCAGGCCGTCGAGGTCTCGACCGCCGCGAACTGCGACTGACTGCGACCAGGCTAGCCTGCCAGACAGGCGGGTTAGGTCGCGGGCGGGCCTGGCCCCTAGACTCGTGCGTCGGCTCGGCCGGCGCCGCGGGGCGTAGCGTAGTGGCTAGCGCGCCTGCTTTGGGAGCAGGAGATCGGGAGTTCGAATCTCCCCGCCCCGACTCGCTTGCGAGTGACGACTCAGCACCCCATCCGCACGAGGAGATTCTGCCCACCGTGAAGAGCGACGTCGAGACCGTAGACCCGACGACCGTCAAGCTCAGCGTCGAGGTTCCCTTCGACGAGCTCAAGCCCAGCGTCGACTCCGCCTACCAGCGCATCGCTGGTCAGGTGCAGATCCCCGGCTTCCGCAAGGGCAAGGTCCCCCCGCGGATTATCGACCAGCGCTTCGGGCGGGGCGTGGTGCTCGAGGAGGCCATCAACGACGCGCTGCCGCGCTTCTACGGCGACGCGGTGCGCGAGCACACGCTCGTCGTGCTCGGGCAGCCCGAGGTCGACGTCACGGAGTTCAACGACGGCGGCGACCTGAAGTTCACCGCGCAGGTCAACGTCCGTCCCACGCTCGAGCTGCCCGACTACAAGGGCCTCGAGGTGACGGTGGACACGGCCGAGGTGGACGACGCCGCCGTCGACGAGCAGCTGCAGTCCCTGCGCGAGCGCTTCGGCACCCTCATCGGCGTCGACCGGCCGGCCGCCGACGGCGACTTCGTCCAGATCGACCTCGTCGCCACCGTCGACGGCGAAGAAGTCGACTCGGCCAACGGCGTTAGCTACCAGATCGGCTCGGGCTCGATGATCGAGGGGCTCGACGAGGCCGTGACCGGGCTGTCCGCGGGCGAGAGCGCCTCCTTCGAGACCACTCTCGCCGGCGGCGAGCACGAGGGTCGCCAGGCGACGGTCTCCGTCACGGTCGCCGGTGTGAAGGAGCGCGAGCTGCCCGAGCTCGACGACGAGTTCGCCCAGCTGGCGAGCGAGTTCGACACGCTGGACGAGCTGCGCGCCGACGTGCGCGAGCGCCTCGGCCGCGTCCGGGTCAACGAGCAGGCTCTGAAGGCCCGCGATGCGGTCCTGGAGAAGCTCCTCGAGCTCGTCGAGGTGCCGGTGCCCGAGGCTGTCGTCGCCCGCGAGGTCGAGCAGCACCTCGCCGACGAGGGACGCCCCGGCGACGAGGAGCACGGCGCGGAGGTCGGCGACAACCTGCGCCGGGCCCTGCGCCAGCAGTTCCTCCTCGACCACATCGCCGACGCCGAGGAGATGGGTGTCACCCAGGAGGAGCTGACCGACTACCTCATCCAGGCGGCGATGCAGCAGGGCATGAGCCCCGACGACTTCGCCCAGCGGGTCATGCAGGCCGGTCAGGTGCCGCTGGTCGTCTCGGACGTCCGTCGCGGCAAGGCCCTCGCTTTCGTGGTCGAGCAGGCGGTCGTCACCGACACCTCCGGCAACCCGGTCGACCTCAGCGCCATCTTCGGAGACGACGAGGACGGCACCGATGGCGCCGACGTCACCGACGCCGACGTCAACGACGGCACCGATGGCGCCGGCGAGGCTGTCGAGGGCAGTGACGCTGCAGCCGGCGAGGTCGCCGAGACGTCGGAGGAGACCGACAGCAGCAACGAGTAGCGCAGACGTTCGCGCAGCGCCGGTCAGGGGCACGGTCACAACGTGCCCTGACCGGCGCTTCGTCGTTCGTGTCCGGTCCCGACCACGCCGACAGCGAACAAGGCGCCCTCCGGGGAGTGTGCTGTCGGAGGCGGGCGTTAGGGTCGGCACCAGATCAGCAACGACGCAACCGTCGCCCGATCCCGAAGCAGGTGGAGCCCTCGTGAGTGAGCTGTACGTTCCGCAACTGACGACCCCGTCCGAGCAGCCGTCCGGCCGGTCACCGCAGCCGGGTGGCATGGGCCTCGACGACCAGGTCTACAACCGCCTGCTGCGCGAGCGGATCATCTTCCTGGGCTCTGAGGTGCGCGACGACAACGCCAACGCCATCTGCGCGCAGCTGCTGCTGCTGGCTGCCGAGGACCCCGAGAAGGACATCTACCTCTACATCAACTCGCCCGGCGGCTCCGTCACGGCGGGCATGGCGATCTTCGACACCATGGAGTACGTCAAGAACGACGTCGCGACCGTGGCGATGGGCCTGGCGGCCTCGATGGGGCAGTTCCTGCTCAGCGCCGGCGCCCGCGGCAAGCGCTACGCGCTGCCCCACGCGCGGATCATGATGCACCAGCCCTCGGGCGGCATCGGCGGCACGGCGTCGGACATCAAGATCCAGGCGGAGCAGATGCTGCACATCAAGCGGCAGATGGCCCAGCTCATCGCCGAGCACACCGGTCAGAGCGTGGACCAGATCGAGCGCGACTCCGACCGCGACCGCTGGTTCACCGCCGATGAGGCGCTCGAGTACGGCTTCGTCGACCACGTCGTCCGCAGCGCCGGCCAGGTCGAGGGCTCCGGCGGCACCGCCTGAGCCCCTCCCGCTGCCTCCACACCCACGACCTGCAAGGACTGCTGCAATGAGCGACTTCCGCCCCTTCCCCGAGGTGCGCGCCGACTCCGCGTCGCCCGCGTACACGCCCTCGTCCCGCTACGTGCTGCCCCAGATCGAGGAGCGCACGAGCTACGGCTACAAACGGCTCGA
Source organism: Actinomycetales bacterium (assembly GCA_051960855.1). Lineage (GTDB taxonomy): Bacteria > Actinomycetota > Actinomycetes > JAJZTN01 > JAJZTN01 > JBQCDV01. The sequence continues at coordinate 5,283 of JBQCDV010000065.1, forward strand.
CCCCTACACCAAGCTGTTCGAGGAGCGGATCATCTTCCTCGGCCAGGCCATCGACGACACCGTCGCCAACGACGTCATGAGCCAGCTCATCGTGCTGGAGTCGATGGACCCCGATCGGGACATCAGCATCTACATCAACTCGCCGGGCGGCTCGATCACCGCGCTGACCGCGATCTACGACACGATGCAGTTCATCCGGCCCGACATCCAGACGATCTGCCTCGGGCAGGCCGCCTCCGCGGCAGCGGTCATCCTCGCCGCCGGGACCAAGGGGAAGCGCATGGCGGTCCCCAACAGCCGCATCCTCATCCACCAGCCGGCCCTCTCGGGCGGCGACTACGGCCAGGCCAGCGACATTGAGATCCAGGCCCGCGAGGTGCTGCGCCTGCGCACCATGCTCGAGGAGATGCTCAGCAAGCACACCGGGCGCACCGAGGAGCAGGTCCGCGTCGACATCGAGCGCGACAAGATCCTCACCGCCTCCGAGGCCCTCGAGTACGGCATGGTCGACCGCCTCGTGACCAGCCGCAAGGCCTCCGGGGTCTGACCGGGTCTCCGGCACGCCGGGCGGTCCCTCCCGCCCGGCGCCTGCCCCTCACCTCGACGGCAGGTGACGAGACGGACCGACCGCGCAACACACCCTCGTCCGTGCGGGTGATGGGGACGACGCAGCCTCGGCGACGAGGTACCGTCGTGAGACGAGACCGGCCCGCCGCTCAGCCCGAGCGCGCGAGATCCCGAAGGAGTGTTACCACGTGGCACGCATCGGCGACGGTGGCGACCTCCTGAAGTGCTCTTTCTGCGGAAAGAGCCAGAAGCAGGTCAAGAAGCTCATCGCGGGACCAGGCGTCTACATCTGCGACGAGTGCATCGACTTGTGCAACGAGATCATCGAGGAGGAGCTCGCCGAGTCCTCGGACCTCAAGTTCGACGAGCTGCCGAAGCCTCGCGAGATCCACGAGTTCCTCGACGCCTACGTCGTCGGGCAGGAGTCGGCCAAGCGGGCGCTGTCGGTGGCGGTCTACAACCACTACAAGCGCGTCCAGGCCGGTGAGGCGGGCAAGAACCGCGGCGAGGACGGCATCGAGCTGTCGAAGTCCAACATCCTGCTGATCGGCCCCACCGGGTGCGGTAAGACCTACCTCGCCCAGACCCTGGCGAAGATGCTCAACGTCCCCTTCGCCATGGCCGACGCCACCGCGCTGACGGAGGCGGGCTACGTCGGCGAGGACGTCGAGAACATCCTGCTCAAGCTGATCCAGGCAGCCGACTACGACGTCAAGCGGGCCGAGACCGGCATCATCTACATCGACGAGATCGACAAGATCGCCCGCAAGTCGGAGAACCCGTCGATCACCCGCGACGTGTCGGGAGAAGGCGTCCAGCAGGCGCTGTTGAAGATCCTCGAGGGGACCACGGCGTCGGTGCCACCGCAGGGTGGGCGCAAGCATCCCCACCAGGAGTTCATCCAGATCGACACCACCAACGTGATGTTCATCGTCGGTGGTGCCTTCGCCGGGCTGGACCGCATCATCGACAGCCGGATCGGCAAGAAGGGGCTGGGTTTCGGGGCCCAGGTCCGGAGCAAGGCCGACGCTGAGATCGACGTCTTCGGCGAGGTCATGACCGAGGACCTGCTGAAGTTCGGGATGATCCCGGAGTTCATCGGCCGGCTGCCGGTCATCACGACCGTCGCCAACCTCGACCGGGACGCCCTGGTCCGGATCCTCACCGAGCCCAAGAACGCCCTCGTCAAGCAGTACCGTCGGCTCTTCGAGCTGGACGGGGTGGAGCTCGAGTTCACCGACGACGCGCTCGAGGCCGTCGCCGACCAGGCGATCCTGCGCGGCACGGGGGCCCGCGGCCTCCGCGCCATCATGGAGGAGGTCCTCCTGTCGGTGATGTACGAGGTGCCGTCTCGCAAGGACGTGGCCCGCGTGGTCATCACCCGCGAGGTCGTCCGCGAGCACGTCAACCCGACGCTCGTCCCGCGCGACGTAGCGCCTCCGAAGCGGGAACGCCGCGAGAAGTCAGCCTGACGCGCGGGCGCTGACGACAGCGTCGCGCACCTCAGCAGCACTCACCTCAGCCGCGCCGCGGCTGGCCAGGCACACCCGGTTGCGGCCCGAGGTCTTCGCCTCGTAGAGGGCGCCGTCGGCGGCGGCAAGCAGTTCCGCGACTGCGACCGGCCAACCGCCCGCGGCCGAGATGCCGCCCGTGTCGGTCGTCATGTCCGTCGTCATGTCTGTCGTCATGTCACTGGACCCAGGCGAGGCGACGGCGACGCCGAGGCTCACGGTCACTCCCAGCCGCTCCGCCACGGCCAGCCGGAGTCGCTCCGCGGCTGCCCCCGCCTCGGTGAGGCCCGTGTCGTGCACCAGCACGGCGAACTCCTCACCGCCGTAGCGGTACGCGCTGTCGCCGGTGCGAAGGGTCTCCCGGAGAACCGCGCCGAGCGCGCTCAACAGCCGGTCCCCGCCCGGATGTCCGTAGGTGTCGTTGTAGGCCTTGAAGTGGTCCACGTCGAGCAGCACGAGGCCGACGCTCCGCGACGTCCGCTGGCAGACCTCCAGCTCGCGTGGGAGGTCTTCATCGAGCCGTCGACGGTTGTGCAGCCCGGTCAGGGCGTCGGTACGGCTCTCGGCGGCCAGCCGCTGCGCAGCGGCGGCCGTGGCGATCGCCGCACCGGCTGCGAGAGCCAGTGAGGCGAGGGCGTCGACGTGGCCCGGGCCCAGCGGTGTGACAGTGACGACCTCGAGCACGCCGTGGAGACGCCCTGCCGCACCCAACGGCAGGGCGAGGGCTGCCTCGCCCTCGTGTGTCCGGTAGCTGACTGGCTGCAGGAGCCGCGCGGCCCGGCCGAGACCGCTGGCGGACACGTGGGGAGGCAGGACGTCGGCAGAGGCCGAATCCCACACGCTGTCCCCTCCGGTCGTCGTCGCGACGACGTGTGACGGTCGGTCCCCGTCGACGGCTATCAGCGACACCCGCTCGGCAGCGGCGAGCTCTGCGACGGCAGGCAGCAGGACGGTGAGAATGTCGTCCCGGTCCAGCAGGCCCGTGAGCTCGCGGGACAGGACGAGGGCGCGCTGGTGGAGCCGGTCGCTGGCCTGCGCCGTGCGTCGCTGCTCGTCAATCGCCTCGCGGTGAGCGAGGACGGCTGCGGCCAGAGCTTCCGCCTGGCGCGCGATCGCGGTCATCTCGCTGTTGCCGTCGACGTCGATGTGCGCCGTGAGGTCGCCGCGCTGGTAGAGGGTGAGGCCGGCGAGGATCTCGTCCACGGGCTCCGCTAGCTCGCTGCGCACTCGTCGCCACCGCCAGGCGGCGATACCGAGCAGCACCACGGTGAGGGCGAGCTTGATGACGGTGAGGACCGCCGAGAACGCCGTTCGGGAGTCGAGGGCGGCGGTGGCGCGGGCGGACACCGTCGCCCGCAGGGCTTGCTCCTGCGATCGGTAGGTGTCGAAGAGCCGCTTGCCCTCAAGCAGTGAGGCGGCGTCCGGATGCGCGTTCCCGCGGGAGAGCTCGGCCACCGCATAGTCGTCGCTCCATCGGCCGGCGGCGTCGGACAGCCGGGCCAGGGCACGCAGGACGCCCCCGTTGCCGTCGGCCAGCGCGTAGGCCCGGCCGAGCGCCTGACGGTAACGCTGGCCGCCCTCGCGGTAGGGGGTCAGGAAGCTCCCTTCGCCGGTCATCTGCCAGCCGCGCAGCCCGGTCTCCTGGTCGAGCATCGCCTCGTGGACGTCGCCGACGGCGGCTGCGAGGGCGACGGCGTGACGCACCTGCGGGTCGAAGGCCCGCTCGTCAAGCAGCAGGCCGCCCAGGTTGAGCACCGCGAGGAGCCCCACCACGAGTGCCGCGACCGCGGCGAAGCGGCGAGCCGCTGCGACGATCGGCATGCGGAAGGCGTGCCCGCCCATGGTCGTTTCCTCCGCGGAAGCGTGCGGGCACCGGCTGCCCGTCACCGCTCCATCGGCGCAAAACCGGGCGGCTTGAGGCGGAGCGGCTCTCCTAGACTGGGGCACCATGACCTCCTCCGAGCTGCGCAGCCCCGACCTCCCGACGCAGTACGCGCCGGCCGAGGTAGAGGGCGGGCTCTACGAGGAGTGGGTCGAGCGGGGCTTGTTCACGGCCGATCCCGCCAGCGGCAAGCCCCCCTACACGATCGTGATCCCGCCGCCGAACGTCACTGGCAGCCTGCATCTCGGGCACGCCTTCCAGCACACGCTCATGGACGCCCTCACCCGCCGGAAGCGGATGCAGGGCTACGAGGTGCTGTGGCTGCCCGGCATGGACCATGCGGGCATCGCGACCCAGACTCTCGTCGAGCGCCACCTGCTGGCGACCGAAGGCAAGCGCAAGCAGGACTTCAGCCGCGAGGACTTCGTGGCGCGGGTGTGGGACTGGAAGGCAGAGTACGGCGGCCGCATCCTCGGCCAGATGCGCCGACTCGGGGATGGCGTCGACTGGAGCCGCGAGCGCTTCACGATGGACGAGGGCCTCAGCCGAGCCGTCCAGACCATCTTTAAGCGGCTCTACGACGACGGCCTCATCTACCGGGCCGAACGGATCATCAACTGGTGCCCCAACGACCGCACCGCCCTGTCGGACATCGAGGTCAAGCACTGGGACGAGGACGGCGAGCTGGTCTCGCTGCGCTACGACGTGGCTGACGGCTCTGGCCGCTCCATCGTCGTGGCCACCACCCGCGTGGAGACGATGCTGGGCGACACGGCGGTGGCGGTGCACCCCGATGACGAGCGCTACCGCGACCTCATCGGCCTCGAGCTCGAGCTGCCGCTGGTGGGGCGGCGGATTCCGATCGTCGCCGACGCCCACGTCGACCCCTCCTTCGGCACCGGAGCGGTCAAGGTGACCCCGGCGCACGACCCCAACGATTTCGAGATCGGCCAGCGGCACGACCTGCCGATGCCCAGCGTCTTCGACGACACCGCGCACGTTGCGCGGGCCGGACTGCCCTTCGACGGCATGGACCGGCTCGAGGCCCGGGTCGCCGTCAAGGAGGCGCTGCGGGAGCAGGGTCGCGTGGTGGCGGAGAAGTCGCCGTACACCCACTCGGTCGGTCACTGCGAGCGCTGCGACACCGTCATCGAGCCCCGGCTGTCGCAGCAGTGGTTCGTCAAGGTCGGCCCCCTCGCGGAGGCGGCCGGAAACGCGGTGCGGGACGGGCGCGTCGCGATCCACCCCAGCGAGCTGGAGAAGCGCTACTTCGAGTGGGTCGACAACATGCACGACTGGTGCATCTCGCGCCAGCTGTGGTGGGGTCACCGCATCCCCGTCTGGTACGGGCCGGACGGGCAGCAGGTCTGCGTCGGTCCCGACGAGGAGCCGCCCGGGTCGGCCGAGGACGGCTGGACCCAGGACCCCGACGTGCTCGACACCTGGTTCAGCTCCGGGCTGTGGCCGTTCTCGACGCTGGGCTGGCCCGACGACACGCCTGAGCTGCGGCGCTTCTATCCCACCGACGTCCTGCTCACCGGCTACGACATCATCTTCTTCTGGGTCGCCCGGATGATGATGTTCGGCCTCTACGCGATGCAGGACCTGGGGCAGCAGCGCGCGATCCCCTTCCGAAGCATCGTGCTGACCGGCCTCGTCCGCGACCAGTTCGGGCGCAAGATGAGCAAGTCCAAGGGCACCGTCATCGACCCGCTGGACTGGATGGACGCCTACGGCTCCGACGCGCTGCGCTTCACACTGGCGAGGGGCGCCAACCCCGGCACCGACGTGCCGATCGGCGAGGAGTGGGTGCAGGGCTCGCGCAACTTCTGCACCAAGCTGTGGAACGCCACCCGCTTCGCCCTCCTGAACGGCGCTGCGACGGCGGGCGACGTGCCCGCAGCCGACCGTCTGGAGACAGCCGACCGGTGGATCCTGTCCCGGCTGGCCGAGGTCGTCGACCAGGTCGACGCGCTCTACGAGGACTACCAGTTCGCCAAGGTAGCCGACACCCTCTACCACTTCGCCTGGGACGAGGTCTGCGACTGGTACCTCGAGCTGGCCAAGGTGGCTCTCGGCTCCGGCGACGACGCCCGCGCTGATGCCACCCGGCGCGTGCTGGGGGAGGTGCTCGACAGCCTGCTGCGCCTCCTGCACCCGGTCATCCCCTTCGTCACTGAGCGGCTCTGGACGGCACTGACCGGCGAGTCGACAGTCGTGACCGCACCGTGGCCGCAGGCCGACACCGCCCGCCGAGACCCCCAGGCCGAGCAGGAGGTCGAGCGGCTGCAGCGGCTCGTGACCGAGGTCCGGCGCTTCCGCTCTGAGCAGGGCCTCAAGCCCGGCCAGCGGGTTGTCTCACGCCTGCTCGGCCTCGAGACCGAGGGCCTGGCCGCTCACGAGGAGGCGATCCGGACGCTGACGCGGCTGTCACCCGCCGGCGAGGGCTTCTCTGTCACGGCTGCCCTGACCGTCGGTGGAGTCGTCGTGGAGCTCGACCTGCGTGGCGCCATCGACGTGGCCGCCGAGCGACGCCGCCTCGACAAGGACCTGGCCCTCGCGTCGAAGGAGCGAGCGCAGGCCGCCGGCAAGCTGGGCAACGCGGAGTTCCTCGGCAAGGCCCCCGACCACGTCGTGGCGAAGGTGCGCGGCCAGCTGGCAGCGGCGGAAGCCGACATCGCTCGGATCGAGGCTCAGCTCGCGGCGCTGCCACCGGCCTAGAAGGGTCGAGGCGGTGGCGCGTCAGGGTTGGGACCGGCTCGTCGCCGAGGTCCGCCAGCGCAGCCCCTGGTGGCTGCGGGAGCTCGTCGGCGAGATCCTCGAGGACCGCGTGCTGCACCTGGCGGCCGAGGCGGCGTTCTTCGCCGTCATCAGTCTGTTTCCCGCTGTCCTCATCGTCACCGGACTGCTGAGCTTCCTCGACGTCATCGTCGGCCCCGACGTCTCGGCCCGGGTGCAGCAGCAGGTCACCGACGCCCTCACCGCGATCCTCACCGACAAGGCCTCGGGACTCGTCACGAGCGTCCAGCACTTCTTCGGCGGCGGCTACAGCGGCCTGCTGACCTTCGCGACCGTCGGCGCCCTCGTGTCACTGTCCGGAGCGTGGGCGACGATCATCGGCGCGCTCAACCTCGCCTACGACACCGACGAACGCCGGTCCTGGTGGTACCGCCGGCTGCTCGGCCTCGTCTTCGCGCTGGTGACCGTCGTCCTCGTCGTCCTCGCACTGATCGTCCTGGTGCTCGGACCGCTGCTCGGGCGCGGCCGAGAGCTCGCCGACCTGGTCGGGCTCGGCGACGCCTTCCTCACCGCCTGGCAGGTCGCCAAGTACCCGGTGCTGCTCGCGGCGCTCGCCGCCTGGCTGGTCGCGGTCTACCACGTCGCACCCAACCGGCAGACGCGCTGGCGGGCGTCGGTGCCGGGCGCGCTGTTCACGGCGGCGGCCTGGGTGCTGGCGACAGTCGGCTTCCACCTCTACCTCGTGCTGGTCGGCGCGCGGAACCCGGTCCTCGGCGCCTTCGGCGGCGGCGCCATCGTCATGCTGTGGATCTACCTGCTGCTGATCGCGCTGCTCGTCGGCGGCGAGCTCAACGAGATCCTCGCTCGCCGTTACCGGGATGAGGGCGCGGCGCAGCCTCGTTAGACTGGCCAGCACAAGGCGTCGACCCGGCTATCACCGGCGAGCCTCCGGAAGAACGGCGCGCACTCGACGACGCACGTGCCCCCGCGCGGGCGACGTTCGGGAGTGGCTCAGTAGAACCGGACGGGTGGGCCCGTCATCGCCCTCGACGAAGCGGTCGCTCCGCCGTCCGGGTCTGCCGGGCGAGGGTGCGGCAAGCGAGGTGGTACCGCGGGTTGCGCCGCGGTCGCGGACGTCACGAGCGTCCGGGGCCGGCGCTCACTCGTCCTCGCAGCCCGTGCCGACCACGACCGCAAGAGGTGCGAGATGGCAGACCGCCGCCCCGTGTATCCCCGTGATGCCGCCAGCGACCCGACGACGGCTGCCCCTGTGGCGCCGAGCGTCCCCGCCTCCCCGGCGTTCCCCGAGATCGAGCGGCGCGTGCTGCAGCAGTGGGCCGAGGACGGCACCTTCGAGGCGTCCGTCGAGCGCAACCCCAAAGGCGACAACGGCTCCAACGAGTTCGTCTTCTATGACGGGCCGCCCTTCGCCAACGGCCTGCCCCACTACGGTCACCTCCTGACCGGCTACGTCAAGGACGTGGTGCCGCGCTACCAGACCATGCGCGGCAGGCATGTCGAGCGGCGCTTCGGCTGGGACTGCCACGGTCTGCCGGCCGAGGTGGAGGCCGAGAAGCAATTGGGCATCGGGCACAAGTCCGAGATCGAGGCGATGGGCGTTGCGGCCTTCAACGACGCCTGCCGCACCTCCGTCCTGCGCTACACCCAGGACTGGGAGGCCTATGTCGACCGGCAGGCCCGGTGGGTCGACTTCGACAACGACTACAAGACCCTGGACCTGGACTACATGGAAAGCGTCCTGTGGGCCTTCAAGTCGTTGTGGGACAAGGGTTATGTCTACGAGGGCTTCCGCGTGCTCGCCTACTGCTGGCGTTGCGAGACACCGCTGTCGAACACCGAAACCCGGATGGACGACGTCTACCGGCAGCGCCAGGACCCCGCGCTGACCGTGCGCTTCCGGCTGGACTCGGGGGAGTACATCGTCGCCTGGACGACGACGCCGTGGACGCTGCCGAGCAACCTCGCAGTCGCCGTGGCGCCCGACGTCGAGTACTCGGTCGTCGAAAAGGACGGCGAGCGCTACATCCTCGCCTCTGCCCGCCTCGGGGCCTACGCGGGGCAGCTGGGCGAGGAGGCCGGCGGACGCGTCGTCGGTACCGTGCAGGGCAGTGAGCTGGTCGGCCGGCGCTACACCCCGCTCTACGACTTCCTGGCCGACACCGAGCGCTTCGGAACGCAGCAGGCCTTCCAGGTCCTCGCCGGGGACTTCGTCACGACCGAGGACGGCACGGGCGTCGTTCACATGGCCCCCGCCTACGGCGAGGACGACCAGAATGCGTGTGCCGCCGCTGGGATCCCCGTCGTGCTGACGGTCGACGAGCAGGCGCGCTTCACCTCGGTGGTGCCGGACTACGAGGGCCAGCACGTCTTCGAGGCCAACCGGTCGATCATCAGCGACCTCAAGGCGCGCGGCGACGTCGTGCGCCACGACACCTACGAGCACAGCTACCCGCACTGCTGGCGCTGCGACAACCCGCTGATTTACAAGGCGGTCTCGAGCTGGTTCGTCGCCGTGACGAAGTTCAAGGACCGGATGGTCGAGCTCAACCAGCAGATCACGTGGGTGCCGGAGCACATCAAGGACGGCTCCTTCGGCAAGTGGATCGGCAACGCGCGCGACTGGTCGATCTCGCGCAACCGCTACTGGGGCTCGCCGATCCCGGTGTGGAAGAGCGACGACCCGGCCTACCCTCGGGTCGACGTCTACGGGTCACTGGACGAGATCGAGCGGGACTTCGGCGTGCGGCCGGATGACCTGCACCGTCCCTACGTGGACGACCTCGTGCGTCCCAACCCCGACGACCCCACGGGTCGGTCGATGATGCGGCGTGTGCCGGAGGTCCTCGACTGCTGGTTCGAGTCGGGGTCGATGCCCTTCGCCCAGGTGCACTACCCCTTCGAGAACGCCGAGTGGTTCGAGCACCACTACCCGGGCGACTTCATCGTGGAGTACATCGGCCAGACCCGCGGCTGGTTCTACACCCTGCACGTCCTGGCGACGGCGCTGTTCGACAAGCCGGCCTTCGACACCTGCGTCGTGCACGGCATCCTGCTGGGCTCCGACGGACGCAAGATGAGCAAGAGCCTGCGCAACTACCCCGACGTCAGCGAGGTCTTCGACCGCGACGGGTCGGACGCCATGCGCTGGTTCCTGATGTCCTCGCCCGTGCTGCGCGGCGGCGAGCTCGTCGTCACCGAGCAGGGCATCCGGGACGGCGTGCGGCAGGTCCTCATCCCGATGTGGAACGCCTGGTACTTCTTCAGCCTCTACGCCAACGCCGAGGGCTACCAGGCGCAGTGGCGCACGGACTCGGACAACGTGCTGGACCGCTACCTGCTCGCCAAGACGGCGCAGCTGGTGGACGACCTCACCGAGCAGATGGACCACTACGACGTCTCGGGCGCGTGCCAGACAGTCCGCGTCTACCTCGAGGCCCTGACCAACTGGTACATCCGGCGCTCCCGCGAGCGCTTCTGGGACGGTGACACCGAGGCGTTCGACACCCTGTACACAGCTCTCGTCACGCTGACGAGAAGTGCGGCGCCGCTGCTGCCTCTCACCACGGAGGAGATCTACCGCGGACTCACGGGCGAGCGCAGCGTGCATCTCACGTCGTGGCCGGAGGCGGGGTCGCTGCCCCACGACAGGGACCTGGTGGCCGCAATGGACGCGGTCCGGGACGTCTGCTCCACCGCCCTGTCGGTGCGCAAGGCCGAGGGCCTCCGGGTCCGGCTGCCGCTGTCGCGACTGACGGTCGCCTCGGGGACCGCTGCTGCTCTCGCGCCGTTCGCCGAGCTCGTCGCGGGCGAGGTGAATGTCAAGGACGTGCGGCTCACCAGCGAGGCCGAGTCGGGGCTCGAGGTGCAGCGGGTGCTGCGCGTCAACCCGCGTGCCCTCGGGCCGCGCCTGGGTAAGGACGTGCAGGCCGTCATCAAGGCCAGCAAGACGGGGGACTGGGAGGAGCGCGACGGGGTGGTGGTCGCCGCTGGCTTCGAGCTGCAGCCGGGGGAGTACGAGCTCGAGCAGAGCCTCGGCTCGGGAGCTGGCGACACCACGAGCGGCGCGAACGGCGCAGCGAGCGCCACGGCAGCGTTGCCGGGTGGCGGCTTCGTCGTCCTCGACACGGCCGTGACTCCGGAGCTCGCAGCCGAGGGGGTCGCCCGCGACGTGGTCCGCGCCGTCCAGCAGGCCCGCCGGGACGCGGGGCTGGCGATCACCGACCGGATCCGGCTGGGAGTCGACGGCGATGCCGAGGCGCTGTCCGCGGTGCAGGCCCACGAGGCCCTCGTCGCCGAGGAGACGCTCTCCCGCGAGGTCTGGTACGGGGCGCTGCCCAGCGAGCGCACGCTCGACGTCGAGGTGGGAGACGGCCTGCACGTGCGGGTGACCGTCGAGCACGCCGGCAACGGCGCCCACCAGGAGGCGGAGCTCGCGGCCGCCGACGCAGCGGCTGCGGAGGTGGCGCCGTGAGCGACGGTCCCGTGGAGGAGCCGCGCCCGCGCGGTCCGCACGACGAGTCCTATGACCCGACCTACGAGGACGCCGGCGACCTCGACGAGGCGCAGCGAGACCTGCTCGCCGGCATGCTCGGTGAGCCCGACCGATTGGGCCTGGGCGACCTCGACGGCGGTGCGGAGCGTGACCCCGATGTCGACGACGACGACCTCGATGACGACCTCGATGGCGACGGTGAGGGCGGCGCGGTCGAGGGTGGGCGAGACGGCGACGGCGAGGACGACGGCTCCGGCGTTCAGGGGTCGGAGGAGGTCCGCGAGTTCGCGACCGTGCAGGAGCAGCTGCTGGCGCGCACTCCCGAGCACGACCTGACGCCGAGCCTGGAGCGGATCGCGCTGCTCGTCGACCTGCTCGGCAACCCGCAGCAGGCCTACCCCGTCATCCACCTGACGGGAACCAACGGCAAGACGACGACGACGCGGCTGGTCGAGTCGCTGCTGCGGGAGTTCGGGCTGCGGACGGGCCGGTTCACCAGCCCGCACCTGCACTCGGTGACCGAGCGCATCTCGATCGACGGGCAGCCCATCGCCATCCGCGACTTCGTCCGTACGTGGCACGACGTGCTGCCGCTGGTCGAGCTCGTCGACTCCCGCAGCGACGTCCCGATGAGCTACTTCGAGGTGCTCGTCGGGCTCGGGTACGCAGCGTTCGCCGACACCCCCGTCGACGTGGCGGTCGTCGAGGTCGGCATGGGCGGCACCTGGGACGCCACCAACGTCGCCGACGGCCGGGTCGCGGTGATCACCCCGATCGACATCGACCACACCCGCTTCCTCGGGTCAACGGTCACCGAGATCGCGACGGAGAAGTCCGGGATCATCAAGCCCGGCGCGACGGCCGTCGTCGCGCAGCAGCCGCCGGAGGCGCTCGAAGTGCTGAGCGCCCGGGCACGCGAGGTCGGCGCGACGCTGCTGCTGGAGGGCGTCGACTTCGGCGTCGTCGAGCGCGAGGTCGCGGTCGGGGGGCAGCGGCTGCGCCTGCAGGGCATCGGCGGCGTCTACGACGACGTCTTCCTGCCCCTGCACGGTGAGCACCAGGCGCACAACGCCGCCGTGGCACTCGTCGCGGTGGAGGCCTTCCTCGGCGGCGGGGCGGGCCGCCTGGACCCGGACGTCGTGCGAGCCGCCTACGCAGCCGCCACCTCGCCGGGCCGGCTCGAGGTGGTCCGGCGCAGCCCGACCGTGATCGTCGACGCGGCGCACAACCCGGCAGGGGCGCGCGCCACTGCTGCCGCGCTGCAGACCGAGTTCGACTTCACCAGACTGGTGGGTGTGATCGCCGCGTTCGCCGACAAGGACGTCGAGGGCATCCTGACCGCCTTCGAGCCCGTGCTCGCCGAGGTCGTCGTCACCGCGGCCAGCTCACCGCGGGCGATGCCCGTCGACGAGCTCGCCGACATCGCCGAGGGAATCTTCGGGGTCGACCGCGTCACGGCGGTCCCGAAGCTCGGGGCGGCCATCGAGACCGCCATCGAGCTCGCCGACGCCTCCGGGGAAGCCTCGGGGGCGGGGGTGGTCGTGACCGGCTCGATCGTCACGGTCGCGCAGGCCCGCTCCCTGCTCGGAAAGGACTGAGGTGTCGCCTCGCCGGATCTTCGCCGCCACCACTCTGACGATGGAGGCGCTGGTCATCGGCTTCGCGATCCTCGTGGCCAAGGACCTCTCGTCGCTGTCCCGCGGTGCCGTGGTCGGCGGCGGCCTGGTCCTCGCCGTGCTGTGTCTCGCCCTCGCCGGCCTGCTGCGGCGTCCTGGCGCCTACGCGGCAGGCTGGGCGCTCCAGGTGGTCGTGGTGCTGTGCGGCTTCGTCGTGCCCCTGATGTTCGTGATGGGCGCGATCTTCCTCGGCCTGTGGTGGGCCTCGATGCACTACGGGCTCCAGGCCGAGCGGATCCGCCGAGAGAACGAGGCGGCCTATGCGGTGGAGCTCGCGCGTCGCGAGGGGGCCGACCAGCCCGAGCGCTGACCCAGCAGCGCCGCTCGGCAGGAGGAGCTCAGCCGAGCTCGGGAAACCACAGGGCGATCTCGCGCGCCGCTGAGTCGGGGGAGTCCGAGGCGTGCACGAGGTTCTCACGGTTGGACAGCGAGAAGTCGCCGCGGATGGTGCCCGCGGCGGCCGCGCGGCCGTCGGTCGCCCCGTTGAGGGCGCGAACGACGTCGATCGCCTCGTCGCCCTCGAGGATCAGCGCCACGAGCGGTCCGCTGGTGAAGAAGTCGCGCAGCGGAGGGTAGAAGGCCTTGTCCACGTGCTCGGCGTAGTGCCGGTCGGCCATCTCGCCGTCGACGCTGCGCAGCTGCATCGCGACCAGGGTGAGCCCCTTGCGCTCGAACCGGCCGAGCACCTCGCCGACCAGGCCGCGTCGCACGGCGTCGGGCTTGATCAGGACAAGGGTCCGCTGCGGGGTGGGGGTGGTCACGGCGGAACTCTAGCCGGGGCCCCCGGGGCGCAAGACGCGGGCGAAATGTGGCGCAGGCAATGCGGCAAACGGGGCACATCCGGTCACGCGACGCGCGACCATGGTTGCTGTCGGTGGCGGCAGCTGCGCGGTGTGCGCCGTTAGGCTTGCCCTGGCTCCCGGTGAGCCCACCTTCGCGCCCGCGCTTGACTCCGCTCCTACCTGCTAAGGCCCCGCTCTTCATGGCGAACAACCTCATCGGCCGAGACATGGCCGTCGACCTCGGCACCGCCAACACCCTCGTCTACGTCCGCGGCAAGGGCATCGTGCTCAACGAGCCCAGCGTCGTGGCCATCAACACCAACACCGGCGGGATCCTCGCCGTCGGAGCCGAGGCGAAGAAGATGATCGGGCGCACGCCCGGCAACATCGTCGCCATCCGGCCGCTCAAGGACGGCGTCATCGCCGACTTCGACACGACCGAGCGGATGCTGCGCTACTTCATCCAGAAGGTGCACCGTCGCCGCCGCATGGCCAAGCCGCGCATCGTGGTGTGCGTGCCGAGCGGCATCACCGGTGTCGAGCAGCGTGCGGTCAAGGATGCCGGCTACGCGGCGGGCGCGCGCAAGGTCTACATCATCGAGGAGCCCATGGCCGCGGCCATCGGCTCGGGGCTGCCCGTGCACGAGCCCACCGGCAACATGGTCGTCGACATCGGCGGCGGCACCACCGAGGTGGCCGTGATCTCCCTCGGCGGCATCGTGACTTCGCAGAGCATCCGCGTGGGAGGTGACGAGCTGGACAGCGCGATCATCCAGTACGTCAAGAAGGAGTACTCCCTCATGCTCGGCGAGCGCACCGCCGAGGAGATCAAGATGGCGATCGCGTCGGCCTTCCCGATGCCGGAGGAGCCGCACGCCGAGATCCGCGGCCGCGACCTCGTCTCGGGCCTGCCCAAGACGATCGTCGTCAGTGCGGAGGAGATCCGCAAGGCGATCGAGGAGCCGGTCAACCAGATCGTCGACGCGGTCAAGACCACTCTCGACAAGTGCCCGCCGGAGCTCTCCGGCGACATCATGGACCGGGGCATCGTGCTCACCGGCGGCGGTGCGCTGCTGCGCGGGCTCGACGAGCGCCTGCGTCACGAGACCGGCATGCCGATCCACATCACGGACAAGCCGCTGGACTCCGTCGCACTCGGCTCCGGCAAGTGCGTGGAGGAGTTCGAGGCGCTGCAGCAGGTGCTCATCTCGGAGCCGAGGAACTGACCTCCGTGCTCGCGTTCGCACCGTGAGGCGCGAACGGCGCAGGTCACGGCTGGTGCTCGTGCTCCTGCTGCTCACCGCCCTCACCCTGCTCACCCTCGACTACCAGCGCACCGGCCAGGCGCCGTTGGACGGTCTGCGCGGGGCAGCGTCGGCTGTCTTCGGTCCGATCGAGCGTGCAGCGGGTGCCGTCGTGCACCCGCTGCGCGACCTCGTGGGATCGCTGTCGAACCTCGGGGGAGCGCAGGACCGCATCAAGCAGCTGCAGTCGCAGGTCGACAAGCTGACCCTGCAGCAGCGCACGAGCGACCTCGACCGCACCCGACTGCAGGAGATGGACGACCTCTTCCACCTCGCCGGGCTCGGCGGCTACCGCGTCGTGCCCGCCCGGGTCGTCGGTGTCAGCGCGCACCAGGACTTCTCGTGGTCGGTGACCATCGACGCGGGCAGCCGCGACGGCCTGACGACGGACATGACGGTCATCAGCGGCGCGGGGCTGGTCGGTCGCACGACGCAGGTCGGCCCCTGGACGTCGACGGTCGTCATGGCGGCCGACCCCGACAGCAACGTCGGCGTGCGTGTCGAGGGCTCGATGGACCTCGGCTACGTCACCGGCGGCGGTGACGGGCCACTCCAGCTGACTCTGCTCGGCGGCCAGTCGCGACTGCAGCGCGGCTCGCGGCTGGTGACGCAGGGGTCGATCAACAACCGTCCCTACGTCCCCGGCGTCCCGGTCGGCGAGGTCATCGACGTCCGCTCGACTCCCGGCTCGCAGACCAAGACGGCGACCGTCCGTCCCTACGTCGACTTCTCCAGCGTCGACGTCGTCGGGGTCGTCGTCGCACCCCCGCGGACCAACCCGCGGGACTCGGTGCTGCCGCCGCGGCCCACCACGGCCACGCCATGACCGGGCGCGGCTGGCGCGTGGCTTACAGCGTCGCCGTCGTCTCCGTCGCGCTGGTCCTGCAGCTGACGGTGGTCTCGCGGCTCCCGCTTCCCGGAGCGACGCCCGACCTCGTGCTGGTCGCAGTCGTGTCGCTGGCGCTGTCACGCGGCGAGCTGCACGGCTGCGTCACCGGCTTCTGCGCCGGCCTCGCACTGGACCTGGCGCCTCCGGCCGACCACGCGGTCGGGCGGTGGGCGCTCGTGCTGTGCGCCCTCGGCTACCTCGCAGGACGGCTACGGCGAGAAGCCGAGCAGTCGGCGTTCGTGCCGCTTGTCGTGGTTGCTGTGGCGGCCGCGCTCGGCACGATCACGTTCGCCGTCCTGGGGGCGGTCGTCGACAGCTCGCACATCAGCTGGTCACTGCTGGCCTCTGTGCTGCCCAGCGCGGTCATCTACGATGTCGTCATTGCGCCATTTGTGGTCCTGGTCGTCATGGGACTCGCGACGCGCATCGGCGACGACCCCACTCGATGGTGAGTGCCCTCCTGCGGCAGCCGCCGCTTCCGCCCGCACCCCCCGCCCTCGATCGCCCGGGAGCCGCCTCGTGACCGACAGGTCCCGCCTGCGCCTCGTGGTCCTCCAGGTCCTCGTGCTCTCGCTGATGCTCACGCTCGGCGGCCGGCTCTACTTCCTGCAGGTCAGCGCGGCCTCCATCTACGAGAAGGCCGCCAACAACACCTCCCAGCGCGAGGTCGTCACGCCGTCGGTGCGCGGGATGATCCTCGACGACGAGGGCCGCCCGCTGGCCGCGAACAAGACGACGCTGGTCATCAGCGTCGACCGGTCGGCCATCGACCGGGCCAAGGACAAGGGAACGGCGACCCTGCACCGGCTCGCGTCCCTGCTCGCGAAGCCCTACAGCGAGATCTACGGGCGGACGCGGCTGTGCGGCGAGCCGGATGCGCCGAAGTGGCCGGAGTGCTGGGACGGCTCCCCGTTCCAGCCGATCCCGGTCACGGACACCGCCTCTACCCAGATGGCGCTGCAGATCCTCGAGCACCAGAGCGACTACCCGGGCGTCTCGGCCCAGGTGACGGCGGTGCGCTACTACCCGGAACCGGACGGGGCGAAGGCGTCCCACGTCATCGGCTGGCTGCAGCCGGTCACGGCCGAGGAGCTCAAGGCCCAACAGAAGGACCCGTCCGCTGAGGCGCATCTGCAGGGCACGGACCTGGTCGGCCGATCTGGTCTGGAGAAGGTCTACGACGACGTCCTCCGCGGGACGCCGGGCATCAAGACGGTCACCGTCGACCGGCGCAACCAGGTCATCGGGACCGTCAGCGAGCAGGACCCGATTCCCGGCGACTACCTCGTGACGAACATCGACGCGAAGGTCCAGAAGGCCGTCGAGGACGCTCTCGCCGCGACGGTCAAGCGCGCCCGCACCGAGGGTGACCCCAACAAGCACGGCGCGAAGTACAAGGCGGACTTCGCCGCCGCCGTCGTGCTCAACGCGAAGACGGGTGGAGTTGTCGCGGCCGCGAGCTACCCGACGTACGACCCGAATGTGTGGAAGAACGGCCACATCAGCGTCGCCGACCAGCAGGCCCTCTTCGGCCCGCAGAAGCTCGCGATGTCGCACGCCTGGCAGGACGCGCTCGCCCCCGGTTCGACGTTCAAGCTGGTGTCGGCTCTCGCCGCGGAGAAGGCTGGCTACCCGCTGACCGGTCGCTACCCGTGCCCCTCGAGCTACAACGTCGGCGGCCAGGCCAAGCGCAACTACGAGAGCGAGTCCATCTCGGGCACACCCACGCTGCGCGAGTCGATCCAGCTGTCCTGCGACACCGTCTTCTACAAGTTCGCCTACGAGACGTGGCTGCGGGAGGGCGGCAAGGACGCGCCCATCGACACCCCTGACGTGTTCGCGCAGATGGCGCGGTCGTTCGGAATGGGGTCGGAGACCGGCGTCGACCTGCCGGGGGAGACCGCCGGCCGCATCCCGGACCGGAAGTGGAAGTACGAGTACTGGAAGGAGACTCGCGACTCCAACTGCGCCGCTGCCAAGCGGGGCTACCCCGAGACGCGCAAGACCGACCCGGCGCGCGCGGACTTCCTCACCAAGCTGGCCACGGAGAACTGCGAGGAGGCCGGCTCGATCTACCGAGGTGGTGACGCAGCGAACTTCGTGATCGGCCAGGGAGACGTCCTCGTCAGCCCACTGCAGCTTGCCCGCGCCTACGCCGCAATCGCCAACGGCGGCAAGCTCCTGCAGCCCCAGGTCGCCAAGGCCGTGATCCGCCCGGACGGCACTGTGGTCAAGGAGTTCGCGCCGAAGGTCGTCGCCAAGCTCCCCATCAGTGAGGCCAGCCGGAAGTGGATGGTCGACACCTTCATCGCCGTCTCGACCCAGCACCCCGGCACCGCCGTGAACACGTGGAAGCGCAGCAACTTCCCGATCGACCAGATCGTCATCGGCGCCAAGACCGGCTCGGCCGAGGTGCAGGGCAAGCAGTCCACGTCGTGGTTCGCCTCCTTCGCCCCGGCCAACGACCCGCAGTACGTCGTCGTCATGATGACCAGCCAGGGCGGCACCGGCTCCGGCACGTCCGGGTGGGGCGTCGAGAAGATCTACGAGGCGCTCTACGGCGTGCACGACGGGACGGTGACGCCGGCCAAGGCAGTCCTGCCGGTGCCGCCGAGCGGTCTGCCGCAGATCACGCCGCAGGGCGACATCCTGCCGCCGAAGCGGCTGCCGTGGCCCGTGCATGGGACGAAGTGAGGGCGGCTCGGTGACGTCCAACCTGCGACACGACTTCCGTCCCGCCCCCACCCTGACCCCTCAGCGCACCGGCATCCTCGCCCCGGGGAGCCTGGTGCGCCGCCTCGACTGGCTGCTGCTGCTCGCCGCGGCGGCGCTGTCGGTAGGGGGCGCCGTGCTGGCGTGGGCGGCGACCTGGAACTACCCGCGGGTCAACGGCGGCGACCCGCACATGTACCTGAAGAAGCAGCTGCTCAACCTGGCGATCGGCGTCGTCCTCGCCGCTGTCGCCGCGCTGTTCGACTACCGGTCCCTGCGGGCCTACACGCCGGTCCTCTACGGCGGCGCGGTGCTCGGCCTCGTGGCCGTCCTCAGTCCGCTCGGCGTGACGATCAACGGCGCTCACTCGTGGATCGAGATCCCCGGCTTCTCGTTGCAGCCCGCGGAGTTTGCGAAGGTAGCCCTGATCGCAGGGATGGCCTTCCTGCTCAGCGAGAAGCGGGACCAGGAGACCGGCCCTCGCGACCTTGACGTCGTGTGGTCGCTGCTGCTGGCCGCCGTGCCGCTGGGCCTGATCATGCTGCAGCCCGACCTCGGGTCGGCCCTGGTGCTCGGCTGCATCGTCCTCGGGTGCATCGCGATCTCCGGTGCGAGGGCACGGTGGATCCTCGGGCTGCTGCTCGGCGCCGTCCTCGGGGCGTTCGTCGTCATCAAGCTCGGCCTGCTCGAGCAGTACCAGATCGACCGCTTCACGGCGTTCCTGGATCCCAGCAAGGACCCGAAGGGCGCCGGCTTCAACACCATCCAGGCGCGCATCGCCATCGGCACCGGTGGCATCTTCGGCAAGGGGCTGTTTGAGGGCCCGCAGACTAACGGGCACTTCGTGCCCTACCAGTGGACCGACTTCATCTTCTCGGTGGCAGGGGAGGAGCTGGGCCTGGTCGGAGCGGGCCTGCTGATCGGGCTCTTCGCTCTCATCTTCTGGCGCGTCTACCGCATCGCCGTCGGCGCTGAAGACCTCTTCGGCCGGGTCGTGTGCGCCGGCGTCATGGCGTGGTTCGGCTTCCAGGCCTTCGAGAACGTCGGGATGTGCCTGGGCATCATGCCCGTCACCGGCGTCCCACTGCCCTTCGTCAGCTACGGCGGCTCCAGCATGTTCGCCGCCTGGCTGGCTATCGGGCTGCTGCAGAACATCCACATGAAGCGCGAGGAGCCGGGCCTGCTCGGCAACTGAGCAGGCCCGACAGCCTCGGTGTCG
>JBQCDV010000066.1:0-11022 GCA_051960855.1 Actinomycetales bacterium
CTGGGCGACCGGCTCGCCGGCCCCCACCAGATCTAGTGCTCGACGCCGGAACTCCGGCGGCTTGGCTGCAGGCATCCCAGACTCCCTTCCCAAGGCGATCATCGCCTCAGATCAGGTGTCCGGGAAAGCGGGTCAGGCTCCTTGCCGACCCAGCGGAGGCCGCTGGCGTCGCGCTGAGCGACCGTCGCACCGGCCAGGTTGTAGGTGCGGGTACCGGTGACGGTGCCGCTGCTGGTGCGGTGCAGGGTGGTGTGGCCGAGGTAGAGGTCGGCGGTGCCGTCGCTGCGCAGGTGGGCCAGCAGTGCGCCGTGGGCGCCGTAGATGCTGCGGGTGGTCACGCCTGCGCGGGTGCTGGACTCGAGCTGGTGTTCGCCGTTCCAGCTGTGGCTGGTGGCGCCGGCGTTGGTGCTGCTGGTCAGAAGCTGACCGTTGGCGTCCCAGGTGTAGCTGTCTGCGGTGACGGCGTGGGGGTGGGCGGCGCCGGCGGCCGGGTAGCTGTAGGTCCTGGTGGTGCCGTTGCTGGTGGCGTTGGTGATGTCACCGGTGGTGTTGTAGGTCCACCCCTGGGCGTAGCCGCCGACTGCCCCCGGGGTGCTGGCGGTGCCGGGCGCGCAGTCGCTGGCCGTGGTGTAGGCGCGGTTCAGCCGGTCCCAGCTGTCGTAACTGTTGCAGCGGGCCCGGCCGAGGCCGTCAACGGCGGTCAGCAGATTCCCGACCAGGTCGTAGCTGTACGCCTCGTCGCGGACGTTGGTCCCAGCGACGGTCTCGGTGAGCCGGGTCAGGCGCTGCGTAGCGGCGTCGTAGGCGTACGTGCGGGTGTAGGCGTTGGCGCCGGAGCCCTGGACGCGCTGAGCAGCTTCCCGGTGCCATCGAAGGTCTGCCCGCTCACGTAGGCGGCGCCGGAGAAGGTGCCCGCGGTCAGTGCACCGACGCCCGGTAGACCGAGGCTCATGACTTGGTCACTCACGATCGCAGCCCGGGTTGCTGCGGGCACCTAAAAGCCACTCGGGCCCGACCGCTCGCACCGGTGGGCAGGCGAACCAGAAGTGCATAAGAGCCGCTGACTTTGACGACATAACGCTCAAACGAACGCCCCGCCGCAGAAAGAAACACGAGCCAGGCGAGGATGGCGAGCGGCCACGCCAGCGGCCCCACATTGAGCATGAGCCCCTCCGTCCACACGTCTCGCACTGCTTGTCTCACTGAGGCTACGCCGCCGGATGGCTGCAGGACACGCAGCAGGGGACCTCAGATTTCAACCGATGCCTACCGGGCACCACCCGCCAGCCGACGAAGACTTCAGCGAGCTTCCAGACGGGAGCGCAGCTCTGCCAGGTCGCCGTCGGACATCTGCCACTGGCCCGCAGCAGCGTTTGCCTCGACCTGCTCGCGAGACATGGCACCGGCGATGACCGAGGCGACAGGGCGTGCGGCGGCGAGCGCGGCGAAGGCCGTCTCCAACACGCTGTGGCCGCGCTCGTCGGCAAACTCCGCGACGACCTCAACCGCCTCGAGGTCCGCGGCGGCGATGTCCCGGTCATCGAGCCGCGTCCCGCTGGGGCGGTCCTGACCCTTGCGGTACTTGCCCGTCAGCAGTCCCGAGGCCAGCGGGAAGAACGGCAGCACGCCGACGCCGTAGTGCTCGCAGGCCGGCAGCAGCTCCTGCTCAGCCTCGCGACGCAGCAGGCTGTACTCGCTCTGCTCCGAGACAAACGGCGTCAGCCGCTGTTCCTTGGCCACCCAGCTGGCCTCCGCGACGAGCCAGGCGGGGAAGTTGGACGAGCCGAGATAGCGGACCTTGCCCTCCCGCACCAGCTCGTCCAACGCGGCCAGCGTCTCCTCGAGCGGGGTGATGCCGTCGGGCCGGTGGTACTGGTAGAGGTCGATGTAGTCGGTCTGCAGCCGGCGCAGTGACCCCTCCACCGCTCGGCGGATGTAGCGGCGCGACCCGCGCGCCCCGAAGTCGTCGCCGTAGAGACCCTGCATGTCCATGCCGAACTTCGTCGCCAGCACGACGTCGTCTCGGCGCCCCTTGAGCGCCTGCCCCAGCAGCGTCTCCGAGGCGCCCTGTCCTCCGTAGATGTCCGCAGTGTCGAAGAGGGTGATGCCGGCGTCGAAGCAGGCATCGACCACGGCGTGCGTGCCCTCGGCGTCGAGACGACGACCGAAGTTGTTGCAGCCCAGACCGACGACGGAGACCACGAGGCCGGAGCGGCCGAGGGGGACATAGCGCATGCCTCGACCCTATTCGCCGGCTACCGCCTCCGAGCGCGCGGCTACCGCGCGAGCACCTCGTCGACCGGCAGTGCGGAGTCAGCGGGGATATCGAGCCGTGAGGCTTCTCGTCCCCGTGACACTAACGATGAGCCGAGCGCCGCGACCATCGCGCCGTTGTCCGTGCACAGCGCCGGCCGCGGGATGCGCAGGCGTATCCCCGCGCTTCCGCATCGGTCCTCAAGCAGCGCTCGAAGTCGGGAGTTCGCCGCCACCCCGCCGCCGACGACGAGCTGGTCGACGCCATGGGTGCGGCAGGCGTCGACAGCCTTGCGCGACAACACATCGACGACCGCCTCCTGGAACGATGCGGCGACCGTGGCGACCGGGATCGCGCGGCCCTCCCGCTGCTCGCGCTCGACCCACCGGGCGACGGCCGTCTTCAGCCCGGAGAAGGAGAAGTTGTAACGGTGCCGCACCAGATCAGCCGGTGATGTCAGCCCGCGCGGGAAGTCGATTCCAACCGGATCGCCGTCCACTGCTGCCCGGTCGATCGCCGGCCCGCCCGGGAAGCCGAGCCCCAGCACCCGCGCCACCTTGTCGAACGCCTCCCCCGCCGCGTCGTCCAGGGTGGCTCCCAGGCTCTGCACGTCGGCAGTGACGTCGGGCACCAGCAGCAGTGACGAGTGACCGCCCGACACCAGCATGGCGACGCAGGGCTCCGGGAGCTCACCGTGCTCGAGCTGATCCACGGCCACGTGCGCGGCAAGGTGGTTGACGCCGTAGAGCGGCTTGGCCAGGGCGACGGCGAGAGCCTTGGCGGCGGCGACGCCGACCATCAACGCGCCAGCGAGACCGGGCCCCGCGGTCACGGCGATGGCGTCGAGGTCGGGCATCGCCCGTCCCGACTCGGCGAGGGCACGGCGGATTGTCGGCACCATCGCCTCGAGGTGCGCACGGCTGGCGACCTCCGGCACGACGCCGCCGAAGCGGGCGTGCTCCTCCACCGACGTCGCCAGCGCATCGGCGAGCAGCGTGGTGCCCTGCACGATCCCCACGCCGGTCTCGTCACAGCTCGTCTCGATGCCCAGCACCAGGGGGCCGGCGTCCCGAACGTCGCTGCCGACGGTTGCTGCGGTCATGACGCCTCCCCCACCTCGTGGTGCTCCGACGTCAGTCGCCGTCGCAGGATGAGGGCATCCACGCCACTGTGCTCGTAGTAGCCGCGCCGAACCGCCAGTTGCTCAAAGCCCTCGCTCCGGTACAGCGCCACCGCCGCGTCGTTGTCCGCCCGCACCTCGAGCATCACGGTCGAGGCGCCGCGATCGGATGCCTCCGTCAGCAGGTGCCGCAGCAGCCGCCGGCCGAGTCCGCAGCCCTGGACGGCCGGGTCGATCGCGATCGTCTGGACATCGGCCTCAGCGCCGACACAGCGCAGGATGGCGTAGCCGCGCAGCACGCCGTCGACGTCGAGGGCCAGCGCGGAGCGGGTCGCGGGCACCTCGGCCAGCTCACCCCAGAAGGCCTCCTCGCTCCAGGGGTCGTCGGCAAAGAGCCGCCGCTCGAGCTCGACCACCTGCGGGAGGTCCCACCAGCGCAGCCGACGGATGACAGCAACGGTGGCGGCGGCGTTCGGATCGCTCACCGCTCGCCTGCCGCGCTGACCGGCTTGGGAGTCCCGGGGACGACGGCGTCGGGGCGCCGCAGGTAGAGCGGTTGCGGGGCAAGGACTTCCGCGCCTTGCGTCAGAGCGACGACAAGGTCCTGCGCACGCAGGACGTCGGCGCGTGTGTCGGCGCGGGAGAGCGCAGTGTCGGGGAGAAGGCTGCGTCCCGGCCCGACAAAAGCGACGCCGGGAGCGATCGCTTCGGCCACCACATCGGGATAGTCCACCGCCGGCCCCGACACTCGACGGCCCCGCTCGTATCGCGCCCAGTAGACCTCGCGCCGCCGCGCGTCCGTGACCACCACGCACTCGGGCACCTCCGCAGCGGCGGCGAGCGCGTCGAGGGAGCAGATCCCCTGCACCGGCGCATCGACGGCGAAGCCGAGCGTCACCGCGGTCGTGATCCCGACGCGGAGACCGGTGAAAGGCCCCGGCCCCACCCCGACGACAACGCGGTCGAGGTCGACGGCACTGCACGAGGCCTCCGCCAGCGCAGCGGAGACCATCGGGGCGAGCAGCTCGGCGTGCCGCCGCGCATCAGTCTGGGCCTGCGAGGACAGGACGCTCACTCGTTGGCCCGACACGTCGGCCACCGCGACCGAGACGGTCGGGGTCGCGGTGTCGAGGGCGAGGACCAGCACTGCCTCAGCGTAGTCAGCGCCGGTCAGGGGACGACGACGACCGTCGTCCCCACCTTCGCGAAGTCCCACATCTGCTTGGCGTCGGCGAGCTTCTGCCGCACGCACCCGGCT
Source organism: Actinomycetales bacterium (assembly GCA_051960855.1). Taxonomy (GTDB): domain Bacteria; phylum Actinomycetota; class Actinomycetes; order JAJZTN01; family JAJZTN01; genus JBQCDV01. The sequence continues at coordinate 4,633 of JBQCDV010000066.1, forward strand.
GACAGCGGCTCACCGAGGTCGCCGATCTCCTGGGCGAGCTTGCCGTCAGGGTGGACCGGGATGCTGTGGAAGCCGATCGCCGCACCCGTCTCCTCGCCGTGGGCGAACCGCACCATGTACTCCATCGTCTCGTCGCTCACCGCCGAGCGGGCGTAGCGGGACTTCGAGTAGACGCGGTAGGTGCCGGGGTCGGGCTGCCCGGTCTGGCCGGACACCAGGTGCGTGGCGACGACCGCACCCGTCGCGTCGACGATCCAGTCCCGTTGGCGACTGAGGGAGTAGACGACCCGCCGGCCCGAGCCGCTCGCGGCGGGCAAGGACTCGTCATCCGCGAACGACGATGCGTGGGCCCCGGTCGGCGACGTGCTCGCCTCCGGGCCGGCCGTGCTGGTGCCCGCCGCACTGGGCGCCGCCGCGGACGGACGTGCAGCCGCCGCCCGCGCCGATGGCTGGCCGGACGCAGACGCCGACGTCGATGCGGCCGGAGCCGAGGGTGGAGCCGAGCCGACGTCGGCGGCGTCGACGGCGTCGCTCTGCGCGACTGAGGCGGCGTCGGATGCGGTGAGCCCCTGGACTGTCAGCGGCAGCGCGAAGACCGCGGCGACGGCGAGCGAGGACACCAGCAGCCGTGCCCGGGCGACGTGCTCGGGCCGCCGGCGCGTCGGGGCACGGTGCTGGCCAGTCATGATCTGCTCAGTCTCGCAGAGAAGCGGACGAGGGCCGCGACTCCGACACGTCCAGGCTCTGCACGTGCAGAGGTTGCAGCGCGTGCACCAGCGGATCGACCCGTTGCAGCCAGCCGTGGCCCTGAGGGCGCAGTACCGCGAGCCGCGCCTCCCCGTCACCACCGCCGACCTCACGGTCGAGAGTGACGTGGAGCTGATCCTCGCTCAGACCCTCGACCTTGCCGGTCCCCCACTCCACCACGGTGATTGCCTCTGGCAGGTCCGTGTCGAGGTCGAGATCGTCGACCTCCAGCGCACCGCCCAGCCGGTAGGCGTCCACGTGGACGAGGTCGGGAGCGGCCGCTCGGCGGTGCGTCCGGGCCACGACGAAGGTGGGGGACGAGACGCCGGCCACGCCGAGAGCCTCACCGAGCCCCTGGGTCAACGTCGTCTTGCCGGCACCGAGGCTACCGTCCAGGATCACGAGGTCACCGGCGCGCAGCAGTCGGGCCAGGGCCGCACCGAGCGCGCGTGTCGCGTCGGGCGTCGGAAGCAGCAGGCGACGGGGGGCCGGCTTGACCAGGTCCAGCAGCTGTCCGCGACGACCGGTCTGGACGTAGCCGTGCCGCTGCCAGAAGCGGACCGTCCCCGGCAGCTCGACCCGCGCGGCGAGCGCGACGACGCGGGCGCCGAGCTCGGCGGCGTGGTCCTCGGCGAACCGCACCATGCGCGAGGCCACTCCGTGCTGCCGGAAGTCGGGATCGGTCGCCACCCGCCGGAGGGTCACGACGTCGGCTTCGTGGGCGACCAGCAGACCCGCCACGAGGCGGCCGTCGAGCTCGGCGACGACACCTCCACCGGCCAGGAGGGCGGCCCCCACCGTCTCCGCCGTCTCGTCGGTGGCCGTGCTGGGCGGGTCGAGCACCGGCCGAGCCGCGAAGGACCGCACGATGAGCTCGGCGAGAGCCGCCGCGTCCTCGGCATGCGCCCGCCGCACGGTGATGCCATCACGTGCGGGCCCGAGAACGGCGTCGCCCGACACCTCCCCGCCGTCGTGGTCTGCGTGGGTCACGCCGCACCTCGAAGGTGTGTGGCTGCCAGCTGCAGGTCCTCGGCGAGGCCGAGCGCCGGCGCGCCCTTGGGTCCAAACCGCAGCGCGGCGGACGGGTGGTAGGTGCCGATGATGTCGAAACCGCGGCCGTCCCCTCGCACCTCGCCGCGCACCTCGGAGATGCGCGTGCCGCGGCCGAGCAGCTCACCGACGGCGGTGCCGCCGAGCGCGACGACCAGTCGCGGCGCGAGCAGCTCGAGCTGGCGGTCGAGCCAGGGGCGGCACTGGACGATCTCGGGCCGGCGAGGGGTCCGGTTGGCCGGGGGCCGGCATCTGACGACGTTGAGGATGCCGACGTCGGGGCGGGAGAGGCCGGCGCCGGCGAGCAGCCCGTCCAGCAGCTGCCCGGACCTGCCCACAAACGGCTCGCCGGCCTCGTCCTCCTGCGCTCCGGGGGCCTCACCGACGAGCACCAGCGGAGTCCGTCCGCTGCTGTCGCGGCGGCCGGCTGCCCCAACCACGACCGACTGGCGGTGCGCCGTGAGCTCGGGGCAGGCGCTGCAGCCGGTCATGACGGCCGCCAGGTGCGACCAGTCGCGCGCCCCCTGCGCTGCCGCCGCGTGCGCGCGCGCGACGACGGCGGGAACGGTCGCAGCGGCGTTCGGGACGGTCATTCCCGCCCTCGCGGCCGAGGTCGGGACAGGCGCAGCTCTCCCAGGCGCCGGGGCACCGACCGGGTAGCGCGCTGGATGAGACCGCGCAGCGCCTCGTTTACGACCTCGGGGTGCTCGAGCTCCACGAGATGGCCGGCATCCGGGACCTTCACCAGCTCCGCGTTGGGGACCTCCTGCGCGATCAGCTCGGAGTGCAGCGGCGGGGTCAGCAGGTCCTCCTCACCGACGAGGACGAGCACCTCGACGCCCCGGGTGAGGGCGGCGAGCGCCTCGACCTTGTCGTGGCTGTCGAAGGCGGGGAAGAAGTCCGCGACGACCCCGATCGGCGTCGACGTGATCATCTCGGCGGCCAGCGCGACGACGTCCGGCGCCACGTCTGACGCGAAGGACCAGCGCTTGGTCAGGGCGAGGCTGAGGTCGCTGCTCATGCGGCGGGCACGTTCGACGAGCGCCGAGCGCCGGTCGAGGAGGGAGACGATCCCGGGTGCGAGACGGTGCATGGCACCGGACGTGAGGCGGGGCACGCCCAGGGTCACCTCCGCGAGGCCGCCGGCGGAGGTCGAGAGCAGCCCGACCCCGATGACGCGGTCGCCGAAGAGCTCGGGACGCTGGTCGGCCAGCGCCATCACCGTCATCCCACCCATCGAGTGCCCGACGAGAATGAGCGGGCCGTCCGGGGCCGTCGCCTCGATGACGCGGGCCAGGTCGCGGCCGAGCTGGTCGATGGTGGCGCGACTGCGGTCGCCGATGCCGGACCGCCCGTGGCCGCGCTGGTCGTAGTAGACCTGCCGCCCGAGCCCCTCGAGGCCGGCGCGCTGGAAGACCCAGCTCGCACTCGTCAGCGCGTAGCCGTGCACGAAGACCACCGTGAACGGCGCCCGCGCGTCCCCCACCGTCTCCACGTGCAGCTCGACGCCGTCGTCGGTGCGCACAGTGCGCACCGTCCCCTGGGGCACGTCGGGGAGGACGCCGGGCTGGGCCAGCATCCGGCGGGCGCGGCGGCGCTCGAGGGTGCGGCGCTCCACCACCACTCCCACCGCGGTCGTCGCCGCGACCGCTCCCAGCGCCGCGCCGAGGGCACCGGCCCGCTTGCCCCAGGTCACCGCACCCATGTCGCCTCCGGAGCCGGCTCGCCGACATACCGGCGAGGCAGCCGGGCGCCCAGCCGTGTGACGACCTCGTAGTTGATGGTGTCCAGTGCCTCCGCCCACTCCTGCGCCGTCGGCTCGCCGGCGTCGCCGGGTCCGAAGAGCACGACCTCCTCGCCCACCGCGGCGACGGCCTCGGCGGACTCCAGGTCGACCACGAACTGGTCCATGCACACGCGGCCGGAGATGCGGTGGCGGCGACCCCCGACGAGAACGTCGGCGCGGTTGCCGGCCGCGCGGGGGATGCCGTCGCCGTAACCGAGCGGCACGAGGCCGAGCGTCGTCGCGTGCGGGGTGCGGTAGGTGAGCCCGTAGGAGACCCCGTGCCCCGCCGGCACCTGCTTGCTCCCGGCGAGCCGCGCGCGGACGGTCATCGCCGGCCGCAGCCCGTCCTCTGGCCGGGGTCGCCCAAAGGGGCTGAGGCCGTAGGTGGCGATGCCCGGCCGAACGACGTCGTATCTCGACTGCGGCACGGCGAGAGTGGCGCCGGAGTTGGCGAGGTGCCGCAGCTGCGGACGGACTCCGAGGCGAGTCGCGAGCTCCAGCGCGTGGGCGTACGCGGCCAGCTGGGCGGCCACCGAGGGGTCGTCGGGGACGTCCGAGCACGCGAAGTGACTCCAGACCGCGACGACCTCGATGGCGCCCTCGGCCTCGAGCAGCGCCGCCTGCCGCAGCAGGTCCTCCCAGCCCGCAGCCGTCGAGCCGCCCCTGCCAAGACCCGTGTCGACCTCGAGGTGCACCCGAGCGGTCCGTCCGGTCGTGCGGGCGGCTGCGGCCAGCGCGTGCAGGGACCAGGCGGCTCCGGCGGAGACGTCGACGTCCGCCGCGACGGCCTCCTCGAACCGGTCTCCCGGAGTCGGGATGAGGGCGAGGACGGGGCCGGTGTCTCCGGCCGCACGCAACGTCAGCGCCTCCTCGATCAGCGCCGTCCCGAGCCAGGTGGCGCCGGCGGCACGCGCGGTGGCCGCCACCGGCACCATGCCATGCCCGTAGCCGTCAGCCTTCACCACCGACATCACCTCGGCAGGTGCCGCCACCTCTCGCAGCCGGCGGACGTTGTCGGCGATGGCCGCCAGATCGACCAGAGCCTCGCCGCGGGCACGCGGCAGCTCGGTCAGGGCGGACACATCCGGCATTCTCGCAGGCGGGGCCGCCCGGCTCATGCTGTGGCGCGAGCGCGTCGCGCCGTCTCTGCGCCGCCCCCTCGCCTGGGCTCAGGGGACCGCGGGGACGGCGAGCGCCCGCGGCAGGGCGGTGATGACATCGGCGGCGACGATCGGGTGGCTGCCGTGGTCGCTCGTCGACACGAGACGTCCGGCGAGACCGTGGACCCACGCTCCCACCGCTCCGGCCTCGTCGGGGGCTAGCCCCTGCGCGAGCAGGGCTCCGCAGACACCGGCGAGGACATCCCCGCTGCCGGCGGTCGCGAGCGCCGGGGTCCCGGTGGGGTTGGCCCAGCCAGGCTGACCGGGGGTGGCGACCACCGTCGTCGAGCCCTTGAGCAGGACGGTCGCGCCGAAGCGTGTCGCCGCGAGGCTGGCGTGCTCCAGCCGCCGGGCCTCGACCTCGGCCCGGTCGACGTCCAACAGCCGCGCGAGCTCACCGGCGTGGGGAGTGAGCAGGAACCGCGCCGGGTGAGGCAGCTGCGTCACCAGCTGCACGGCGCCGGCATCGAGCACCGCGGGCACGGACGCGTCCTCCCGCAGCGCCGCCAGGACGTCGTCGCCCACCTCGTCGGGACCGCTCAGGCCCGATCCCACGGTCCACGCCTGGACGCGGCCAGCGCCCACGACGACCTCCGGCCAGGCCGACAGGACGTGACGGGCGGCGGCGTCCGGGCCGACGTACCGGACCATCCCGGCGCCGGCCCGTGCCCCAGCCCCCGTGCAGAGCACCGCCGCTCCGGGATAGCGGTCGGTGCCGGCACGGACGCCGAGCACGCCGCGGCGGTACTTGTCCGTCTCACGGGCTGGTTGGGGCAGCAGGTCGGCGAGGTCCGCGGCGTCCAGCACGCGCAGGGTGGGTTCGGCGTCGGACAGGTGCGGCTCGAGCCCGATGTCGATGACCGCGACCGCGCCGGCGTGTGAGGCGCCGGGGTCGACGCAGAGCCCGGGCTTGAGCGCGCCGAAGGTGACCGTCAGGTCGGCCGACACCGCGGCGCCCTCCACGACACCGGTGTCGGCGTCGACGCCGCTCGGGATGTCCACCGCGACCAGGAACCCTGGTCCCTCCGCTGCGGCCCTCGCGAGGTCGGCCGCGGGCTGACGCAGTCCGCCCCGGCCGCCGATGCCGATGATGCCGTCGAGCACCAGGTCGGCGGAGGCGAGCTCGCGGCGCGCCACGGCCCGAAGGTCCTCGGCGCCCGACACCCCTGGGGCCGGGACCACGCGGCCACCAGCAGCCCGCAGCGCGGCCAGCCCCTGCTCGTGGACGCGCTCGGCGAGCAGCACCGCGACCACGCGGGCACCGCGCTGCGCCAGCCGGGCGCCGGCCCAGAGGGCGTCTCCCCCGTTGTTGCCGCTGCCGACGAGGAGCACGACGCGGGCACCGGCGACGCCGCGGCCGCCCGCACGCTCGTCGCGCAGCAGCCGGGCGCACAGCGCCGCCAGTCCGGTGGCGGCCCGCTGCATCAGCTCGCCGTCTGGGCCTCCGGCCATCGCGGCTGCCTCGGCAGCACGGATCGCCGCTACGTCGTAGGCCAGCCGCATGCCGTGCTCCCTCGGTCCTCGGTGTCAGTCGGTGGGAGCCGTGTCCCAGCCGGACGCCGCCTCGGCGATCACCACTGCAGAGGCGATCCCCGCGTCGTGGCTGAGCGACACATGCCACCGGGTCACCCCGAGCTGGGCGGCGAG
>JBQCDV010000067.1:0-18339 GCA_051960855.1 Actinomycetales bacterium
GGCTTCGTGCTCCTGCTGCACCTGATCGGCTTCGGTCTCCTGCTGCTCGTGATCGCCCCCGGCCACTACCGCGTGGGAGGGCAGGTCTTCGGCGTCGGCATCGGCATCACCGCCTACGTCCTGGGGATGCGCCACGCCTTCGACGCCGACCACATCGCGGCCATCGACAACACCACCCGCAAGTTCATGGAGGAGCGCAAGCGGCCGGTCACCATCGGCTTCTGGTTCTCCCTGGGCCACTCGTCGGTCGTCTTCTTCATGACCCTGCTGCTGGCGACCGGCGTCAAGGCGCTCGTCGGCGAGGTCAGCGACGACAGCTCGACCCTCAAGAGCACCGGCGGCCTGATCGGCACCCTCGTCAGCGGCGTCTTCCTCGTCCTCCTCGGCGTCATCAACCTCGTGATCCTCGTGCAGATCCTCAAGGTCTTCGCCCGGATGCGGCGCGGCAGCTACGACGAGGCGACGCTCGAGGAGCACCTCAACAACCGGGGCCTGCTCAACCGGGTGCTGCGTCCGGCGATGAAGCTGGTGCGCCGGCCGTGGCAGATGTACCTCGTCGGGCTGCTGTTCGGGCTCGGCTTCGACACGGTCACCGAGATCGCGCTGCTTGCCAGCGCCGGCGGAGCCGCGCAGGCGAACCTGCCTTGGTACGCGATCCTGGCGCTGCCGGTGCTGTTCGCCGCCGGCATGAGCCTGTTCGACTCGATTGACGGCTGCTTCATGAACTTCGCCTACGGCTGGGCCTTCTCCCGACCGGTGCGCAAGGTCTACTACAACATCACGATCACGGCGCTGTCCGTCGCGGTCGCGCTGGTGATCGGCGTCATCGAGCTCGGGGGCCTGCTGTCAGAGAAGCTCGGCGTCTCGGGGGGAGTCCTCGGCTGGATGGCCAGCCTGGACCTCAACAACGTCGGCTACGCCATCGTTGCGCTCTTCGTCGTGACCTGGCTTGTGGCGCTCGCGGTCTGGCGCTGGGGACGCATCGAGGACCGATGGTCCACGGGACTCGCAGCCGCTGAGCCGCCGTTGTCGTCGCGGTGACGACAACAGCTCGCACACCGGCGCCACGTGCACTGACGGCTTCCGCCGACGACCCCCGCCGAGCCCCGCTTCACCTCTAGCCTGAGGTGGTGACGACACTCGCCGACCCGACGGGGTCGGTGATGATGATGCGCGTCATCGACGCGGTCTCGCGCATCATGACGGCTGGCAACACCAGCGAGGTCCTCACCCGGCTGTCCGAGACTGCCGCCGCCATCGCGGGCTGCGAGGTCGTGCTCGCGATGCCGGACTCCCGCGGACAGTGGCGGGACCTCGTCAGCGGAGACAGTGCGCAAGCCGCCGACCCCGCCTCCGACCTCGTCGTCCCCTTCGCCCTCGACGACGGCGTCCTCGCGCGCATCGTGCTGCGCGGTGGGCGAGCCGACGGCAGTGAGGCCGGCACCGAGGCGGCCCGTCGGGCGGTCGCCGCCCTCGCGACCATCGCCGGGCCCGCGCTGCGCCAGGCGCGGCAGACTGAGCGGCTCTCCCATCAGCTGCGCAAGACCGCAGCGGTGGCCGCACTCAGCGAGTCGCTGCTGCGCAGCGAGGGGCCTGAGGACGTCCTCCACACCGTGCCCGACCTTGCCGTCGGGACACTGGAGAGCACGATGGCCGAGGTGCTCGTGCGCGACGGCGACGCCTGGCTGCGCGTGCAGTCCATCTCGCACAACGCGCCCCGGGAGCTCGCGGGCAAGCGGCTGCGCGTCGAGGCCACTCCTGGCGCCGACGTGCTGCGCACAGGGAGCACGCTCGCCCTCGACAGCGGGGCGAGTCTCGACGCCATGTGGCCGGCGGCGACCCGCGCCGGCACCGCGCTCCTGACCCCGCTGCGAGGCCGCTCGTACGTCCACGCCGTCCTCGTCCTCGCCCGGACCCGTGCCGACGCCCGCTTCACGCCTGCCGAGATCTCCCTCATCGCAGCGCTCGCCGCCCAGGTGGGACTGGCCCTGGACCGCGCGACGACGGGTGACCCCCGGCTCGTGCACGCCCTCCGGGAGGACCGGGCTCGCATCGCGCGGGACCTGCACGACGACGTGATCCAACGACTCTTCGGGATCGGGCTGGCGATCGACCGGGCGGTCACCAACACGTCGCCGGTCGCCACGCTCGCCCCGCTGGTCGAGGATGTCGACCAGGTCATCTCCGAGCTGCGCAGCGTCATCACCGACCTTCGGCGGCCGCCGGACGAGCAGGGGTTCGCGGCGGCGATCGAGGACGTCCTGACCGGCACGAACGCCGCCCTTGGCTGGCCGCTCGCCGTCGTCGCCCGCGAGCCCCTCGGCGCCGACGTTCCGGACCACCTTCGCCACGACCTGCTCGCCGTCCTCCGCGAGGCGCTCAGCAACGTCGTTCGCCATGCCCGTGCCAGCTGGGCCCAGGTGACCCTCGCGGTCGTCGACGGCGAGCTCCAGCTGGTCGTCGCCGACAACGGCGTCGGCCTGTCTGGCTCCCGACGCAGCGGGCTGAGCAACCTCGCCCGCCGCGCTGCCGAGCACGGCGGTGCGTTCACCTGTCAGGGGCGCGACGGCGGCGGGACCGAGGTGGCGTGGCGCGTGCCTGCTGGTCAGAGGTCGGGGTAGCGGGCGGCGAGGACGGCGGCCTGCGTGCGTCGCTGCAGTCCGAGCTTGCCCAGCATGCGCGTCACATGGTTCTTGACGGTCTTCTCCGTCACGCCGAGGCGATCGGCGATCTGCCGGTTCGACATTCCCTCGCCGATGGCGCGCAGGACGTTGCGCTCCTGCCCTGTCAGCGCCTCGACCGACGGCAGCGGAGCCGCGGCGACCTCGGCCGGTGAGCCGTCGCGCGCACCGAGCCGGCGCATCAGCCGCTGCGCGACCAGCGGGTGCAGCACCGACTGGCCCAGCGCGACCTTGCGGACCGCGTCGACGATGTCGCGGCTGCGCACCTGCTTGAGCAGGACGCCGCGTACCTCCGCGGCGATCGCGGCGACGATGACGTCGTCCTCGTCGTAGGACGTCAGCATGAGGATCTCGAGGTCGCCTCGCTCCCCGCGCGCCCAGCGGACGATCTCCACGCCGTCGCCGTCAGGCAGCCGGTAGTCGACCACCACGACGTCCGGATCGGCGGCCAGCAGGAGCTGCCGCGCCTGCGACACCGTCGCGGCCTCCCCGACGACGACGATGTCCTGCTCGGCCTCGAGGAGGTGCCGGAGTCCGTCGCGGACGACGTCGTGGTCGTCGACGAGAAACACCCGCAGCTGCCGCTCCCCCATCTGTCCCCCCGCGTGCCCCGCTCCCTCGTCCGCGTTCCAGGCAGCCGCAGCCCCCGTGCTCACGCCTCGTCCCCGGGCAGGCCGTCCTCGCGGCGACGGCGGGGCGCACCAGCCTCACCGGCCCGCAGCGCATCGCTCGCGCGAGCGGAGGCATAGCTGCCGAGCAGACTCATGAGCAGACTCCGGCCGACCCACGCGGCCAGGACCGCGGCGAGGAACACGACCAGCGCGCCGTCGACGCTCATCTGGCTGGTCACGAAGCCGCGGTACAGCGCCGGGGCCGACAGCACCAGCGCCACGACCAGCACAGCGGGGGTCACACCTTCTCCTTCATCGTCCGGCGCGCCAGCACCTGCTGGCGCAGCACCCATCTCCGGATGAGATCTTCCTCGCGCACCGGCTCCTCGAAGCGCACCACGAGCTCCAGCTCGCCGTGTCGGTCCCCCTCGCGGACGTCGATGACGTGACCATCGGCCTGCAGTTGGCGCTCGTCGAGCGTCACGTGCGCCCGCACCCGCTCTCCCGGCGCCACACGACCGGACACCCTGCCCCGCAGGCCACCCTCGCTGAGGTCGGACACCCAACCGGCGAGAACGACGACCGGGGTGTCACGCAGCGGCACGAGGCGCAGCGGCGTCGAGCTACTGGCCCGCGCGTAGCGGCGGCGCTCGGTGCGCCGGATGTCCCCGACGAGCTCCACGCGCCAGACCTTCACACCCTCCGCCGCCACGCTCTCCAGCCGGCCGGACACCTCGAACACTCCGGCACTTCCCGTCCACCTGACGAGAAGGGGCATGCCGTCGACCAGGGTCACGAGGTCGCCGACGAAGCCCGGAGCGGCGATGACCAGGCGTGGCGCCGAGTGCGAGGGATCGTGCTCCACCGCTTCCACTCGAGAGGGAAACCCTTGTAGGTCCTCGGGTTTCACCGCCACACGGACTAGCGCGTTGACGGCAGGAAGGTCGTCGGCGCGAATCGTCACGCGGACTCCAAGAGCCGCTCGCACAGCAAGCTGGCCCAGGCGGCCGGCGTAGCGGCGACGCCGTCGATGGATGCGACGGGGACCCCCAGCGCGAGCACCGAGCCGGGGTCCGACGTGCGTCGAGCGTTTCGCACGAGCAGTGCCTGCACGGGAGCCAGACGGCGCAGTTGTCCCGCGGCGTCGTTCGTCTTGGTGGTGGCGTCGACGACGGCCCAGACCGCGTCAGCCTCGAGCACGTCGGCCACCTCGCGTGCCCACTCCGGCGCACCCTCCTCCATCCCCGCGTCGACGGCGACGACGGTCGGGTGCGGGTTGCGGCGGATGGCCCGCAGCTTGCGGCGGGCGTCCTCGGGACCGATCAGGCGACGAGCCGCAGTGAGGCCGGGTACCGCGGCCGTGGCCGCCGCGAGGAGGACGGTCGCGGGGTCGAGACGAAGCCGCTGCGCCACTTCCTGCGCTGCCTGGTACGCCTGGGCAGCCGGCCCGGCGACGACGATGACGTCCCCTGCGCCCTTGGGTGTGCGCGGCGGCTGCGGCAGCTGCTCCAGAGCGCTCCGCAGCAGGCGCACCGCGGGCACGCCTTCAACCGGCGCCGGACGTAGCTCTGCGGGAAGCCCCAGTGCCGCCCACGACCCCTCCGACTCGGGCGCGGCGGCTATCCCTTCCGGCCGGTCCTGGACCACCACATTCCGAACGTCGTTGCCCACCGCCAGGTCCGTCGTCGGACGCGCGTGGCGACCCGCCACCCGCCGCTCGACCGGGGCCAGCGGCGCCACCTCAGCTATTGCGGCGACTTCGGGTGCGGCAGCGAGCGTTGGCCCCACGGGGGGCTCTGACACCAGCCCGTCGGTGTCGTCAGCAAGTTGACGGAGGACCGCCGCGAAGCCGTGCGTCTGCGTCGACACGACTGGCGCCGTTTCGGTCTCCGCGCTGACCAGCGGCTGGAAGCGCAGCTCGCTCGCCCGCTCGGCCGAGTCGACGGCGGCCGCCAGTTCGAGCAGCGTCGTCGGCTCCGGGTGCACCACCGCCGGCGGCATGCCCACTGACGGCATGGTCACCGACGGGATGCCCACCGACGGCACGGCCACCGACGGGATGCCCACCGACGGCATGGTCACCGACGGCACCACCGCCGATGCATCGTCGATCTCGACGGTCACCTCGTAGCGCTCGCGCGCGAAAAACCCTGCGACGCCACCGCTGCGCACCTTGTCTGCGGCGATGATGCGAGCCGCTCCGCCGTGCTCGCGGCGGACCTGCGCCAGCAGCTCCTCGATGTCCGTTCCCTCAAGCAGCAGGCGCATGTTCGCGGCTCACCATCCCGACGGTCTCGATGCGGAGCGCGTCGCCGATCTCGTGGAAGGCGACGACAGGAACCCGGGGCAATGCGGTCGACACGAGGCGTCGCAGCGCGGGACGCAGCGGCGCGGAGCACGCGAGGACCGGCGTGTGCCCTCGCTGCTCGGCGGACTCCACGAGTCCGGCGACCGAGTGCACGAGCCCCTCGGCCTGCAGCGCGTCGAGCGCGAGCTGTGTGCCACCATCACCGGCACGCACGGACTGCAGGAGCACCTGCTCGAGCACCGGGTCGATCGTGATGACGCGCAGGACGTTGTCATGGGCGTGCGGCGCGACGATGGCGGCGCCGAGCCCTGCCCGGGCGGCTTCGGTCAGGCCCTCGGGGTCGGTGCTGGTCCTGGCGCGCAGGGACATCGCCTCGAAGATGCGGACGAGGTCGCGGATGGCGACGTTCTCGTCGAGCAGGGCAGCGAGGACGCGCTGCACCTCACCGAGGGACAGCAGGGCCGGAGTGAGCTCCTCCACCACGATGGGGTGCGTCCGCTTGACCATCTCGGTCAGCATGCGCACGTCCTCCCGGCCGAGCAGTCGGCTCGCGTGACGACGGACGACCTCGGCGAGGTGGGTGGTGATGACACTGGCGCGGTCGACGACCGTCGCACCCGAGATCTCCGCCTGCGCCCGCAGCTCCACCGGCACCCACTTGGCGGCCAGGCCGAAGACCGGCTCCACCGTGGGACGGCCGGGGATCGACTCCAGCCCGTCGCCGATGGCCAGGACACAGCCGGCCGGCGCCTCGCCACGGGCCACCTCGATGCCACCGATGCGCACGGCGTACGTCGACAGCGGCAGTGACAGGTCGTCACGGGTGCGGACGAGAGGAAGCACGAGTCCGAGGTCCAGCGCGATCTTGCGCCGCAGCGCACGCACGCGGTCGAGCAGGTCGCCGCCGTTCGCGCCGTCGACGAGGTCGACCAGATCGGGGGCGAGGTCGAGACCGAGAGGGTCGACCCGCATGTCGTTCGCGAGTGCCTCCGGGGAGTCCGGCGCGGGCAGCTCCGGGCCCTGCTGCTCCTCCGGCGCAGGTGCGGCCTCAGGGTCGGGCAGCCGGCTGCTGGCGAGCAGCGCGAGGCTGCCGACGATGAGAAAAGGCAGCTTCGGCAGGCCGGGGATGAGGCAGATGACGAGCACGGCTGCGCCGCCGACGCGGAGGGCGGCTCGCTGCTGGCTGAACTGCCGGATGATGTCCTGTCCCATGCTCCCGTCGGTTGTGGCGCGGGTGACGATCAGACCCGTGCTCACCGAGAGCAGCAGCGCGGGAATCTGCGAGACGAGCCCGTCGCCGACGCTGAGCAGGCTGTAGGTCGAGATGGCGTCGCCGATCGGCATGTGCTTCTGCACGACGCCGACGACGAATCCTCCGAGCAGGTTGATGGCGGTGATGACGATCGCGGCGATCGCGTCGCCCTTGACGAACTTCGAGCCACCGTCCATCGCTCCGTAGAAGTCCGCCTCCGCGGCGACTTCCGCACGGCGGCGTCGAGCTTCGTGCTCGTCGATGAGGCCGGCGTTGAGGTCGGCGTCGATCGCCATCTGCTTGCCAGGCATGGCATCGAGGGTGAAGCGGGCACCGACCTCGGCGACGCGGCCGGCGCCGTTGGTGATGACCACGAACTGGATCACGAGCAGGATGAGGAAGATGACCAAGCCGACGATGAGCGAGCCGCCGACGACGAAGTGACCGAAGGCGTCGATCACCTTGCCGGCATAGCCGTTAAGCAGGACGAGACGGGTCGCACTGATGTTGAGAGCGAGCCGGAACAACGTCGCGACCAGCAGCAGCGAGGGGAAGACCGAGAAGTCGAGGGCTCGCTTGACGTTCATGCTCACGAGCAGGATCAGCAAGCTGCCGGTGATGTTCGCGGCGATGAGCAGGTCGAGCAGCACCGCGGGCAGCGGGACGACCATCATCACGATGACGCAGACCACGGCCACCGGGACGACGACCTGACCCAGACGATTGCGAAGCACGGTCGGCGAGAGCTCCCTGGACGGCCTGGACGGCATGGACGGGCGGGTCGACCAGTCGCGGTGCGTCTGGTCGTCGGCCCGCTCCTGGGCCTGCGTGCCTTCCTGGCTCCCTTCTATCGACGTCGCGCGTCAGAACTTGAGGGGTCGCGCGGCGCGCGCTGTCCGGGCAGCGTGTGCAGGCCGGCCGCCGCGCCGCGGGACTTCAGCGACAGCACGAAGGCGAGCACCCGCGCCACCACGGTGTAGAGCTCGGGCGGGATCTCCTGGCCCACCTCGCATGCCTTGTACAGCGCACGAGCCAGCGGGACGTCGGCGACCAGCGGGACGCGCGCTTCCATCGCGGTCTCGCGGATGCGCCGGGCCATCACACCGGCGCCCTTGGCCACGATCCGCGGTGCCCCCCGCTCCGGCTGGTAGCGCAGGGCGACCGCGACATGCGTCGGATTGACGAGAACGACGTCCGCCTCCTTGACGTCGGCGATCATCCGGTTGCGGGAGATCGCCAGCTGCCGCGACCGGATGGCGCTCTTGACCTGCGGGTCACCCTCGGACTGCTTGTGCTCGTCCTTGACGTCCTGCAGGCTCATCTTCACCTGCTTGCCGATTCGCCGCTTCGCGACGAGGTAGTCCGCTCCGGCGATAGCGAGGCCGGTGACAGCGGCCCAGCGCATGAGGGCGAGGAGGGCGTCGAAGCAGGTGGCCAGCACGTCCGGCAGCGGCAGGTGCCCCGACCCCACGAGCAGCGGCACGACCGTCGATACGGCGTGCCACAGCAGCAGTCCCAGCACGGCCGTCTTGGTCGTCTGCTTGACCGCCTCCCACGCCGAGTGCGGTCCGAACATCCGCTTGAGCCCCGGCAGCGGGTTGAGCCGTTTCGCCTGCGGCTTCGCGAACTTGGTCGCGAAGTGCAGGCCGCCCTGGGCGGTGTGCAGCGCAAGCCCCAGCAGCAGGAGCGGACAGGACACGAGCAGCAGGTCGACCCCGACCGAGGTGAACGTGGTCCGTGCGACGGACATCACCTGCCCGACGTCGGGGTTGCGGATCACCTGACCGGCGTCGACGAGCAGCTCCCGGGTCTGGTCGCCCACGCGGGAGCCGAGCATCGGCAGCAGCAGGGTGGCGGCGAGGATCCCCGCCCAGGCGGAGAGGTCGGGCGTGCGTGCGATGCGGCCCTCTTTGCGCGCCTCGCGCAGCCGCTTGGGGGTCGGCTTCTCGGTTTTCTCGCCGCTCACGGCCTCACCACCCGCCGGCTACCGGGAGGAGACGAGCAGGGTGACGAACTGCCCGGACGTCTCGGTCAGCGACCGCATCACGCCCGGCAGCAAGGTGAAGGTGCTGGCCACGAGCAGCAGCCCGAAGAGCATCTTCAGGGGGAATCCGGCCGAGAAGGCGTTGAGCTGCGGCGCCACCCGGGTCAGCAGCGCCAGCCCGACGTCGGCCAGGAAGAACACCGCGACCAGTGGACCGGCGATCTCGGCTGCCGACAGGAACACCTGGCCGATACCCGAGGTGAGCAGCCGGCCGAGGCCGTCGAGGTTCATCGCGGCGTCGAGCGGCAGAGCGTCGTAGCTCCGGAGGAAGCCGGCCAGGACGACCACGTGCAGGTTCAGAGCGAACAGCAGCGTGGTGGCGAGCATCTGGTGCAGCCGACCGAAGACCGAGCCCTGGTTGAAGCCGAGCGGGTCGAGAGCGAAGGACATCGCGAAACCGCTGGTCACGTCGATGAGGTCCCCCGCGATCTGGACCGCTGACAGGACCAGCATCGTGAGGAAGCCCAGCGCGGCACCGATGAGGACCTGCTCGACGACGGCGCCGATCAGCGGTGCGGTGTCGAGGGAGGGCAGGTGCGTCTCGAGCCTTGGCACGAGCGGCAGCGCGATCGCGACGGACAGCAGGGCCTTCACGACCGAGGGGACCGTGCGGCTGCCGAACGCGGGGACGACGACGAGCCACGCGGCCGCGCGCACGCTGCCGAGCAGCAGAGCGACCAGCGAGGAGGCGGCGACGTCCGGCACCGTCAGCCCGCCTGCAGCAGGCCCGGCAGCGCGGTGAACAGCTGATGGGTGAAGCTCACCAGCTCGTGCAGCATCCAGTTGCCGGACAGCGCCAGGACGATGCCCACAGCCAGGATCTTCGGCACGAAGGTGAGCGTGACCTCCTGGATCTGCGTCACCGACTGGAACAGCGAGATCCCGAAGCCGACGGCCAGAGCCGTGATGAGGATCGGCGCGCATAGCTTGGCGACGACGATCATCGTGGTGATGGCGAGCTGCAGGACTGAGGTGTCGCTCACGCGCCGCCCCCTCGGTAGCTGGCGACCAGTGAGGTCACGACCATGCCCCAGCCGTCCACGAGGACGAAGAGCAGGAGCTTGAACGGCAGGGAGATGACGACAGGCGGCAGCATCATCATGCCCATCGACATCAGGCTCGCCGACACCACGATGTCGATGACGAGGAACGGCAGGAAGATGACGAAGCCGATGATGAACGCGGACTTCAGCTCGCTGAGCACGAAGGCCGGGATCAGCGTCGTGATCGGCACGGCGGCACGTGTGGCAGGCAGGTCGCGCCCGGCCGCCTTGCTCATCAGCGCCAGCTCCTCCTTGCGCGTGTGGTCGAGCATGAAGGACTCGAGGGGCTTGATGCCCTGCTCGTAGGACTGGCTGAATGACGTGCCGTGCAGGTAGGGCTGGATGCCTGCGTCGTTCACCTTGCTCAGCACCGGCGACATGATGAACAGGCTCAGGAACAGCGCGAGGCCGACCAGCACCTGGTTAGGGGGCGTCCCCTGCAGACCGAGGGCGTTCCGCGTCAGACCGAGCACCACGATGATCTTGGTGAACGAGGTCATCATCAGCAGCAGCGCCGGCGCCACGGACAGCAGCGTGATCGCGAGGATGACGACCACCGACGTCGAGGGCTTGTCGGTGACGCCCTTGATGTTCACGGCAACCGTGCCGTCGTCGGGGGTGCTTTGCGTCGGACTGACCGGAGCCTGCGGACTCGTCGGTGTGGTCGGCTTGGTTACGGCCCCAGGAGACCCAACACCCCTCTCGAACGACGCCGTCGCCGGTGCAGCTCGGACGACGCCGGTGGCGTTTGAGGCGGCTGAGGCGGCGGGGGCGAGCGCGACCGAGGCCAGGCCGGCGACCAGGGCCGCGCCGAGGAAAGTCCCGACGCGGCCGGCCAAGCGGCGAGGCCGACCGGCAGCCGAGCGCAGCCTCATCTCGGCTGGGTCCGGCGAGCCGTCCGGTCCCGCAGGACGTCGACCGCTGTCCGCCAGGTCTCGGGGCTCACCGCCGAGCCCGCGACACGCGAGCGCTCCTGCGTCGGCAGCGCCGGGCGGCGGCGTTCGCGAGCGGGGGTGGCGAGTGCGGCCTGGACGGCTGCGAGGTCGGTCTCGGCCACGAGGGTGACGCCCTGCTCGGCGACGCCCAACACGAGCGCGCGGTCGGCGACCCGCACGACGGCCACGGCGGAGTTGCGGGACAGCGGTTGGCGAGCGAGCAGCTCGATCGCGTCACCGCCTCGCGCGACACCGGTCCGCTTGAGCACGCGGGCGGCGAGCCACATCAGCCCGAGCACGACCGCCAGGGAGACGACGACCTGCAGGACCTGACCGACCACGTCAGGCCGCACCGCTCTCGCCCTGGCGCTCGGCGCCCGCGACGATCTCGGTGATGCGGATGCCGAAGTCCTCATCGACCACGACGACCTCGCCGCGTGCGATAAGCGTGCCGTTGACGAGAAGGTCAGCCGGGCTTCCTGCCGCGCGGTCCAGCTCGACGACCGCACCGGGGGCGAGGGAGAGCAGCTCACGGACGGCCATGCGGGTGCGGCCGAGCTCGGCGGTCACCTCCATCTCGACGTCCCGCAGCAGCTCCAGACCACCCACCCGGGGCAAGCCGCGCTGGGACGGGACCGAGGCTGCGGCGTTCAGGGACAGCGCGATGGTGGCCTGCACGATCCCCTCGGCGAGCAGCGGGACGACAACGACGTTCGGGCGGGTGGCCAGCTGCCCCAGGGCGGTCGTGGGGTCGAGCTCCACGCCGCCGTCGGCCCGCACCTGACCCAGGGCCGCGGCCGCTGCGTCCAGCGCCGGCTGCACAGCCGGCGCCAGCGCGAGGGAGCCGAGCGGGCTGGTCCGGAGGGCGGCGACCAGTGCGGGGTCGACGACGCAAACGATCTCGCCGGTCACCGCACCGCTGAGCTTCGCGACGACGGCCAGCTCCGCCCCGACGGGCAGCAGGTCCGGGGACACTGCCGACTGGGCGGGGCCGGGCACCAGAGGCGCGCTCGCCGGCAGGGAGGCGGCAGCCGCGGCGACAGCGCCGAGCAGGGTGTCGGTGAGGGTCATGACGCGGTCTCTTCCTGCGGTTCGACGACGAGGACGGCGAGGCGCTTGCCGTGAGCTCCGGGGACGGCCTGCGCGAAGGTGACGTCGGCCGCGCGCACGGCCAGCGGTGCGGCGGTCTTGTGCCCGAGCCGGACGACGTCGCCGATGGCGAGGCCGGCGAGCTGCGACGAGGAGAGGGTGACGGGCTCGAACTGCACCGCGACCTCGACCGGCACCTCGAGCATGCCGACCTGCAGCTGCTCGTGGGCCCGGGCGCGGATGGCACGGTCGCGGTCGCTGACGACGCCGTGGCCGGTCGCGACCTCCAGCTTGGGAAACAGCGCCGCGAAGGGCAGGCAGATGGTCGCGGCGCTCTCGAGGGCGCCGATCTTCAGCTCGAACGTCGAGACGATGACGACGTCGCTGGCTGCCGCTGCCTGGGCGAACTGCGGGTTGTACTCCACGCCGGTGATCTCCGGCTTGATGGGCACGACCGACTCGAAGGCGTAGGCGAGCTCGCCCAGCACGCGCGTGAGCTGGGTGCGGACGAGCCCACTCTCGATCTCGCTGAGCGGGCGCTCCGGCTGCCGCTCGCCACCGGGACCGCCGAGCAGGTGGTCGACGGTCGCCATGGCGCTGCCGAGGCTGATCTCGAGGACGCCGGTGCCGGGCAGGGGCTCGATGGCGAGCAGGTTCATCACGGTTGGCGAGGACAGGGAGGCGACGTACTCGTCGTAGGTGAGCTGCTCGATGCTCGCGAGGGACACCGAGCTCACGGCCCGCAGTGACGTCGTGAGCAGCGTCGACCAGCGCCGCGCGAAGGTCTCCCAGACGATCTGGAGCACGCGGATGTGGTCGCGCGACAGCTTGGTGGGGCGCCGGAAGTCGTAGGGCTGCGGGCCGCCCTTGGACTTCTTCAGCCGCCCGGTCCGGGGGGTCGCGTCGGCGGCAGCGGTCGCCGACGTCACGTCCGGAGCGGTGGTCACGGCTGCTGCATCGGCATCCGCCGGAAAAGATTGAGCGGAACGGGTGAATCCCGTGACACGAGGTGACGGAGCGGAGGGACGCGGTGGCCCCTCCTCGCGTCGTGGCCGGCCTACTGCATGACGAACTGGGTGAAGTAGACGTCCATGACCTTGTCCTCGTAGGCCTCCTTGAGCTTGTCCAGCAGCTCAGCCTTGGCCTTGTCCCGCTCGGCGGTCTTGGCGAGCTTCGTCATGTTCGCGCCGCTGAACTCCGTGATCGCTAGGTCGAGGGCGCGCGACCCGTTCGGCTCCTCGGCGCCGGCGTCCTTGGTCAACTGCAGAGCGAGCCCGACCTTGAGGAAGTGGCCGCCGGCGAGGTTGATGTCGATCGGGTCGAGCGCCACGACGGCGCCCGGCTCAGGCGCAGGCTTGGTCGCCGCAGCCGCCTTGCCACCGCTGGGTCCGAGCACCAGGTAGCCGGCCGCTCCGCCGCCGAGCAGCACAACCAGCAGCATGACGAGCAGGAGCTTCTTCTTGCCCTTCTTGCCCTTCTCCGGCTGCTCGTCGCTGCTGGCCTCAGCGTCCTTCTTGGCCATCGCCGGGCTCCTTCCTCTGTGCGGTCATCTGCGGGCACCCGGTCACGACGTCGGGAGGGTGCTGGTGGGAGCGACACTCGGGATGAGCGCCGCCGCGGACGGAGGCAGGGTGCTGCCCACGACGATCTCGACACGGCGGTTGAGCCGGTTGGCCCGCGGGTCGCTGGGCGGCAGCAGGGGGTGCTGGTCGGCGAAACCGGCGGCCGTGAGTCGTCGGGCCGCCACCCGCTCGTGGTCGATGAGGTAGCGCACGACCGTGACGGCGCGGGCCGAGGACAGCTCCCACTCGGTGGGGTAGAAACGCGGCTTCACCTTCGCCTGGTTGGTGTGCCCCTCCACCTCGATGGAGTTCGGCAGCGTGGCCAGCACCGGGCCGATGGCGTCCAGCAGCTTCACGCCGATCGGCTGCAGGGTGGCGTAGTCGGCCGGGAAGAGCACCTTGTCGGTGATGACGCTGACGACGAGACCCCGCTGGTCGTAGCGGAAGAGGACGGAGTCGCGCAGCCCTTCCTTCGCGAGGGCCTGCTCGATCCGCTGCCGCACGTCCTCGAACTTCTTGACCTCGGCGGCCGCCTGCGCCCGCTCCTGGGTGACGTTCTCGACCTGGCTCTTGGGCGGGACGACGGGCCCGACCTGCTGCCGGGGCGGGAACTCCAGGATCGAGCGCCCGCCGTCGGAGCCGACGACGGTGTCCGTGCCGCTCACGACGCGTGCCTGGCCGAAGCTGTCGGCCAGACCGTTCTTGAGCTCGTCGAACTTCTTCTGGTCGACCTGCGAGATCGCGAACAGCACGACAAACAGCACCATCAGCAGCGTGAGCATGTCGGCGTAGGTGACAAGCCACCGCTCGTGGTTCTCGTGCTCCTCGTGCGGGCCGCTGCGCCGCTTGCGACCGCCTCGTGCACCGTGGGCACCGCGCGCGCCGTGGGCACCGGCGTTCGCGCTCATCTCGACGCCCTCGCGCCCACGTCAGGCCGCCTTCGCGGTCTTGGCACCCTTGGCCTTGCTGTCGTCCGCCTTGCCGGCGGCGTCGGCGGGCAGGAATGAGCGCAGCTTCTGGTTGATGACGCGCGGGTTGCTGCCGGCCTGGATCGCGAGGATCCCCTCGATGACCAGCTCCATCCGCTGGCACTCCGAGGCGCTGAGGCGCTTGAGCTTGTTGCCGACGGGCAGCCAGACGACGTTGGCCATCATGACGCCCCACAGCGTCGCGACGAAGGCCGAGGCGATCTTCGCGCCCAGCTCGGCGGGCTTGCTCAAGTCGCTGAGCACGTGGATGAGGCCGATGACGGTGCCGATGATGCCGATCGTCGGCGAGTAGCCGCCCATGTCGGCGAAGAACTTCGCCGCCTGGCTGTCGACGACCTGCTTGGCCGCGAGCTGCCCCTCGAGGATCTCGCGCAGCTCCTCCGGGTCCGTGCCGTCGATGGCAAGCTCGAGACCGCGCTTGAGGAAGTCGTCGTCGACGTCCTTGGCGGCGTCCTCGAGCGCGAGCAGCCCCTCCCGCCGGGCGCGCTCGGCGAGCTTCACGATCGTCTCGATGACGGTGTCGGGCGGGGCCGTCTTGCCGGTCATGGCCCGCATGAGGTTGCCGAAGATTGCCAGCCCGTCCTTGAGGTACGTGCCGGCCAAGGCAGCGCCGAAGGTGCCGAACAGCACCAGCAGCATCGGCGGGATCAGGATGATCGCCATCGGCGATGACCCCTCGAGGATCATCGAGAGGAAGATGCCGCCGAAGGCGAGGCCGAGTCCCGCGAGTGTGCCGACGTCCATCAGGCGTCACCCCGGCGGTGCAGCGGCACCACGGTGGGACGGTCGGGACGGTCCGATTCCCGAACGACGCGCAGCGCGTCCTCGCCGTTCGAAAGGGTCCCGCTTGCGTAGCTCAGGTCCGGAGAGTCGCCGTCGTCGAGCGGCGAGATCGGGAAGGGCCCCTGCTGGGCCTCGAGGACGTGGGCCATCGCCAGGACGCTGGCGCGGTGGTGACGGACGAGCTCGATCAGCTCGGAGACGGACTCGGCAACGACGTACTTCTTGCCGTCCACGAGGGTGACGACCGTGTCGGGGGTCGCTTCGGCCCGCTCGATGAGGTCGGGGTTCAGCGCGAACTCCGGCCCGTTCAGGCGCGTCAGCAGGATCACGGCGTCCGTCCTTGGATCGTGCGTGCGGGGCCGGCGCGAGCAGCAGCAGCGGGCCGGCGGCGAGAGCCGTCCGTGGCCCTCGTGCTCCTCATCGGGCGCGAGACGGAGGACCTGAGGCGTTTGGATCAGTACGCTGCGAACGTGGACGACACCTCGCAGCGCCCGCTCGAAGACAGCGTCGAACGCGACTTCAGCACCGCGATGTCCTATGGCGACTACCTGTGCCTCGACCAGCTGCTGTCAGCGCAGAAGCCGTTGAGCGTGCCGTTCCGCCACGACGAGATGCTGTTCATCATCCAGCACCAGACCTCGGAGCTGTGGCTCAAGCTGATGCTGCACGAGCTGCGGTCGGCGCGGGAGCTGCTGCGGGCCGACGACCTGCGCCCGGCTCTCAAGCGGCTTGCGCGGGTGAAGTACATCCAGACCCAGCTCACGGAGCAGTGGTCGGTCCTGGCGACCCTCACGCCGAGTGAGTACGCGGAGTTCCGTCGCTTTCTGGCCACGTCCTCCGGCTTCCAGTCGTGGCAGTACCGGGCCGTGGAGTTCCTGCTCGGCAACAAGAACCGCGACATGCTGCAGGTCTTCGACCACGACCGCCCGGCGCAGGCGGTGCTGGCCGAGCTGCTGGGCCAGCCGAGCCTGTACGACGAGTTCCTCGCCTTCCTGCACCGGGCCGGCCACGAGATCCCCGCCGACCGGCTGGACCGGGACTGGAGCGAGCCCTACCACTTCTCCCCGGAGCTGGTGCCCACCTTCACGGCCATCTACGAGCACTCGCACGACCACTGGATGGCGTACGAGACCTGCGAGGAGCTCATCGACCTGGAGGACAACTTCCAGCTCTGGCGGTTCCGGCACCTCAAGACCGTGGAGCGCATCATCGGCTCGAAACGCGGGACGGGCGGCTCCAGTGGCGTGCCGTTCCTGCGGCGCGCGCTCGACCTCACGTTCTTCCCGGAGCTCTACGCCGTGCGCAGCGAGATCCAGGACGTCGACGTCTGAGGCAGCCGCTGGCTCCCGTCAGGTCACGTCAGGTCGTCGGGATCCATCACCCGGGTGCCGATGCGGTCGATGCGCATCACGACCCGCTCCTCGGGATCGGGGCAGCACACCAGGGAGTCCTTCTCCAGCCAGTCGCTCGCGGGCAGCTGCCGCTGCTTGGCGGGGAGCAGTGGCAACACGGCCTGCAGCGCGAAGATGCAGAAGTGCTTCCCCTCCGGCAGCCGCAGCTCGGCGCTGTTGACCAGCTCGAAGTAGTCACCCACCGCGAGCCCGCACACCGACCGGCCCTCGATCCGCTCCACGGTGACACGCAGGTCGTAGAGCTGCATCGACTCGCTCATCCCGACTCCTTCCCCAGCAGGTCGCGCAGTGGTCCGAGCCCCATCGGGCCAAGGCGGAGCGCGCGCATGTGGAACTCTTTGAGGTCGAACCCGGGGCGCCGTTCGGCCTCGGCCCGCACCTCGCGCCAGAGCCTCGCGCCGACACGGAAGGCGAGCGCCTGCGCGGGCCACCCCAGGTAGCGGTCGACCTCGAACGTCGCTGTCGTCGCGTCGGCGCCCGCAGCCTGGCGGAGGACGTCGACGCCGAGCTCAGGGGTCCAGCGGGTCGCCTCGGTGAAGCCGTTGGCCCTCGGGATCGGCAGCCCGAGGTGCAGCCCCAGGTCGATGACGATGCGAGCGGCCCGCCACCGCTGCCCGTAGAGCATGCCGAGCCGCTCCCCCGGCCCGTGCAGCAGGCCGAGCTCGTCCGAGAGCCGCTCGGCGTAGTGGGCCCAGCCCTCGACGTAGCCGTGGACGTGGGCAAGGGATCGCTGCCAGGGATGCAGACCGGGCTCGGCCATCGCGACGGCGATCTGGAGGTGGTGCCCGGGGACTCCCTCGTGGTGCACGGTGGTGACCTCGCGCCAGAGGAACGACGTCCCGTCGGCTGGCGGCGCCCACCAGATGCGACCCGGCCGGGAGAAGGACGCGTCCGGCGGCGAGTAGTACATGACACCCGATGTCGTGGGCGCGATCCGGCACTCAGCGCGGCGGGCGACCGGCGGCAGGTTGAAGTGGCTGCCGTCGATCGTGTCGGTCACCTCGTCGACCCGGCCCTGCAGCCACGCGAGCAGCAGGTCGGGTTCGCTCAGTTGCTGCTCCGGGTCGGCATCGAGCAGAGCGGCCGCCTCCTCGATGGAGTCGGCGCCGAGCTCCGTCGCTACCGCACGCATCTCCGCGGTCAGACGCTCGAGCTCCTCCCAGCCGAAGGCGTAGGTCTCGTCGAGGTCGACGTCGTCGCCGAGGAACGCGCGTGCCGTCACCCCGTACCGGTCCCGACCGACGCCGTCCTCCTCGGGCACCAGCGGGAGCAGCTCGGTGCGGAGGAACTCCGCGAAACGCAGCGTCGCGGCGGTCGCGCCGGCGGCGGCGTCGGCCCCGGCGACGTTCAGCTCGCCGCCCACCCCGCGAGTCCCCGCGGCGCCGTTCGCAGCGAGGGAGTCCCGGAACAGCCTGCCGTAAAAGTCGTCCCTGCTGGGGTCAACCCAGCGCTCACACTGCTCTGCCATAACGCGGATCTGTCGAGCGGCGACGAGATGACCCTGCGCGGCCGACTCCCGCAGCGTCTCGGCGTAGTCGCCCAGCGCCTGTGGCACGAGCCGGAGGTGGTCGACGACCCGCTGCCACTGCTCCGGCGTCTCGTGCGGCAGGTTGTCGAAGACCTCGCGCAC
>JBQCDV010000068.1:0-6818 GCA_051960855.1 Actinomycetales bacterium
CGCGGCAGGCTGCTAGCCCGAGTGGCGCTATCCCGAACAGCGATATCCCGAACGGCGCAGCGTCAGGCTGAGGGGGCGAGCTCGTCCTCGCGGTCGGCGGCCTCGATCTCCTCGCGGGTGATGCCGAGGAGGTAGAGGACGGTGTCGAGGTAGGGGGCGTTGAGGGCGGCATCGGCTGCCTGGCGCACGGCGGGCTTGGCGTTGAACGCGATGCCGAGGCCCGCGGCGGCGATCATGTCGAGGTCGTTTGCGCCGTCCCCGATCGCCACGGTCTGGCTCAGCGGCACCTCCGCCTCCGCCGCGAAGCGCCGCAGCGCGGTCGCCTTGCCGGCGCGATCGACGACGTCGCCGACCACCCTCCCCGTCAGCCGCCCTGACACGATCTCCAGAGTGTTCGCGGCCGCGAAGTCGAGGCCAAGCTGCGTCACGAGTGCGTCGGTGACCTGGGTGAAGCCGCCGCTGACGATGCCGACGCGGTGTCCCAGCCGGCGCAGCGTCCGGACCAGCGTGCGGGCTCCCGGTGTGAGCTGCACCTGCTCACGGACGGCGGCGACCGCGCCCTCGTCGAGACCGGCGAGCAGCGCGACGCGCTCGCGCAGCGAGGCTGCGAAGTCCAGCTCCCCCCGCATGGCCGCCTCGGTCACCGCCCGCACCTCGGCCTCACATCCGGCATGTGCGGCGAGCATCTCGATGACCTCGCCTTGCACGAGCGTCGAGTCCACATCCATCACGACGAGCCGCTTGGCGCGACGTTGCAGGCCCGAGGGCTGCACCGCGACGTCGACGCCGACGCGCAGCGCCTCGGCGGCGACGGCAGTGCGCAGGGCCTCAGGCGAGGCACCCGACACGTCGAGCTCCACCGCCATCACCGGCTGACGGGCCATCCGGACGAGACGGTCGACATTCGCCCCGAGGTCGGCGACGACGCCGGTGATCGCCGCCAGAGCGTGCGGCGTCAGCCTCGCTGCCAGCAGCGTCACCAGCACCCGTCCCGACCGCACGGGCGTGGGAGTCGCCGTCACCTCGGCGACGTCCACGTCGAGCCCCAGCTCGCGGGCAAGCGCGTCGAGCCGTGCGCGCAGCGGCGCCGGCGGCAGCGCGATCGCCTCGGTCGAGACGAGCACCGTGAGGATGAGCCGCCCTCGGATGACCACCTGCTCGACGTCGTCGATGTGCAGGTCGAGACCGTCGAGGGCCTGCAGCAACCGTGTCGAGATGCCCGGTCGGTCACGACCGCTGATGGACACCAGCAGGGTCGGGCTCGCCATGGTCGAAGGCTACGGGAGCCGCCTCAGGGGACGACGACCTGGCCCTTGCCGAGCACCACGATCCCGGTGTCGGTCACGGTGAAGCCGCGAGCGCGGTCGTGCTCGAGGTCCATCCCGATGCGCGCGCCCTCCGGGACAACGACGTTCTTGTCGAGGATCGCGCGCCGCACCACGGCATGCCGCCCGATCTGGACATTGTCCATGAGCACCGAGTCCGTCACGCTCGCCCAGGAGTGGACATAGACACCGGGGGAGAGCACGGAGTTCTCCACCAGGGACCCCGAGACCACCGCTCCGGGGGAGACGATCGAGTTGACCGCGTGCCCGATCCGCCCGTGCCAGCCGTGGACGAACTTCGCGGGGGGCCAGGCGGAGTTCATTGTCCAGATCGGCCAGGCTCGGTTGTAGAGGTTGAAGATCGGGTGGACCGAGATGAGGTCCTGGTGGGCGTCGTAGAAGGAGTCGATGGTCCCCACATCGCGCCAGTAGTCGCGGTCGCGGTCGGTGCTGCCGGGCACGTCGTTGTCGCGGAAGTCGTAGACGGCTGCGCGGCCGAGGCCCACGAGCTTGGGAATGATGTCGCCGCCGAGGTCGTGGTTGCTGTCCTCGTCGGCCGCGTCGGCGGTGACCGCCTCGATGAGGGTGCGGGTCTCGAAGATGTAGTTGCCCATCGACGCGTAGACCTGGTCGGGGGCGTCGGGCAGGCCTTGAGCGTCCTTCGGCTTCTCGAGGAACTCCGAGATGCGGGTGCGGTCCTCGGGGTCGGTCTGGATGACGCCGAACTGGTCGGCCAGGCTGATCGGCTGCCGGATCGCGGCGACGGTGACGCCAGCGCCGGAGTCGCAGTGGGCCCGCATCATCTGGCGAGGGTCCATGCGGTAGACGTGGTCGGCGCCGAAGACGATCACGTGCTCGGGGCGCTCGTCGTTGAGCAGGTTCAGGCTTTGGAAGATGGCGTCAGCGGAGCCGGCGTACCACCGCTTGCCGACCCGCTGCTGGGCGGGCACGGGCGTCACGTAGTCGCCCAGCATCGTCGACATCCGCCAGGTCTGGGAGATGTGGCGGTCGAGCGAGTGGGACTTGTACTGCGTGAGGACGACGATGCGCCGGAAGCCGGCGTTGACCAGATTCGACAGGGCGAAGTCGACGAGCCGGTACACGCCCCCGAAGGGGACCGCCGGCTTGGCGCGGTCGGCGGTCAACGGCATCAGGCGCTTGCCTTCGCCACCTGCCAGGACGATCGCGAGGACGCTGGGCTCAGCCATGTCGGCACCCTAGTGCGGTCGGCGCGATACGACCATGATCAGGGGCGCTGAGTGCTCGTGAGCGCCCGTCACCGCTCCCCGGTGCTGGTCACGGCGCCCCCGCCCGGGGTGTCCGTCGCACTGGCGGCTGCCGCCAGCGCGTGTCGCGCCGAGCGCGCCAGGTCGGCGAGCGCGGAGCGACGGGCCGCGATCTCACCCCGGGTGATCGCGCCGCCCTCGCCACCCAGGGCGATATCGAGGATCGCCAGCAGCCGGCAGGCCTGAACGGCGACGCGGACGGCGCGCCCCGGGTGCCCGGGTGCAAGCGACAGTCGCGGATCATCCCGAACGGCGGAGAGGGCGGCGAGCGCTTGCGGGTCGCTGCGGGCGACGTCGAGGGTGGCAAGCTCCTCCGTCACGCGGATGAGGCCCTCTTTGAGGGCGCGCTCGGCGCTGGGCAGGTCGGGGAGTGCGCTGTCTCCGCCGTCAGCGGCCGGAGCCGCCCGCCAGACGACCTGGGCCCTCGTGGGAACCGGCACGAGAGCGAGGCGAGGTGCGCGGGGTGGCTGCAGCCCCGGCACCGTCACGACGGCGGCGCCGGCCGCGACGGCGCTCTGCGTGAGGGCGGGAGGGCCGGCGAGACCGAGGGCGTCACCGGGGGTCGGGAGCACGAGGCGCAGGCGAGTGACACCTTCCGAGCGGAGGCGGGCGAGTGCGTAGGCGAGCCCCGTCTCCTCGAGATCGGTCTGGCCGTCGGCGGACAGGTCCCCGACCGTGTCGGCTCGGACGACGCGATGTTCCCGGCCGTCGCCGGCGAGGTCGGCGACGTCGTCGGGAGGCACGCGGCCCTCGAGCAGGGCGTTGCCCCAGGAGGTCAGCGCGACGCCGACGCGGGCGGCGTCGGACAGGCCAGGGGTGGCGGTCGCGACACGAGCGGGTCCGGTGGCACTCACCCCAGCACTGTAGGCATGGCGGCGGCCGCTGTAGGCATGGCGCCCAGGCACTGGCGCCCTGGTGCCGTAGCGTGCACCGCATGAGCCCAGCCGCCGTCCTCGAGCTGCATGGCGTCGGCCTCATGCGCGGCGGGTCCTGGCTGATCCGTGGGATCGACTGGACGGTCCGCGAGGGAGAGCGCTGGGTCGTCCTCGGCCCGAACGGCGCCGGCAAGACGACTCTGCTGCAGATCGCCGCCGCCCTCGTACACCCCACCGCCGGCACCGCCGAGATCCTCGGTGAGCGCCTCGGCCGCGTCGACGTCTTCGACCTGCGACCCAGGATCGGGCTGGCCAGTGCCGTCCTCGCCGAGCGGCTGCCGCCGGCCGAGCGGGTCGTCGACGTCGTCGTGACCGCGTCGTACGCGGTGACCGGCCGCTGGCGCGAGGCCTACGACGATCTCGACCACGACCGCGCTCGGGAGCTGCTGGCTGCCCTGGGAGTCGAGCACCTGGCGGAGCGGACGTTCGGCACTTTGTCAGAGGGGGAGCGCAAGCGGGTGCAGATCGCGCGCGCGCTGATGGCCGATCCCGAGCTGATGCTGCTCGACGAGCCGGCAGCCGGTCTCGACCTTGGCGGCCGGGAGGACCTGGTGCGCCGGCTGGGCCGGCTGGCGGCCGACGACCGCGCTCCCGCGCTCGTCCTCGTCACCCACCACGTCGAGGAGATCCCGCCCGGCTTCACCCACCTGCTGCTGCTGCGGCGCGGCGGAGTGGTCGCCGCGGGGCCTCTCGAGCGGGTGCTCACGGCGCAGAACCTCGCCGACACCTTCAACGTGCCGCTCATCCTCGAGCGCAGGGGGACCCGCTGGTCGGCGCGCGCCGCCTTCTTCTCCTGAGCCGCTCTCTTCTCCTGAGCCGCTCTCTTCTCCTGACCCGCCTCCCCGACGAGGTGCTCCGGACTCCGACCCGCCGACCAGCAGAGCTGCTCGCGGCCGACTCCCGTCGTTTGGTCCAGCCGCCGACTAGCCTGAGCGCATGGAGTGGCTGGGTGATCACGCAGCGGTGCTGTGGTTTGCCGTGGCACTGCTCTGCGCCACAGTCGAGGTCGTCAGTCTCGACCTCGTCTTCGCGATGCTCGCCGGCGGCGCCGTCGTGGCAGGAGTCGCGGGGCTGGCTGGCGCCCCCGTCCTCGTGCAGGTGCTGCTCGGGCTGGCCGGCACGGCCGCCGGACTGGGCGTCGTCCGGCCTGTGGCCATGCGCCACCTCCGCACACCGCTCGACGCTCGCACCGGCGTGGCTGCCCTCATCGGCCGGGAGGCCATCGTCACCGCACGCATCGACGCCCGGGGCGAGGGCCGCATCAAGCTCGCGGGGGAGACGTGGTCGGCGCGTGCCTTCGTCACCGGCACCGAGATCGAGGCGGGCGAGTCCGTCGACGTCGTGGAGATTGATGGCGCCACGGCCGTTGTTCTCCGTGGGGGGGACCTGTCGTGAGTGAGACTGGTCCAGCAGCACCCTGCGCCGCGCCCGCGGCCGCAGACCGAACTACCGAAAGGTCCCGGGGGTCCCGATGAACACTGGTGGCGCTGTCGCCCTGGTTGTCCTAGTCCTCCTCGTCGTCTTCGTCCTCACGACGATCGTCCGCACCATCCGGATCGTCCCGCAGGCGACGGCCGGGATCGTCGAGCGACTCGGTCGCTACGCCCGGACTCTCGACCCCGGTCTGCACGTGCTGGTGCCCTTCATCGACAAGGTGCGGACGTCGATCGACCTGCGTGAGCAGGTGGTCAGCTTCCCGCCGCAGCCGGTCATCACCGAGGACAACCTCGTGGTGTCGATCGACACGGTCATCTACTACCAGGTCACCGACGCCCGAGCCGCCACCTACGAGATCGCCAACTTCATCCAGGGCATCGAGCAGCTCACCGTCACCACCCTGCGCAACGTCATCGGCGGGATGGACCTCGAGCGCACCTTGACCTCTCGCGAGGAGATCAACGCCGCGCTGCGCGGAGTCCTCGACGAGGCCACCGGCAAGTGGGGTATCCGGGTCAACCGCGTCGAGCTGAAGTCGATCGACCCGCCGGTGTCGATCCAGGACTCGATGGAGAAGCAGATGCGTGCCGACCGCGACAAGCGGGCCGCCATCCTCACGGCCGAGGGTGAGCGCCAGTCCGCGATCCTCACCGCGCAGGGTGAGAAGCAGTCGGCGATCCTCCGTGCCGAGGGCGACCGTGAGGCGACCATCCTGCGGGCCCAGGCGGACCGGGAGGCCGCCATGCTGCAGGCCGAGGGCCAGGCCAAGGCCATCGAGACCGTCTTCCACGCCATCCACGAGGGCCGCCCGGACCAGGCGCTGCTGAGCTACCAGTACCTGCAGACGCTGCCGCAGATCGCGCAGGGCGACGCAAACAAGGTCTGGATCGTCCCGAGCGAGCTCGGCAAGGCCCTCGAGGGGCTGGGCTCCCTCGGCTCGTCGCTGGGCAGCTCGCTGGTGGTCCCGGGCGACGCGACGGTCGAGACTGCGCTGCCGCGGCCAGCCGCCCCGTCCGAGGGCGGGGTGTCCTGACACCGCTCGCAGGAGTCGCCATCGCGCTGGCCGGGGTCGGTGCGGGCGCCATCAACGCCGTCGTCGGGTCGGGCACCCTCATCACGTTCCCGACCGTGCTCGCCTTCGGCTATCCCGCGGTGTCGGCCAACGTCTCCAACAACATCGGGCTCGTCCCGGGCGGAGTGACCGCCACGTGGGGCTACCGCGCCGAGCTCGAGGGCCAGCAGAAACGGCTGCTCGGCCTCGCCCCCTTGTCGCTGCTCGGGGCCGTGACCGGGTCGCTGCTGCTGCTGGTGCTCCCCGCGTCCGCGTTCGCCGCGATCGTGCCCATCCTCATCTTCATCTCGCTGGTGCTGGTCCTGATCCAGCCGCGCCTGCAGGCGTCCCTTCTGGAGCGCCGTTCTCGTCAGAGTGATGACAACGCTGGCCGCAACGTCGTCTCACGCGGCCTGATGGGTGCCGGCGTCTATCTCGCCGGCGTCTACGGCGGGTACTTCGGTGCCGCCCAAGGGGTCCTGCTCGTGGGGATCCTCGGCGCCCTGCTCCCCGAGAGCCTGCAGCGGATCAACGCGGCGAAGAACCTGCTGTCCCTGGTGGTCAACGCCGTGGCTGCCGTCGTCTTCAGCCTCGTCGCGCGAGACCACGTCGTCTGGCCGGTCGTTGGCCTGATCGCGCTCGGCTCGCTTATCGGTGGGTTCCTGGGCGCCAAGCTCGGGCGACGACTGCCTCCGCGCGTGCTCCGCGGCATCATCGTGGTCGTCGGCCTGGTCGCCATCGTCAAGCTCGTGTTCGGTTAGCAAGCGGTGGCCCACGTCCTGCC
>JBQCDV010000069.1:0-30297 GCA_051960855.1 Actinomycetales bacterium
CCCCAGGGACCGCCATGAGCACCACCGCCCCCCCCCGCGGGCCCGGGGGGCCCGGCCCCCCCCCCCGCCGCGCCCCCCCCCCCCCCCCCCCCCCGCGGGGGGGGGGCGCCCCCCCCCCCCCCCCCGCCCCCCCCCCCCCCCGCGCGCCCCCCGCCCGGGGCGGGGGGGCTCAGGGCGGGCCCGGGGGAGCGGCTGCCGGTGCCGGGCGGCACCGGCAGCGGGTCGGTGGTGTGGGCTGCTGCTCGCGGCGGTCAGCGGGCGAGCAGCAGGCGGGTGACGAGCCGGGTGACGGCGTGGGTGTGGGCGTCGGGCGTCGAAGCAGGGCCGCGGCCGTCCGCATGCCGGGCCAGTGCGCGGCGACGGCAGGAGGCGCGCAGGCGGTCCTCGTAGTGCGCTCGGAGGTAGTCCTCGGAGAGGGTCATGGCGGTCTGTCCGTTCTGTGGGTTGGGAGGGGGAGCGCGGTCACGGGGCGAGGGTGTAGCCGGCCTCGTCGACGGCCGCGGCGATGTCGGCGCGGTCGACGGGCTCTGCGGCGGTCACGGTGACCAGGCCGCTGGCGACGTCGACGGTCACGGACTGCACGCCGGGGACCTGCGAGATCTCCTCGGTGACGGCGCGCTCGCAGTGGCCGCAGGTCATACCCGTGACCGTGAAGGTCGTCGAGCCGACGAAGGTGCGGGGAGTGCTGGACTGCATGTCGAGCTCCTTGCTGGTGGATGTCTGGTTGAGCGGGACAGGTCGAGCGTCGCGGAGGGGGCGCCGGGGTCTCGCCGGGAGAACCGCCAGGTTGTGCCGGCGAGACCGGCGGCCGTCAGTGGCCGTGCCCTCCTCCGTGCCCCCCGCCGTGCCCTCCGCCGTGCGCGTGGGCAGTGCTATGGCCGTGGGGCGACTGACCGTGCCCGGCTGCCGGTCGCCCGGCCGGGACGGCGCGCACGGTGAGCAGGAAGAGCCCGGCGAGCAGGACGGCGACCGCGGTGAAGGCGCGGGCGTAGCCGTCGATCAGGCCGCTGGTGGTCGCCACGTCGCCGGCGATGGCGGTGAGGGTGGCTACCCCGACGGCCGCGCCGATCTCGTGGCCGGTCATCATCAGCCCGGAGGCCAGGCCCGAGCTCTCGGCCGGGACGTCGCTCATGGCGGCGACGGCGATCGCGACGAACATCGGTCCCACGCCGGCGCCGAGCAGCAGCAAGCCGGGCAGCACGTCGCTGAGGTAGGAGCCGCCGGCTTGAGCAGCGAGCAGCAGCGCGCCGGAGGCCATGACCACCAGGCCGGCAAGGATGAGGGCGCGGGCGCTGACGCGGGCGATGAGCTTCGAGGCTGTCGCCGCCGACGCCGAGATCGCGGCCGCCAGTGGCAGGAACTGCGCGCCGGCGAGCAGCGCCGAGGACCCGAGGACGTCCTGCAGGTACAGCGAGGTCAGGAAGATCGCGCCGACCACCGCTCCTGTGACCCCCGCCATCACCATCGAGGCCGACACCAGCGAGCGGATCCGCCAGGTGGCGGGCGGCACCAGCGGGTGTGCGACGCGGCGCTCCAGCCAGGCGAACAGGCCCAGCAGCACGCCGGCCGCGACGAGCGAGGTGAGCGTGGAGCTGGCAACCCAACCATCCGAGCGGGCGGCTTCGATGCCGTACACGAGGGCCAGCAGGCCGGTGACGAGGCTGAGAGCCCCGGGGAGGTCGAGCCGACGCCGGGTGCCGGGTTGCGCGGGGCTCGTGGCAACAGTGCGGAGGGTGCCGACGACGACGGCGAGGCCGACCGGCACGTTGATGAAGAAGACGGAGCGCCATCCGAGCGCGGTGGTGAGCGCGCCGCCGCACAGCACGCCAGCCGCGATGCCGAGGCTTCCTACCGTTCCCCAGATGGCGAGCGCCGCCTGCCGCTGCTTGCCTGTGTAGGTCGACATCACGATCGACAGTGCGGCGGGGGTCAGCAGGGCCGCGCCTGCGCCTTGGGCTGCCCGCGAGCAGATGAGCATCCAGGGCGCCTGCGCCACAGCGCTCGCCAGCGACGCGGCGGTGAAGAGCCCGATCCCAGTGACGAACGCGGCTCGCCGGTTGAGCAGGTCAGCGACCCGGCCGCCCAGCAGCAGCAGCCCACCGGAGAGCAGCACGTACGCGCTGACAGTCCACTGGTAGTCGCCGGGGGACAGGTGAAGGCTGCGGCTGATTGAGGGCAGGGCGACGTTCACGACGGACACGTCGAGGATCACCATGATCTGCGCGGCGATCATCAGCGCAAACGCCGTCCACGGTCGCCGCACCTCGATCGCCGCGGCGACCTCGGCGGGTGATGGGGATGTGGCGTGAGGTACCGGCGCGTGGCCGTGGGCCGCGGCCGGGGCGTGAGCGGACATCGTTCCTCCTGAGGACATCGGTGAGGGGGGCATCGCTCACGCTCGCCGAGCCCGGGGCCTCGTCTCGCCGGGCAAACCGCCGGGTTCTCACCGGGCTCTCACGCGGTTCTCGCCGGTTCTCGCCGGTTCTCCCGCAGGAGCCCTGGTGATCGCTACCGTTCCTTCCGTGCTGTCGGGCAGAGAGGCGGAGCGGGCGGCCGTGCGTGCGGTCCTCGACGCGGCGCGGCAGGGCACAGGAGGCGCCCTCGTCGTGCGGGGGGTCGCCGGCGCCGGGAAGTCCTCGCTGCTCGCCGACATCGCCGCCGACGCCCCCGACATGCGCGTGGTGCGCACCTCCGGGGTGGAGTCCGAGTCGCCCTTGGCGTTCGCGGCGCTGCAGCGGCTGCTGTGGCCGCTGCGGTCACACCTCGGGGAGCTTCCGGCACCTCAGCGCGAGGCGCTCGCTGTCGCGCTGGGCGAGGCGACGGGCGAGGGGGAGCGGTTCCTGACCTTCCTCGGCACCCTGAGCCTGCTCGCGGAGGCCGCCGAGGGCGGCCCCGTGCTGGCGGTCGTCGACGACGCGCACTGGCTGGACGAGGCCTCGGCGGCCGCGCTGCTGTTCGTGGCCCGGCGGCTGCAGGCGGAGCCGGTCGCGCTGCTGTTTGCGGCGCGTGACAACGACGCACGTCGCTTCGACGCACCCGACGTCCCTGTCGTGACCCTCGGAGGCCTCGGCGACAGCGGGGCCGAGGCTCTGCTCGCCTCGCGCGTGCCAGGAGGCGTGGACCCGGGGGTGCGCGCACAGCTGCTGGCCGTGACCGCTGGCAACCCGCTCGCACTGATCGAGCTCGCCGACGCCCTGGACGCCGAGCAGCTCGCCGGGCGGGCGCCACTGCCGGCCCAGCTGCCGCTGACCGGAGGCGTCGAGCGCGCCTTCCTCGACCGCTACCGCCGGCTCCCCGCCCCCGCGCAGACCTGGCTGCTGGTCGCGGCCGCTGACGACACGCAGCAGCTCTCGGTGGTCCAGCAGGCGGCCGACGCGATGGGCGTCGGCGACGCCCTCGACGAGGTGGAGCGCTCCGGGTTGGTCACGGTCACGGGTGACGTCCTCGCGCTGCAGCACCCCCTGGTGCGTTCAGCGATCTACGCGGCCGCCACCACCAGCCAGCGCCGTTCGACCCATGCCGCGCTCGCGCACGCCCTCGACGGCGAGGAGGACCGCCGCGCCTGGCACCTCGCGGCGGCCACAGACCGACCCGACGAGGCGGTCGTAGGGGCGCTGGACGCGGCGGCGGAGCGGGCGGTGGCCCGTGGTGGCCACGAGGCGGCGGCGGCGGCCTGGGCACGGGCTGCCGAGCTGAGCACCGGCGGGGAAGCACGGGGAGCCCGGCTGTTCCGAGCCGCCTCCTCCGCCTGGCTTGGGGGCCAGCCGTCCCGCGCGGCGGCGCTGGCTTCGGCAGCGGCTCGTGACGTGACCGCACCCGCGTTGCGGGCGCGGCTGCTGACGCTGCAGGCGCAGCTGGAGTGGAACACCCGCTCGCTCAACGACGGCTACGACCTTGTCATCCAGGCCGTCGAAGCTGCTTACGCCGCGGACCCGGCGATGGCAGGACAGCTCGCGATGCTCGCCGCGTCTCTAGCGGCGTTCGGGGCTGCCTCACCACGCCCCTTCGACCCACGGGCCTTCGTCCGCGAACCCGCGGAGGACGCCCCCGTCACCGAACGGATCGCCTATCAGCTGCTGCTCGGCTTCCGGGCACTCGGCGGACAGGACTACGCCACCGCGCGCAGCTCCTTCGATGCCGCCTTCGGCGTGAGCGAGAGTGCGCCGGCGATCGAAGACCACGTGCTCCAGCCCAACCTGGCCGTCGCGGCGTGGGTCAGCGACGACGACGTGCGCAGCCTGCACCTGCACGAGCAGCAGCTCACCCTCGCGCGCCGAGCCGGCGCCCTCGCCATGGTCGAGCACGCCCTCACCCGCGGGTTCTTCGCGCACCTCGTGACCGGTGGCTGGGCGCGCGCGGCCGCTGACGCCGCCGAGGCTGCGCCCCTCGCCGCCGCCACCGGCAACGCGGGCCTGACGGCGCTGCCCACGTCGCAGTTGGCGCTCGTGGGGGCGCTGCGAGGAGAAGCAGGAGCTGAGGAGCTGGTCGGGCGGGCCGAAACGGTTCGCGCCGCTCATCGCATCGGCATCACCGATGCCCTCGTGGTCGATCTGTGCCATTGGACGCGGGCCCTGCTCGCGGCTGTCCACCCCGAGTCGGCGCTCCACCACCTGCAGCAGCTCGGCCGCCCGGACTCCCGGCGGCTGGCCGCCTTCGACCTCTTCGACGCCGCGGTGCGCGCCGACCGCCGCGGCGTCGCGGCCGGATGGCTGACCGAGCTCGAGGCTTTTGCGGCGGGCACGCAGAACCCCTCGGCGGTAGCCGTTGTCGAGCACGGCCGCGCGCTGCTCGCCGACGATGACACCGCGGAGCGGCATTTCCAGCGGTCACTCGATGCGCATCAGGACTCTCCCCGGCGGCCGCAGCGCGCTCGCACCCATCTGGCGTACGGCGAATGGCTGCGGCGGGCGCGTCGTCGGGTGGACGCCCGCGAGCAGCTGCGGACGGCCCTTGCGATGTTCGAGGACCTCGGGGCGGCCCCGTGGGCCGAGCGCGCCGCGGCGGAGCTCCGCGCCTCCGGGGAGTCGGCGCGTCGCCGCGACGCATCGACGGCCGCGGAGCTGACCAACCAGGAGCAGCAGGTCGCGCGCCTCGTGCGGCAGGGGTTGTCCAACCGCGACGTCGCCGCCCAGCTGTTCGTCAGCCCTCGAACCGTCGACTTCCACCTGCGCAACGTCTTCACCAAGCTCTCGATCACGTCGCGGGCTGAGCTGGTCGCGGCCTCACTGGAGCTCTGAGAGCAGGTGACCGCCTGACCGGCGATCCTGGCGGTTTTGCCGGCGAGAGGACCCGGTCGCCGCTCCTAGCGTCCTGAGCACCCAATCGTGCTCGAGGAGACGCCATGACCGCTTCTCTCACCACCACCGATGCTCGGCCCGCTACGAGCGCCCCCCTCAGACGGTTCCTCCTGCGCCGCTGGCCGACCTGGACCGCGCTCGCGGCTACGGCCAGCGGCGTCGCTCTGCTCAGCCTGCTGCCGGCGAGGCTGCGACTCGACGTCGGCGCCTGGTCCGTGCTGCTCGCTGCCGTCATCTACCTCGCCTGGGGCGCCGCTCGCGACAGCACGCGGGACCCAGCATGGCGGCGAGCCCAGACCGGGGGCGTCCTGGCTTTCGGCGCCCTGGCCATCACCGTCGCTGCCGCCGACCTGCCGGTCGCCCGCTACGTCCTCGCTGCCGGCTGGCTGGGCCACGCCGCCTGGGACGCGGTCCACCACCGCCACGACCGTGTCGTGCCGCGCTGGTACGCCGAGCTCTGCATGGCCGCCGACCTCACCATCGCCGCTGCGCTGGTGTCCGGCCTCGCGATCGCCTGACCCCCGCTGTCCCGCGCACCCCTGGAGCTTGTGATGTCCGCTGCACCCGTCACCCCGTACGTCGCCGACCCCCTCGACGTGCTCGTCATCGGCGGAGGACAGGCCGGCCTCGCGGTCGGCTACCACCTCGCCCGCCGCAACGCCCGATTTCTCATCGTCGACGCGGCTCCCGCCGTTGGCCACGCCTGGCGATCCCGCTGGGACTCGCTCCGGCTGTTCAGCCCCGCCCAGTACGACGGACTGCCGGGGATGCCCTTCCCGGCACCGGAGGACACGCACCCCGGCAAGGACGCGGTCGCGGACTACCTCACTGACTACGCGCGGCACTTTCGGCTGCCGCTGCGGCTGAGCACCCGCGTCGACCGGCTGCACCGGGCACCCGACGGCACCTACGAGGCCGTCACCACGACCGGGCTCGTCCGCGCCCGTCAGGTTGTGGTCGCCACCGGTCCCTTCCAGAAGCCCTACCGGCCGACGCTCGACGGCCAACCTGACTCCGCCCTTCAGCAGCTGCACAGCGCGGAGTACCGGAATCCCTCGCAGGTCCTCGGTGGCCGCGTGCTGGTCGTGGGCGCGGGGAATTCCGGTCTCCAGATCGCGGCCGAGCTTGCTCGCACGCACACCGTCACCGTGTCTGCCGGGTCCCGCTCGGTGGAGGTGCCCCAGCGACTCGCGGGCAAGGACATCTTCTTCTGGCTCAGCAAGGCACGCTTCTTCACCCTCCCGGCAGGCTCGCGGGTCGCCCGACGACTGCGGCAGCGGGGGGACCTCGTCATCGGCAGCAGCACCAAGCGGATCCGCGCCCGCGGCGTCGAGTTCCGACCGCGACTCACCGACCTCGACGGGACGACGGCCGTCTTCACCGACGGCTCGGACTGTCAGGTCGACGCCGTGGTGTGGGCGACCGGCTACCGCGCCGACTACTCCTGGATCCAGGTGCCGGGCGCAGTTGTGGACGGGCGGTTCGACCACGACCGCGGCGTGGCGGCGTCACCAGGCCTGTACTTCCTCGGACTGCCATGGCAGACCTCCCGTGGGTCGGCGTTGCTCGGCTTTGTGGGCGCGGACGCCGCCGCGATCGCGGCTGCAGTCAGCGTCGCCCCGGTCCCGCCGCAGCGCAGGGGCGCCGAGGCAGCCCTCACCGTCACGGGAGCAGGGTCGTGACGGGCCGCCGGGTCTCCCGAGGCGTCGCCGCGTCGCGCAGGCCAAGGGCCGCGACCGGTGCGGCGGCCGGCCTCGTGGCCGCAGCGGCGGGAGACACCGTTGCCGCGCTGACCGCCTTCGGTCGCTCACCCTCGTCTGGTCTCATCCGAGCGATGGTCGACCGTGCTCCGGGCGCTCTTGTCGACGGCGGCGTTGCCCTCGTCGGGCGCGCGGACAAGCCCGGGCTGATGGCGATCTCGCGTGGGGTCAGCGCCGCTGCTGGAGCGGCAGGCGCCGGTGTGGCCCGGCGCCAGCCGCTGCTCGGGGCTGCCGTGGCCGCCTCGCCGCACCTGCTCGGCGGCGTTCGGGCGCTGCGATGCGGGGACGCCGCAACGGCCGGCACGCTCGCCGCCACGCTCGCGGCCACCGCTGTCTCTGCCGTAGCCGTCGCTCCTGCGGCGCGCCACGGCTCCGGCACCAGCACTGGGGGTGGTGGGGGCTGCACCGCGCGGCCAGGTGCCAGCGTCCGGGCCGCTGCCAGCGTCGCCGTCGCCGCCCTGGCCGCGTCGGGGGCTGCTGCCAGGTGGGCGCGCCGATCCGATGCGAGACGCCGCGACGCCCTCGTCCAGCTGCCGGCCCCGGCGGTCCGGCTGCCGCAGGTCCCTGGGCAGCAGCGTCGGATCCCGGGGGTGACGCCGCTGCTGGCCGAACCGGACGAGTTCCCCGTCATCGACATCACCGTCCCCGAGCCCCGGGTGGATCTGACGACGTGGCGACTGCAGCTCGACGGTGCCGAGAGCGGTGGGTCCTGGTCGCTGAGGGAGCTGCTCGATCTCCCACTTGAGGAACGCGATCTGCTGCTGCTGTGCGTGCACAACCCGGTCGGCGGGTCGCGGATGGCGTGTGCTCGCTGGACGGGGATCGGGCTCGACGCTTTGCTGACGGCAGCGGGCGTCACGCGCTCGCACGGGTGGCTCGTCGCCGAAGCCGTGGACGGCTACACCAACGTGCTGCCGATGGCCGACGCTCGCGCGCACGGCTTCCTCGCCTTCGGGATCGCTGGGAGGCCCCTGCCTCGCGGCCTCGGCAGCCCGGCTCGTCTGCTGGTCTCCGGGCGGCACGGGCAGGACGGGAACTTGAAGTGGCTGCGTCGCCTCACCGTCACCGACGACCCGCCTCTCTCCTACTGGCGACGCCGCGGCTGGTCCAGCGGGGACTACCCCGTCCGTCCCGGCTCCCGGATCGACCTTCCCACGTCCCATGCTGCGGTCCGACCGGGACCTGTGACGCTGCGCGGTTACGCCTGGGCACCACCTGTGGGTGTCGGCGAGGTGCAGGTCCGAGCCGATGGCCGGTGGGAAACCGCCGAACTCGGTGTCGACCTCGGGCCGCACGCGTGGCGACCCTGGTCGCTGACGCTCGACCTGCCCGAGGGGCGTCAGGAGATCCAGGTCCGCTGTCGCGCCCTTGATGGTCAGTGGCAGTCCGCGGACGCGCAGCCGCCCTTCCCGCACGGGCCTGGTGGTCTTCACACCGTCACCCTCGACGTGTCTGGGCAGGACGTGCCCGTCAGGGCTGCCGTGCATCGATTGACCGACGCGGTGCGGTCGCGTGCGGACTGGACGGCGTCGAGCTTGAAGGCGTGGTGGGCGTCGAAGCCGTGACGGCTGGCTGGGGGTGACGCGTCATCTCACCGACGTGCGCAACGCCTATGCAGTAAAGGGGAGATACAGCGGCTTGCAGAAAGGTGGGCTAGTGCCGCGCGGCCGCGGAACTCGATCCTGACGGGCTTGCCCGATCCGACCGCGAAGCTGGTTCCGCTACAGGCATCATGATCGACGAGCCGCACTAATGGCTGCCGCAGCGGGGGACGGGGGAGCGCCATGCCAGCAAGGGATGCCGGTGCGCCTGCACCGGACGACCTTCCGCGGTCGAAGACCGGGCGTATCCCTCAGTGGGTCGTCGACGAAGCGCTCGGGCGAGATGCCGAAGCGACGGGCTTTCGCACGTGGACTCCGGCGGAGGTCAGCGTCCAGCGGCGGCGTCGTCGCCTTCTGCCAGCGCTGACGGTGCTCGCTCTTGTCGGCCTCGTGGGCTTTGGTGTGACGAGGATCGGCATCGGTCCTCTCGTCACGGCCAGCGCGCCCGCCCGTCAGGGGCCGCCTCCGGGGAACGAGGAGCAGGACGCTCGCCTGCTGCCAGCGCCTGTCGCGGGCGGGTGAACGAGCTTCCGTTTCATTCGCACCCAGCACGACCGATCGCCCGTCACCTGGTCGCCGTGCCGCCCCATCCACTACGTCGTTCGTCCTGATAATGCTCCGCCTGATGGCGCAGCGATGCTCGCGGAGTCGTTCCAGCGGGTGTCGGCCGCTACCGGACTGAGCTTTGTGAACGACGGAGCCACCGCGGAGGCGCCGTCCACGACGGGGGACCGCGGGATATACCAACCAGACCGCTACGGGGACCGGTGGGCACCAGTGCTGGTCGCGTGGGCGACGCCGCAGGAGGTCCCCGACTTCGGTGTCGACATCGCCGGAGAGGCGGGTCCCGTGGCGGTCTCCGGTGGCGATGGCGGATCGGCGGTGTACGTGTCGGGCACCGTCTACCTCGACCCCGCGAAGATCAGCAGTGCCGAGCGGCAGATCGGGGAGCCGGCGGCGCGCGCCATCGTGCTCCACGAGCTCGGACACCTCGTGGGTCTCGACCACGTGGCCGACGAAGACCAGGTCATGTGGCCGCGCGGCAACTCCCGACGACTGACGGAGTACCAGCCAGGTGACCTGGCGGGGCTCGCCCGGCTTGGCAACGGGCCGTGCCGCCGCGACGTCTGAGCGCCTGAAGCCCGAAGGTCACGTGGATCTGGAGTCGCCGGGCCTCACGAGCCCGGTCTCGTAGGCCCGGACCACGACCTGGACGCGGTCTCTCAGCCCGAGCTTGGTGAGCACCGCAGTGACGTGAGTCTTGACGGTGGCTTCGGAGACGAACAGATCGCGGGAGATCTCTGCGTTCGAAAGTCCGCGGGCGATGCCGCGCGCCACATCGAGCTCGCGGGGGGACAGGGCGGCGAAGGCGCCGGGCAACCCCTGGTCGGGGTGCGGTCGTGCGGTGAAGTCGGCCAGCAGGCGAGCGGTCACAGCAGGATCGAGGATCGCGTCTCCGGCGGCGACGGTGCGGACCGCCTGGATGAGCTGGCCGGCACTGACCGTCTTGAGAAGGAAACCGCTGGCGCCCGCGCGCACCGCCTCGTAGACGTGACTGTCGGCGTCGAAGGTGGTGAGGACCAGGACCCGGGTGCGGACCGCGGGGTCGGCGAGCAGCTCCCTGGTGGCGCAGATGCCGTCGAGGTCCGGCATGCGCAGGTCCATCAGAACGACGTCGGGGTGGAGTTGCCGGGAGAGCTGGACTGCCTCTCGTCCATCGGTGGCTTCGCCCACGACCTCGAAATCCGGCTCGGTGCTCAGGATCAGCTTGAAGCCGGAGCGGACGAGCTCCTGGTCATCGGCCAGCAGCAGCCGCACACGCGCGTTCATCGAGGGCGCGGAAGCGTCGCGTGCACGAGGAAGCCGCCGTCGCGGCATGGTCCGGCGTCGAGGGAGCCGCCGTAGAGGCGGGTGCGCTCGCGCATGCCGACGAGTCCGTGTCCGGCGCCCGTCGCAGCTGCCTCTGCCGGCGCACCGCGTCCGGTGAGAACTCGAATCTCGAGTGCAGCGTCGGTGTAGTGCAGCTCGATGGACGCTGGTGCCCCGCTCGCGTGCTTGACGCCATTGGTCAGCGCTTCCTGCACGATCCGGTAGGCGCACAGCTGCAAGCCGTCGGGCAACTCCCGCTCACTCCCGCTCACGGCAAGTGTCACGGGCAAGCCGCCCCCACGCAGGCTCTCGACCAGACCCGGCAGCTGCCGCAGGCCTGGCTGCGGGGCGCTCTCCTCGACGTCTCCGGTCCGGAGGAGTCCGAGCAGGCGGCGCATCTCCGCCAGGGCGCCCTGCCCCGTCTCTCGAACGGCGCTCAGCGGTGCGACCGCGGCGGACGGGTCGACGTGGAGGAGCTGC
The DNA here is from genome assembly GCA_051960855.1 of Actinomycetales bacterium. Classification (GTDB taxonomy): domain Bacteria; phylum Actinomycetota; class Actinomycetes; order JAJZTN01; family JAJZTN01; genus JBQCDV01. The sequence goes on from JBQCDV010000069.1 coordinate 11,008, forward strand.
TCGGCCGCGGCCGCCTGCACCACCATGACACCCATCCCGTGGGCGACGACGTCGTGCAGCTCGCGGGCGATGCGGGCACGCTCCTCGACGACGGCCGCCGTGAGCGCAGCGTCTGCTGCCTCCTGCTGCGCCCGTGCTTGCGCGGCCGCCTGCGCACGCTCGAGCTCGCGCCGTCGGAAGGTCCGGCCGGCCAGCCACGCGGTGCCGGCGAAGATGGCCGCGAAGGCCAGATCCTCCACCTGGGAGTGGGGAAGTCGCAGGGTGTGCAGCGCCAACGCGAGCGCAGTCAGACCGGTGACCGCGATCAGCCACCTCCCGCTGACCCACCGGCCCACGGTGTACACGAGCACCAGACCGGCGAGCAGTCCGGAGAGTGTGTTGGTTGGTGTCGTGGCGAGGGATTCCAGGGAGAGCGCGGCGGCGCCGATCAGGGCCGCGACCGCGGGCACGAGCCGGCGGATGGCCAGTGGAGCGGTCTGCGCAGCGACAAGGAGCCCGTGCGCGAGGCCCGACAGTCCTGCCTGACCGGCATGTGCGAGCTCCAACTGACCGGTGAGCGTCAGGGCGCTGGCTAGCGCGACATCGACCCAGACGTCGGTCCGAGAGTCGACGGCGTGAGCGCGGAACGGCGGGAGGCGCACGCGAGGCAGCGTAGGCGCCAGCACCGCCGTCGTGGAACCCATCGCGAGCACGAGCGAGGTCATCCTTTGGTCGGAGTGCAGAGTCGCGGGATTCCGACCTGCGCCCGGCGAATGCCAGCGGCTCGACCGAGGCGGACAAGAGTTCGGAACTTTTAGCGTCCGGGGCATGACGACACACAGAGCTCATTTCCGATTCCGACGCGCCCGCCTCGCCCTCGGCAGTGCCGCCGGCGTCGCCCTCCTCGCCGCCACTCCCGCCGCTCACGCCGACCCCGGCGCCGTCCGCATTTCTGCCGCGGGCGCTCCCGTCAGCTGCGACCTGAGTCTCACGGGCGCCAGTGGCTACCTGCAGCAGCGGGAGACGAGCCGCCTCGACGGGCAGGGACGCGCGCACGTGCTCTTCACCATCACCGCCCACAACGTCGTTCTTGTCGATGGTGAGGGTCGCGAATACCGGCTCGTGGGGAGCGGCCACGACGTCGTTCGATACGCGACCAGCGACCTCCGCGGCGATATCACCGGAGAGCAGGAGTCCTTCGACTTCACGGTGGTGGGGGAGCGAGGCCCGGTCGGCGTCGTGCGCCTCCACTTGCGCCTCGGTGCCGATGGTGTGCCGCGAGTGACAGACGACAGCACCTGCACCCTGCCAAACATGTCCTGAAGGAGAGACTCATGAAACGCGCTCTGATCGTTGCCCTCGTCGCAGCCCCCTTCCTGCTCGCGCTGTCCTATCCCTGGCGTGATGCCACGCACGGAGTCGGCGCGGTGCTGAGTGGCATCGGGTGGTTCGGCTTCCTGCTCAGCATCCTGGCCGTGCTGGTCATCGCCGTGGCGATGGGTGTGCGGCGGTTGCGGCTGCGCTGAGGTCACAGGTGCTCGGCGAGGAACGCCAGCCTGTTGGGCACGTGGGCGGAGGCGGCACCCTCGTGCTCGTTGTACTCCCACACGATGATGTCCTTGGGGCCGGCGTAGGCGTTGTAGGCCGCGAAGACGGTGGACGGCGGGCAGGTCGCGTCCATGAGAGCCGTCGAGAACAGCGCGGGTGCAGTGGCACGCGATGCCAGGACGGCGCCGTCGAAGTATGCGAGCACCGAGAAGGCCTGCTCGACCTTCTCCGGGTGCACGCGCAGGTAGGCGGCCAGCTCGAGGTAGGGCCCGCGGCCGGCGATCTGGCTGCCGCGTCGCATGTCGCAGAGGAAGGGGACCGCCGGCAGGACGGCGCGCACCGAGTCCGTGAGCGCGGCGACGGCCACGGCGATGCCGCCGCCCTGGCTGTCGCCGAGGACGGCAACCCGTTGCGGGTCGGTGCCTGGCAGCTCGGCGAGGGCGTCGAGAGCCCGAACGGCGTCGGTGTACACCCGCCGGTAGTAGTAGTCCTCGGGCGCCTCGAGCCCGTCGGTCAGAAAGCCGGGGTGGTGCGGGGCGCCGACCGACTCCCTGTCTGCGGTGCTGCCCGGCGACCAGCCCGACCCCTGGCCGCGCGTGTCCATGACCAGGTGGGCGTAGCCCGCCGACGCGTACAGCAGATGGTCGTGGGGACGGCCCCGACCGCCGCCGTACCCGACGTACTGCACGACGACCGGCAGCGACTCGGACGCCCGCGTGCCGCCGGGCAGCACCAGCCACGCGTGGACCGGCGCGCCGCCGAAGCCGCGGTAGACGACCTCGTAGGTGTCGACGGTCCGTAGCCCGGTGTCGACGCGCTCCGCCCGCATCAGGCATGGGTGTTCCCGCGACTCTGCCAGCGTGCCGCTCCAGAAGTCGGAGAGGTCGGCGGGGGCCATCACGTCGCTGCGGTAACGACGCAGTTCGGCCAGAGGCAGGTCAGTGAGCATGAGAGTCCCGGGAAGTCGGTGGCAGGCGTGGAATGCTGATCAGCCTTTCAGGCCAGTCTGGGCCAGGCCCTCGACGAACTGCCGTTGGGCGACGATGAAGACGAGGAGCACGGGAAGCACCGTCGTCACCGAGGCGGCGAGCTGGATGTTCCACAGATGGGCGCCATAGGCGTCGGTGTACTGCGTGAGCGCCACCGGCAGCGTGTACTTCGTCTTGTCCGTCAGGAAGACGAGCGGCTCGAGATACATGTTCCAGCAGTTGAGGAACGTGAAGATGGCGACGGCGCCCAGTGCGGGCCGGGCCAGGGGCAGCGCGACGCGGAACCACAGGCCGAGCCGTCCGAGCCCGTCGATGCGGCCGGCGTCCTCCAGCTCCCCGGGGATCGTGATGAAGAACTGCCGCATGACGAACGTGGCCAGCACGCTGGGGGCACCGAAGATCGGGATGATGATCAGAGGCCAGTGCGTGTTGGTGAGCCCCAGCCGATCAACCAATTTGAACAGCGGGATGATCGTCACCTCGGTGGGCACCAGCAACCCCGTCAGGATGAGCGGGAACAGCTTCTTGCCCCCACGGAACGGGATGCGGGCGAAGGCGTATCCGCTGAGCGAGGCGACGAGCATCGTGCCCAGCGTGACCACCGCTGCGATGTAGAGGCTGTTGAGGTACTGGTGAGCCAAGGGGTAGTTCGCGAACGCAGTCCGGTAGTTGGACCACTGCGGGTGCAGCGGAAACAGCTTGGGCGGGTAGCTGAGCACCTCGTTCTGCGGCAGCAGCGACGACGTGATCATCCACCAGGTCGGGAAGACAAACGGGACCGCCAGCACGATCATCACGAGGTACAGCAGCCGTTTGCGCCAGCTGCCACCGCTTCTACGAGCCGGCTTGGTGCCACCGTCGTCAGCGGGCGACGGGCCTGAGACCCTCGCCACGGTAGCGACCGGGGGCGCGAGGACGTCAGGACTCATGGAAGACCCACCTTGTGCGCAGGCGCCACTGCAGCAGAGTCAACGCCAGGATGATCAGGAAGAGGACCACGGCGATGGCGCTGCCGTATCCGAGGTCGTTGTTCTTGAACGCCTGCTGGTAGAAGAAGTAGACGAGGACGTTGGTGCTGTTGCCGGGGCCGCCCTCGGTCAAGATCTGGATCTGGGCGAACACCTGCAGCGACCCGCTCACCGTGATGATGCTCGTGAGCAGCGTCGTCGGGCTGATCATCGGGAGAACGACGTAGCGGAAGCGGCGCCAGGCGCCGGCGCCGTCGATCTGCGCGGCTTCCAGGAGGGAGCGCGGTACGCCCTGCAGCGCCGCCAAGAACAGCACCATGTTGAGGCCGACGTTCTTGAAGACCTGGACCAGGATCACCGACACCATCGCGGAGTGGCTGCCACGCAGCCAGTTGGGCCCGTCGACACCCACGAGGTGCAGCAGCGAGTTGATGCCGCCGTTGTTCTGCAGCAGGAAGTTCCACGTGATCGTCCACGCCACGAGGGAGACGACGACGGGGGAGAAGAAGAGGGTGCGGAAGACCGTGGTGCCCCGCAGCCGCTGGTTGAGCAGGAGCGCCAGGGCCAGGGCCAGCGTGATGTTGACGACCACCAAGCCCAGGCAGAACGACGCCGTGGCAGTGGCAACCGCCGGCGAGGCCGGGTCGTCGACGAGCTGGCGGTAGTTGTCCAGCCCGACGTAGGTCGACTCGCCCGAGAGCAGATTCGACGTGTGCAGGCTGTAGTAGACGACCGCGACGATCGGGTAGAGGACGAAGGCGAGGAACCCGAGCGTCTGGGGCAGGACAAACAGCCAGCCGCAGAGCAGGTCCCGCCGCTGCGCGGTCATCCCGCGCAGGTTCGGTCGGCGCCGCACCGGTGCGGGCGGGCGGCTGCCCGCCCGCACCAGGGTTGACGTTGTCGTCACTTGGCCAGCGTGGGGTTGATCGCCTGGCAGACCCCGGACAGGACGCTCGCCACGTTGGCGTCGGGCTTCCACATCGGGTCGAGCGCGGTCTTGACCAGCGTCGAGAGCTTGGCGTTGTCGACGTGCGAGGGCAGTACGGCGCCGTTCTTGATGCCGTCGATGACGACGCTCTGCAGCTGCTCAGGGGTGAACAGGGGGCTCACCTTGCTCAGTGTCGCGGCGGTCAGCTCACTCTGCCTGGCGGGCGGGAAGAACTGCGCCAGCTTGGTGGAGTTTGCCGGGTTGGTGAAGAAGGCGAGGAACTGGGCGGCCGCCTTGGCGTGCGCGCCCTTGCTCAGGACGCCGATGCCGGCCTGCCCGATGACCTGCTTCGCGCCGGCGGGGCCAGCGGGGAGCGGCACGATGCCCCAGTTGAAGGGGTGGTCCTTGAGCAGGGATGCACGGCTGATCTGCGTCACGGTCAGGGCCGACTCGCCGGCGAAGAAGTCAGCGGTCTCGCCAGGGCCGGGGAGGGCCTTGTCCTTGAAGATGGCGTCGTGCAGGAACGTCATCGCCTGCACCATCTGCGGGGAGTCGAAGCCGCACGTCTTCCCGTCAGCAGACCAGGCGTCGGCACCCCAGCCGCGCCAGACGGAGGAGAGCTTGCTCCAGCCCTTGTAGTCCCAGTCGCGGATGACGAGGCCCTGCTTGTCGGTCTTGGCCGCCACCTGGGCGGCCAGCTTCTCGGCGTTCTGCCAGGTCCAGTCCCCACTGGCCAGCAGCTGGTCGGGGGTCTGCGTCACGCCGGCCTTTGCGAGCAGGTCCTTGTTGAAGAACACGCCGAGGGGCGAGGTGGAGAACGGGTAGGCGTAGAGCTTGCCGTCCTGCTGCCACAGCTTTGTCGCGGACGGGGCGAGGTCGGAGAACTCGTAGCCCGCCGTCGAGGACAAGGTGGGCGTGAGATCGGTCAGGGCGCCGGACTGAACGAAGTCGGGCGCGTCACCCTCGAGGACCCAGGCGAGATCTGGTGGGTTGCTGCCGGCGACCTGCGTCGTCAGGGCGGTCGTGTAGTTGTCGACGGGGATGTAGTCGAACGTGATCGACGTGACCTCAGGGTGGGTTTTGTGGTAGTCGGCGGCGATGCTGTTGAACAAGGCGTTCTGCGTCGGGTCGTTGCTCCAGACGGTCATCCGGAGGGAGACCTTCGTGTCGCTGTTGGCGGCGTCGGCAGCCTTGCCGCTCGAGCATGCGGACAGAGTCGCAGCACTGAGAGCCGCAAGGGCGAGGGCGACCGTGGTGAGCCGGGCTCGTGGACGGGGAGTGCGCATCGTTTCTCCTGGACGGGGGTGGGGAGGTCAGTAGCCGCGGACGGCGGGCCAGTCCAACTGGACGCCGCGTCGGATGAGGTCGCGCTGGAAGTCACGCAGGCGCTCCGGCGAGGAGTGCACCGCGTGCGGGGTGGTGCTGTGTGTCAGGCAGTGCGCGGTCAGGGTCCCCACCGCTTCGCCGATGTTCCACTCCACGGGGTGCAGCCGGTAGGCGCCGTTCGTGATGTGGGTGGTGCCGATGTTCTTGGCCGCTGGTAGCAGGTTGGTCATTCGCACGGGCAGGAGGGCGCCGAGCGGGATCTGGAACGGTGTCGAGGCGACATCGAGGTAGGTGTCGCCACCGGTCGAGGGATGCAGGTCGATGCGGTACATGCCGACGCCGACCGAGTCCTCGTAGCGGGTCGCGCCGTGGGCGCCGCGGATCGCCAGGGAGACGTCCTGCTCCCGGACGGTGGTGACCGCTTGCACGCGCCGGGACTCCCGGATGTAGGGGTCCTGCGCAAGTCCGTCGCGGCCTCCGAGGAGGTCTCCGCGCAGCCGGAGGGACGGGAAGCCCGTGCCGCCATCGGGGCGAGGGGCCTCCGTCTGCATCCAGTACAGCGCGGACAGGGCGAGCTCACGCGCGGCGGCGCGGTGCTTGTCCGCCTCGTCTGCGGAGACCTCGAAGAGCGGTCCTTCGAGATAGTCGATCATGGGCCAGTTGACGAGCGTGATGTCGCTCGCGTAACTGCCTGGCTCGAACTGGCGCCTGGCTGCGATCCGCCGGAAGCGCCACAGGTCGTCGGTCCCCGGGTCCTTGCTCTGGTCGGCATCGACGAGAAGCGGGTCGTCGTCGGGGTTCGGCGAGAGCCAACCGTGGGAGGGCTCGAGGGTGCGCGGGTTGGGCCAGGTGAAGGACAGCAGGGGCCCGGGCCACACCGGCGGCTGCAGCGAGCGCCAGTAGTCGTAGGTCGCCGGCCGGTCGATGGTGTGGTCGCCGTCGACGTGGTCCATCGCGAAGCACCACGACACTGCCTGCATCGTGAGTGGCTCCGCTCGCTCTTTCGCGTGCGGCTCACCAGTGTCGTCTCGGGACTCGGCGCCGGTGACGTACTCCGCGCCGGCCAGGGGAAGCAGCTCCCCGGTTTCCGTCGCGTCCACGACGTAGCGGGCCTGCACCACCACGCGCTCTGCCAGGGCACTGTGTGGCGCGTGCAGGCCGTCGGGCACCAGCGCCACGGCGTGGATGCGGTCGCCGTCCACCGTCACTGACTCTGCCCGAAACGGTTGCAGGACCGTGAGCCTGCCGGTGCTGCGGGTCGGCGCGAGCATCGCGTCGATGACCGCTGCCGCGACGCGAGGCTCGTGGCATAGGCGGCTGACCAGCCCGGCACCCGGGTTGAGCGACGGCGCGCGTCGTGCGGCCGGAGTCAGCGGGTAGTGCCTCCGGTAGTAGCGCCGGATCTCGTCTCGCAGCCGCCGGTAGGTAGCCGTCACCCCGAACATCTCCACCCAGGGGTGCTCGTCGGGCGGGACGGCCTGCGCCGTCAGCTGCCCTCCCAGCCACCGGTCACCCTCGACCAGGATGACGCGAGCGCCGTGCTCGGCCGCGGCAAGGGCCGCGGCGACGCCGCCCAAGCCGCCGCCCACGACGAGTACATCGGTGTGAAGCTCCGCCACTGTTCCTCCGGTTATACGTATTAGGGAGGACAGTAGGAGGACAGCGCCTCGTCGTCAACGGTTTCGGCGAAATTCAGTTTGCGGGCGAGTCCATGGTGGCGCCGGCAACCACCTCGCAGGGGAGAAGCACCTGGGCGTCCTCGATGCTCCGCTCGCCCGAGAGCAGGTTGACCAGCAGGCGCACTGCTGAGATCCCCATCTGCCGCCGAGGAATGCGGAACATCGACCAGTCGACCTCGTTGACGCTGACGCGCGGTTGCGCCGAGCGGGCGGCGCGCGACGTCTGAGTGGGGTCGGTGTCACCCAGGACCCCGATCGAGACGTCCTGCGGGACTCGCAGTCCCGTCTCCGCTCCGACGGTCCGGATCGCCTCGGCCATCTCGGTCGTCTCAACGAGCGCTGCCGTGGCGCCGTCTTGCTGCAGGCACGCCAGAACGGCGACCGGGTCGTCCACGTCGAGGACGAGGGGGCTCTTGCGGTGACGGCGGCTGGCCGCGAGATAGCCAGCGCGTCGATCGGCGGTCGGCTCACTCTCCTCGCCGAAGCCGACAAGGGCAATCCGTCGATGTCCCAGCGACCACAGGCGTTCGTAGAGTTCGGCCGTGGCGGACGAGTAGTCGGCTCCGACATAACTGACCGGACCGGAGGGGGACTCGCGTCGCCCGATGAAGACGAAAGGGAACCTCTCTTCGACCAACCGCGCTAGCTCGTCGCGGTCGGTGTGGCGTCCGAGCAGGATGCAGCCGTCGGCGATGCCGAGCCGGTTGGACCCCTGCTCGTAGACCGATCGCCGGCCCTGTCGCCGGCCCGGGCTGGTGAAGAGGAGCAGGTCGTATCCCTGGGCCTCCGCCTCCTCCTCGATGCCGACGAGGAAGGGGCCGTAGAAGTCGCCCGTGCCGGTGGGAAAGACGGACTCATAGGTGAAAACGCCGAGGATGCGGTTGCCCTTGCCGCGCAGGCGGCGTCCGAGGATGTCGACCGTGTAACCGGTCTCGCGCAAGGCGTCCTGCACGCGCTTGCGGGTCTCGGGAGTGATGCGCACGCTGTCGGAGCCATTGAGGACCAAGGACACCATGGCCTGGGAGACACCGGCGATGCGCGCGACTTCGCCCTGGGTCACACGCTTCGGTCGCTCCGTCACCGGTGCACGGTATCGCTTTGGTGCCGCTACTCCGCCTGACTAATCGGTATTACTTCGCCAGTCCCCGCGTGGCTACATCCGCAGCTGTCCGTGCGCGAGGGCGATCGCGAGACTCGGAGTCAGGGGCAGGCGGGGCACCAGCGTGGCCTGCAGGGCGTGGTAGACGTCCGGCTTGCCCGACCACACGTCCGTGGACGGGGCGCCGTCGGGAGTGGTGCCATGCCACCAGGAGCCGTGCTCGCGGTCGAGGAAGCGGCGGGCGGCATGGTCCCAGTAGCGGCGGTAGGAGCTGTCGTAGCGCGACTCGCCAGAGGCGTCGTAGAGCGCCGCCGCCGCACCGATCGCCTCGCAGGCAACCCAGTGCAGGCGCTCGGTCACCACCGGCTGCCCGTCCCAGTCGACCGTGTAGACGAAGCCCTCCTCACCGTCCGCCGCCCAGCCGACCCGCTCGGCGGTGTCGAAGAGTGCGACCGCGTCGTCGAGCAGCCACGCGGGCCCGGAGTCGCCGAGGGTCGCGCGCAGATGCAGGCAGAGCCGTGCCCACTCCAGCCAGTGCCCCGGGGTCGCCCCATACGGCCGGAACGCGTGCGCGGCGTCGTTCCGGTTGTAGTCGGGGAGCGCCAGCCACTGCTCGTCGAAGTGCTCGGGCAGCAGCCAGCCGTTGCCCCGCGCGAAGTCATGGATGGACCGCGCCGCGATGCGCAGCGCCCGCTGGTGCCAGACGGTGTCGCGTGTGACGTCGCCGGCTGCCAGGAACGCCTCGACCGTGTGCATGTTGGCGTTGATGCCGCGGTAGGGCTCGAGCTGCGACCAGCTCCTGTCCCACACGTCGACGACCATGCCGTCGTCCTCGCGCCAGAAGCGCTGCTCGACAACGGTGAGCGCGGCGTCGAGCAGCTCGGCCGCGCCGGGTCGCCCGGCAGCTGTAGCCGAGGAGGCGGCCAGGACGACGAAGGCGTGTTCGTAGGCCCGCTTGTCTGCCAGCACCGGGCCGTCGCCTTCGGCCGGCCCGACGCTGGCGAACCAGCCACCGTGCTCGGGGTCGCGCAGCCGGGTCTGCAGCGCGCGGACGCCGTGGTCGACCAGGGCCCCGCAGCCGGGCCGACCAAGCAGGTCGCCGAGCGCGAGGCAGTGCGTCATGCGGGCGGTGATCAGCGTCTCGATGTCGCGGTCGAGCAGGGGAGTGCCGTGCAGGTCGAGCCAGGCGAACCCACCGGCCGGATGTGCGGAGCGCTCGGCGAAAGACAGCAGCCGTTGGGACTCCTGGGCGAGCCACGACCGGTGGGAGGGGAGGTCGAGCCAGGGGAGGCGTGTCGTCGTCATGTGCTGACTTCCCTTCAATCTGTCAGTCCCGCGGCTCGAGGGCCGGGTCCTGCGCCGGTCCCACATGGTCCCCGAGCCACTCGACGAGCGGCTCGATCTGCTTCCAGTCGGCGCGAATCCCCGCCAGGGCCGCCGGTGTGGCCAGCCAGGACTCGCTGACGTAATGCTTCGCTGCCGTCAACGCGCGGAACCGCAGCAGGTCGAGGTCAGGGTGGTCGCGGTCGACGCCTGTGGGCCGGGTCTTCAGCGGCTGCCCGTCCACCGTCCAGCCCTGCCGCTCGAGGGTCCCGATGAGGCCGCGGACGTGTCCCGCGTGGCCAGACGTGATGAGTGCGCGAAAACGAGCAAGCTGCTCGCCCTGCGGGGAGTACCAGCCGCCGGCGACCATCACCCCCGCCGCCGACACCTGCAGGTAGTAGCCGACGCCGTCCTCCACTCCGATGAAGGCTCCCTGGTGGTCCTTCAGCGGCGACTTGTCCTGCGAGAAGCGCACGTCCCGGTAGGGGCGGAAGAGATGGGCCGTGCCGAACTCGGTCAGCTGGGCCGTCAGTGCCAGCAGCGGTCGTCGGATGTAGGTCTCGTAGTCGTCCTTGTGGGCCTGCCACCAGGTCTTGGAGTTGTCCGCCGTCAGCTGCTCGTAGAACTCAAAGGCCTCCGGCGGGAAGCCCATGAATCCTGCGGCGCCAGCCTCCTCGCTCACGGCGACCAGGCTACGAGACGACTCAGACAGCTGTCGTCTGTGACCCATCTCGGGCGGCGACGGGCGGCGGTCCTCCCGCGAGTGCCCGTTAGCGTGGGCGGGTGCGTGTTGAGCCAGGGCTTTCGCCGACCGAGCGCAACCGGAGCCAGCGCCGACGGCTCGTGATCCTGCTGGCGCTCAACGCGGCGATGATCGTGGCGCTTGTCGTGGTCGGCATCACCGCTCACTCCCTCGGAGTGCTCGCCGCCGCCGGCGACTACGTGGCCGACTCGACCGCGATCGCCCTCGGCATCCTGGCTGTCCAGATCCGCGACCGAGTGGGGGAGCAGTCGAAGGCACCGACGCTCGTGGCCGGGGTCAACGGGCTCGCCCTGCTGGTGGTCAGCATCGTGGTCCTCGCGGAGGGCGTGCGGCGACTGGTCACCGGCACCCCGGAGATCCAGGGCCTGCCGGTCCTCATCGTCAGCGCCATCACGGCGGCCGTCATGGTCGCTGGCGTCTTCGTCCTCGGGACCGACGCCGGCGAGGAGGACCTGCACATGCGCTCGGTGCTCCTCGACACGGTCTCCGATGCTCTGGCCTCGGCTGCCGTGGCCGTCTCGGGGCTAATCATCTTCCTGACGGGCGGCCTCTCCTGGCTGGACTCGGCGCTGTCCGTCCTCATCGCCGCGGTCATCGCCGTCGGGGCGCTGCGACTGCTGCGGGATGTCATCCGGTCTTTGAGAACGGGCGCACCCCTCGACCTCGACGACGACTGAACGCCCGCTTGTCGCCAGCCCCGGTGCTAGAGCCCGAAGGCCTGGCCGTCGACGAGGATGACGAGGCCGAGGACGATCAGCACAACCGGCAGCAGGACGTCGGCCCAGCGACTCAGCAGCGGCGCAACCCGTGGGTGCCGTGCCAGAGCAAAGGCCGCCGCGCACCAGACGCCGACGAGGACGAGGAACACCAGCGCGTAGCCGAGCAGGCTGCGGGGGATGCGAGGGCGAGCACGGGCGCGTAGACGCCGACGTTGTCCCCACCGTTTGCGAGTGTCACCGCGGCTACTGCCGTCGCTGTGCGGCCGGCTCCGCCCACGCCTTGGTCGCCACGGCTCACTGCGTCACCGGCGTGCCGGGGTCGCCGCCACCGCGAGTACGCGGCGTGGACGCCGAGAGCCAGGGGCAGCAGCCCGAGGTATGCGATGACCGACGCCGGCAGCTGGCGCGCCCCGAGGGCGACCGCGAGGGAGGCGGCGACGATCGCGGTGACGCCGACGTACTGCCCCACCACGATGCGAGCGGTCTCCGTCCCGCCGTGAGATCGACCGAAGAACAGTGTCAGCACAACGAAGTCGTCGACGTTGGTGACGGCGAACAGCCCCACGGCCTGCACCACCGCGGCGACGTTCACGGGTGGGAGACTACGAGGGGACCTGCTGGGCGGCGCCTGCCGACGTCGAGGAGAGTGAGGCGAGGTGGAGATCCGTCCCTACCAGGAGAGCGACCTGCAGGACGTGCTGGCCCTGACGATTGAGACGTTCCGGCCGTTCTACGAGCAGTCGTTCCCCGCGATGGTCCAGCACGAGCGTGAGCTGATCGAGCACCAGCATGGTCAGTGGGAGCAGGACTACCGCGACCTGGTGCCAGGGCTGCACCGGCCGCAGGACGGCAAGCAGGTCGCCGTCGCCGTCGACGGTGAGGGCGGCGTGGTCGGCTATGTCGCGTGGGCGCCGGACGAGCGGCCACAGCACGCGCAGATCGTGATCCTCGCCGTGAACGACGCAGCGCGGCGTGGCGGCGTCGGGTCTGCGCTGATGGAGCATGCGATGACCGAACTGCGGCGGGCCGGCTACCGCTTTGTCGGGCTCTTCACCGGTGGGGACGACTTCCACGCGGCCGCACGGGGGCTGTATGAGTCGCTCGGCTTCCACCGCATCCCGATTGTCGGGTATCTGCGGTCGCTGTGACGCTCATCGTCCCGCCCTACTCAGGCCCGTTTGGGTCAGTGGCGACACGGATCGGGCTCCTGCGGCTGTCGTCTCTGACCCATCTTCGTTGGCGGTAGCGCGGGCAGGGGAGACTTGGCCCGACGTCGTCGGTGTCGGTCGAGGAGGACCAGATGCTCATCCACCCGTGGGACGCCGCTGTCGACGAGGCGGAGTGGCGCGCGTGGCTGGCGGCGAGCCCCCGTTTTGGCGTGCTCGCGGTCAACAACCTCGACCCGTCCCAGGCGCCGTTCGTGCTGCCGTCACACGTGACCGTGGCCGGCGACGAGCTGTTGATGCACCTCGCCCGTCCCAACCCGGTCTGGCCCCACCTCCAGGCGGCCGACGAGGTACGGGTCGTCTTCTACGGCGACTACGCCTACATCCCCGGCTACTGGCGGAATGCGCCTGATGTGCCACCGGAGGACGGTGTGCCGACCAGCTACTACGCGGCGGTGGAGTTGGTGTGTCGTCCGACGGTGGTCGACGACCCGGAGGGCAAGGCGGAGATCCTGGTAGCTCAGCTGGGGGACTTCCAGCCGGAAGGCAGCCACGCCGCAGTGGCGACCGAGGAGCCGCCGTACGCAAGGCTTCTGCCCGGCATCCGGGGGATCCGCCTGGCGATCCTGCGGGTGGAGGCGAAGTTCAAGTACGACGATGCCAAGCCGGTCGAGCACCGGGAGAGGGTCGCCGCCCAGCTCGAGCAGCGCGGTGGTGACCTCGATGCCGCTGCTGCGGTCCAGCAGCGGCGGCGTCTGGCGGCTGTCGGTGACTGGCAGCAGCGCCGGTCCTGACTCCGGAAGTACGGTTCCCGCCGTCACTGCGGGAGGGCTTCCCAGCCCTGCCGAGCGGCATCAAATATCAACACAAGGCATCGCCGAGATATCTTCCAGGATCGGACCGGCGCGACTACGTTCCGTCTTGCCTACCTGCTTTACGGGGGTAGAAGGAGTTCTGCCATGAGCAGACTGCACGTCTCCGTCGCCGGTCTCGCCGTTGCCGCCGCAGTCGTCGGATTTGGTTCAGCACAAGCACTTCACGCTCTCAACGACTCGCGGGCCGGTGACGAGACGTCGGTGTCCCGATCGGTCTCGACGAGTGTGAGCGACGACCAGCGGGACGCCCTGCTCGAGGAGCGGACAGCGACGTCAAATTCCGGCAATTTCGCGCCCCACAGTGCCCGGGTCGCCGGTGTGAGGTAATACTCAAATAAGAAATTGCTCTACGTATGGATGTCGCTCCCGTCCGCCGGCTCCTCCGACGTTATGGTCGCGGCCCCGCGGGGCAGCGCCCGCACCGCCGGCACCGTGGCGACCGCCGCTGAGGCGAGGACGCCGATGACGCTCATGGCGACCAGAGTGGGGTGCAGCCCGACGGCCGCACTCACCGTCCCCACGACGACGTTGCCCAGCGGGATGACCCCCGTGGTGGTGAGGTAGTCGTAGCTGGAGACCCGTGACAGCGCCCCGCTCGGGATGTGCTCCTGCAGGGACGTCTCCCACAGAGTAAATGTCGCTGTGACGCATACCCCCGCCAGCAGTTCGAGACCACCTATCGCCCACGCGCCCAGGCCGCTGCCGATGAAGACGGCCTGGCACGACGCTCCGATCAGCATCAGGCTTGCTACGCGCAGGGCGTGCGATGGCCGCCATCGCAGCAGGAGCAGGTCCCCGAGCACCGCGCCGATGCCGAAACCCGTCGTCACGATGGCCCACGACGTCGCGCCCTGCATCGTGGTCTGCGCGATGACCGGTCCGAGCACGAAGACCGATGGCAGCACGATCGCGTGGTAGGCCGCCATGGCGGCCAGGAAGGCGAGCACCCACGAACGGCGCCGCACCTCCGCCCACCCGGCGCGCAGGCTGGCCCAGAAGTGGGTGCTGGTCTCGGCGCCCGTGCTGGTCTCGGCGGCGGTGCCGATCGCGACATCGGCGCCGGCGCCCGCGGCCGCCGTGGCGAGGTCGATGGCGCTGTCGGTTGCTGCCACGCCCACGCGCGGACGCAGGGGGACGAGCAGCCCCACCGAGAGCACGAACGTCGCCGCGTCAAACAGCAGCGCCGTTCCGGGCCCACCAAGCGCGACGAGCAGCCCGGCCAGGGCCGGACCGGCGATGGAGCCGACGGAGTAGCTCAGGCCGCGCAGGGCGTTCGCGGGTTGGAGGTTCTCGGGTCGGACGGTCGCGGGCAGCAGTCCGGTGAACGCCGGTGCGAAGAAGGCGTCGGCGGCCCCGTAGACCGCGACGAGGGCGGCGAGGACACCGACGGTCGCGTGGCCGGTGATCAGGAGGAGCCCGGCGCAGAGTTGGGTGACCAGTCGTGCCGTGTCGGAGGCGATGAGGATGCGCTTGCGGTCGGCGCGGTCGGCCCACACGCCTGCCGGCAGCGCGAGCACGACGAAGGGCAGGAACTGGGCGGCTGACACCAGTGCCACCTGGGTGACGCCGCCGCCGATGCTGAGCACGGCAAATGGCAGGACGACGCTGGTCACCCGGTCGCCCAGGATGGACAGCATCTGGCCGCCGAACAGCAGGCGGTACTGCGGCTCCTCGCGCAGGACGGCGGGCGACCGCAGCGACCGGACTGCTGGCATGTGGGCATCCTCGTGGGTGTCGCGACGCTACGGAGAACCGGCGCGCGGGTAGTGGGCCGACGTGAGGGAGCACTCGCGGGCCCACAGGGACCTGGACCTCCGGGCGGCTCTGGCAGGCGACGCGGCCCTGGTCTGCGTCGGGCTTGGCATCGTGGCTCTCATCGTCGGCCTGGGAGCACTCGGGATCGTCCTGCTCCTGCTCGGCGCCGGCGCGCTGGTGGACCTCGTGGTGACGCGACGCCGCCGGCGCACGGGGCGTGGCGTCTCTCGCTGGGAGTAATCAAGCTCTCGCCTGGCTTGGGCGCGGATGGGTCAGAGGCGACGCGGGATCCGCGTCCAGAGCTGTCGCCAGTGACCCATCTCGACACCGGTCACCGAGCGGACCCGAGTCGGACGGGTGCTGCGCGTCAGCTCAGGCGCGTGCTGGGCGTCAGCTCAGGCAGAGGCAGAAGGGATGGCCGGCCGGGTCGAGGAACACCCGGAACGTCTCGCCTGGCTGGTGCTCGTGCTTGGTCCCACCGAGCTCGATGACCGCCGCCTCCGCCGCGTCGAGGTCGTCGACCACCACGTCGAGGTGCATCTGCTGAGGCACCTCCTGCGACGGCCACCGCGGCGGCGTGTAGTCCTCGACCTGCTGGAAGCACAGCATCGGCCCGTAGTCGGACTTCGCCTCGGTCCAGTCGCCCCGGTCCTCGACTGTCCAGTCGAGCAGCTGCCCGTAGAACCGCCCGAGCGCCGAGGCGTCGGGGCAGTCGATGACGAGGGTGGGGAAGCGCGCGATGGCCATCGCAGCACCATACGGGGAGCAGGTGTGCTGCGTTCGAGCCTTCGGCTACTGCTGTGTGCGCTGTGGCCGCCGCCGGAGATGCAGGGCTGTTGGTGCTGGTACACGCTGTCGAAGAGAGCTGTCCGAGCTGATACACGTCCTGGCGTGCAAGAACTCCAACACCTTGCGTGCGGAGGACCAACAGCTCCGAACGCGACAGGTGCGGAGGGGTGCTGGTGGCGCAGGGGAGTGACGGGCGGGGTCAGGCTGGTGCAGGTAGTTCCCCCGAGCCGCGGACGACGAGACGGCTCGGCACGGTGTAGACGCGCGGCGCGCTCCTGTCGCCGGCAAGACGGGCAGCGAGACGCTCGGCTGCGAGGCGTCCGATCTCGCCGGGCTGCTGCGCCATCACCGTCACGCCCGGACGCAGCAGGGCACCGAGGGGCACGTCATCGAAGCCGACCAGGGCCACCTGGTGCTGCACCCCGGCATGGTGCAAGGCCTCGATTGCGCCGACGGTGACGAGGTTCTGGCTGGCGAAGATTGCATCCGGCGCGCCGGGGCTGCCGACGTCGTCGAGGAGCGACGCGGCCGCCGTTCGGGCCTGCTCGGCGTTGCGCAGCCCGTGCCGCACCAGCGACTCGTCGAGGCCGATGCCGGCGTGGGTGAGAGCTTCGCGGTAGCCGGCGAAACGAGCGGCGGCGGTGGCCACCGACAGGTCGTCGCCGAGGAAGGCGATGCGGCGGCGCCCGTGCTGCAGCAGATGCTGGACGGCGGCGCGCGCGGCCGGCAGGTTGTCGGAGACGACTGTGTCGGCCAGCAGCGGTGAAGGCTCACGGTCGATGAAGACGAACGCCGTCCCCGCCAGCTGCTCGCTGATGACGTAGCGATGGTCGCCGTCGGCAGGCATGACGATGAGGCCGTCGACGCGGCGGTCGATGAGACGCCGCGTCAGCTCCCGCTCCCGTGCGGGGTCGCCGTCGAGGCTGCCGGCGAGCACCAGGACATGCTGACCGCGGAAGAAGTCCTCCACCGCACGGTGCACGGCGGCTGAGAACGGGTTGCTGACGTCCTCCAGGAGCAGCCCCACGGAGTTGGTGCGCCGGTCGCTGCGGCGCAGGTGCGAGGCGGTGAGGTTGGGCCGGTAGCCCAGCTTGTCCGCCGCTGCCCGCACCTTCTCGGCGAGCTCCGGTGCGACCGTCGGGACGTCGCTGACCACGCGGGAGACCGTCTTGAGGCTGACACCCGCGAGCGCGGCGACGTCCTTCATCGTCGGGCGCTCGCGGGGACGGGCGTCGGCCGCCTCAGCACCCGGGACGTCGGCTGCGGGCCTGGCTGTCGTCGACATCAGGGTCACAGCCGTGAGGATCGCATCACCGCGCGCTGGCGGAGGCCGAACCGGGTGTGTCGGCCAGCGTCGTCGCGCCGGTCATGATGGCGACCGCTTCCGTGGGCGTGTGCGAGTCCGGCGTGATGACCCCG
Source organism: Actinomycetales bacterium (assembly GCA_051960855.1). Classification (GTDB taxonomy): domain Bacteria; phylum Actinomycetota; class Actinomycetes; order JAJZTN01; family JAJZTN01; genus JBQCDV01. The sequence continues at coordinate 28,333 of JBQCDV010000069.1, forward strand.
GCGGACCGGCCGAGCCGCTGGATGTGGATGCGGTTGGCGACCTCGAAGACGTGCGGCATGTTGTGGCTGATGAGGATGACGCCCAGTCCCCGCTGCTTGAGGTCCTCGATCAGGCGCAGCACCTGGCCGCTCTCGCGGACGCCGAGGGCCGCGGTGGGCTCGTCGAGGATCACCACCTTGCCCCCGAACGCCGCCGCGCGGGCGACCGCGACTGCCTGGCGCTGGCCACCAGACAGCGTCTCGACCGCCTGGTTGATGTTCTGCAGCGTGCTGATGCCCAGGTCGTCGATGTGACCCTTGGCCTCGCGGCGCATCTTGCCGTTGTCCAGCATCCGGAAGACCGATCCCAGAACGCCGGGGCGTCGCTCCTCGCGGGCGAGGAAAAGGTTGCTCGTGATGTCCAGAGCCGGAGCCACCGCGAGGGTCTGGTAGACCGTCTCGATGCCGGCGGCGCGGGCCTCGCGGGTGCTGCGGAAGTGGACCGGCTTGCCATCGACAAGCAGCTCACCCGAGTCCGGGATCATCGCGCCTGACAGGCACTTGATGAGGGTGGACTTGCCGGCGCCGTTGTCGCCGATGACCGCCAGCACCTCGCCGGGGTAGAGCTCGAGGTCGACGCCGGCGAGACCGACGACGGAGCCGAAGGTCTTGACGAGGTTGCGGGCTTCGAGGACGGGGGTGGTCACGACTTCACGCTCCGGATCCACTGGTCGGCGGCCACTGCGACGATGACGAGGACACCGACGGCCAGCACCTGGTAGTTGGGGTTGACGCCGATCAGCGCCAGACCGCTCTGGAAGACCTGGACGATCAGCGCGCCGATAAGGGAGCCGACCACGGCTCCTCGGCCACCGAAGAGGCTCGTGCCGCCGATGACGACGGCCGTGATGCTCGTCAGGTTGGCGTTGAGCCCTGCATTCGGATCGGCGCCGTTGATGCGTCCGATGAGGATCCACGCCGCGATGCCGACGACGGCACCGGCGACGACGTAGGCGCTCAGCAGGACACGGTTGGTGCGGATACCGGCCAGGCGTGCCGCCTCGATGTCGTCACCGGTCGCGTAGAGGTGCCGCCCCCATGACGTCTGCCGCAGCGCAAAGGCAAAGCCGGCGTAGAGCAGCAGCATGAAGATGACGCCGATGGTGATGTTGAACGACCCGATCCGGATGACGTTGCCGGTCAGGGTGAGGAAGCTGTCTGACTGCAGCAGGATCGTCGTCCCCTGCGCGTAGATCAGGCTGATGGCCGTGAAGATGCTCAGCGTCCCCAGGGTGACGATGAACGGTGGCAGACGCAGCTTCGTGACGAGCACGCCGTTGACCACACCGGCCAGCACGGCCACGACGAAGCCGACGACGAAGGCGAGGAACGGCGGGACGCCGCCCTCCTGGACCAGCTTCGCCATCACCAGCGAGGACAGCACGAGCATGGCGCCGATGGACAGGTCGATGCCGGCCGTCAGGATGATCAGCGTCTGCCCCACCGCGAGCGAGCCGACGACGGCTGCTTGCTGCAGCAGCAGCGAAATGGTGGCGGGCGCCGCAAAGCGGTCGTTCAGCAGGCTGAAGACGATGGCGGCCAGGACCAGCACGATCAGTGGGCTCAGGGCCGGCATCCGGTGGAGGACGTCGTGCACCTTGCGAGCGGCGGAGGGCTTCTGGGTGAAGACGTGATCGGCCGACGTGGGGGTGTCGACGGCTTGGCTCATGCTGAGTCACCTTCTCGAGGCGCGTGCAGTGGAGTCGGAGGTGGTCGCGCACTCGGCGCGCCACCGCGGCGCCGTTCGGAAGTCGATCGGCGGCCGACGGTGGCGAGCCGGGTGCGGGAGGGGAACGGCTAGCTGTTGCCGCCCCAGCACTTCTGCGCGGCCTCCTCCGGCTTCTGGCTGTCGAGGCCAGGCAGCGGGTTCGCGGTCACGAGCGTGGTGCCGGTGTTGATGAAGTCCTTGCCGTCGGGGAGCTTCGG